>CAJTVQ010000005.1 GCA_910579935.1 uncultured Lachnospiraceae bacterium
AGAAGAACATTGGGATTCTCTGGCTTCTTAGTGGTACAAACTTTCAACTGTCAAGGATAGGTTAAAGGATACGGTAAAAATTTTGAATGGTATTAAGTTGAATGGACGTTGGAATGAAAATGCGGTAAATTTTGTATTATGGATAAATTATGCGGATCTATTGGTAGCTTGCATAGATGAAATAGCGAAATCCTTTTCTATTGGGATAACGTATGAGCAGAATATTTTTTGGGGTTAGGATGATGGCGAGCCGTTTATCCTGCACCTCTATGATAATGAAACTGCAGCGGCGATCGCGGGACATGTGGGAACGGCGAATTGGAGGCTGCCGATCTATCACTATGACGACTATGAGAACTGGGAAGTCATGCAGTATTATGATATCCCTTCGAGATATGAAATCCCTTCCGGTGCGGAGACAGTCACTTCGGAAAAAGCAGGAGAGGTTTACTATTCTGAGCCGAACCGCATTGTTCTTTTTTATGGAGATGCGGAGGTAAGCGGTGAATATACAAGGGTGGGTTATTTTGTTGATACTGAGGAATTCAGGGAAGCCATAGAGAATAACCCGGCATTGGAGGGCTGGGATACGAAAATGGTTCTGATAGGCAGTGTGGAGCAGTGACAATAAGTAAGAAAAGAGATGGGACGATGGACAGTGAAAATAATGATGAGGCTATTATCCGGAATTTAGTGGAGGCGGGGATCTGACCGGGATACCATTACAGCGTTTGTAGAAGATATCCATGAAGAAAAGATAACAGAAGGGCTGAAACTTTTAGCAACGCACAGGCGGTCTTTGCTGGATGACCTGCATAAAGAACAGAAACGGATAGACTGTCTCGATTATCTGATTTATAAAATGGAAAAATCGCAAAAGAAATGATAGAAATGGAAGGAGTTTATAGGATGAAAACGATTGAAAACCAGACTTTTGACATGGAACGGGCTTTATATGCAAGCAGGAGTATCGCCCTGAAAGACTGTGCCTTTGACGGGCCGGCGGACGGTGAGAGTGCCTTGAAGGAAAGTGAAGACATCCGAGTTTCCCATTGCTTTTTCAATCTTCGGTATCCGTTTTGGCATGACAATGGACTTACCATTGCGGATTCGGAAATGACAGAGCTTTGCCGTGCGGCGTTGTGGTATTCCACAAATATTGAAATTGCAGATACAAAGCTTCATGGGATCAAGGCACTGCGGGAATGCAGCAGAGTAAAAATGAGGGGATGCGATATTATTTCGCCGGAATTTGGGTGGTCAGTACAGGATATGGAAATGAAAGACTGTACGGTGCAGAGCGAATATTTTATGATGCGTTCCGGGCATCTGGACTTTAACAATGTAGAGTTGAAGGGGAAATATTCTTTCCAGTATATTCAGAATTCCGTGTTTGATGGCTGTACTCTCGATACGAAGGATGCCTTTTGGCACGCAAAAAACGTAATGATACGCAACAGCGTTGTAAAAGGGGAATATCTTGCATGGTATTGTGAAAATGTCACATTTGAAAACTGCAGGATCACAGGTACACAACCACTGTGTTACTGTAAAAATTTAAAGCTGATAAACTGCGAAATGGTTGACACGGACTTAAGCTTTGAAAAATCAGATGTAGAGGCAACGATCACTACGCCGGTAGTGAGTATTAAAAACCCTTTGTCCGGACATATCCATGTACCTTGCGTGGGGGAGATTATCCGTGATAATACCATCTGCGATGGCGGGGAGCCCAAGGCTGAAATCGTGGTACAAAACAGTACTGCTGTGCATGATTGTTTATAATATGAGTTGGTTTGCCGCAAAAGTGATAAGTTTTATAAAAAAGAAAACGAATAGCTGTAACTTGCCATATATGAACAAACGGAATCAATTATTTTGATATGGCACCCTCAGAGAAAGAGCCTTTTGCTGCTTATGCGAAGGCGTATGCCGGATGCAGGGAGAAGGTTATCACACAGAGCCTCTCTCCCAATGGTGCGCAAGAAACATAACACCCCGGCGATCATTCGCTTCCCGTTAAAAAAATAGTCCGGGAAAACAGGAATCTGTCACTGATCCGGCTGAATACAAAGAACTTGAAACCTGGGGATACAGTTTGGAGGAAAAGAAAAATACAATCCGCCCTGCATATGAAAATTTATCCTACACAATATGTACAAGTTATTTCGTGACAATTTTTGAACGTCGCAAAGCAGTGATAACAGGTTTATATAAAAGCATTGTTATTGCCGCATTCAGTCCTCCCTTAATTAAATTAAAAGGTAAAAATGCCGGGATCAGCAATTCAACAATAGCTTCTCTTGGATAACCCATGTAAATTGGAGCAATCAAATAGTTCCAAAGCATCATAACTACAACCTGACAACTCCAGCCGCAAAAAAGTCCGAGCAACGCACCAGATAGCTTATGTTTCTTTTTATATACAAATGCGGCAGGACACGCAAAGGAACAACTTGAAATGATATTCATAATACAACCCAAAATTCCTGTTCCGCTAATTGTGAACATTTGCACTACAGAAACAATCACTGTTACAGCAAATGAAGTAAGCGGTCCAAAAATCAATCCGCCAATTACTATGATAACATCTTTGGGATCGTACTTCAAAAAAAGTACAAGCGGGATGCGCCCGACAACCACCGCGGCATAAGCAAGTGCGCATAGCATACCTATTGTTGTGAGTTTCTTCGTTTTATTGATATTCATTTGAATACCTCCTTAAATAAAATTAACACTTGAAAGTATCTGAATGTCTTTCAAGTGTTAAAATTTAAGGTGTATTGAAAATGTCAACAGGAGCAATTTGACAAAAAAGAGTGCAAAATCATAGCCAGATTTATTCTGACAATCTCAATACACCTTCTTTAATCCGGACTATACCGTCGGTTTTGGAATTTCACCAAACCCCGCGCTTTCGCGCCCGCGGACTATAACCGCCGATCGGGAATTTCACCCTGCCCTGAAGACATCACTACTATTCAATTGTTTAGAGGATTATAGCATTTAACAAAGAAAAAGTCAATTTCCGATTCAATTTTCAGTTTCTGTCTGCCCTGCCTCTGTCCCGCTCCTGAGGAACAGTAAAAATGCGGGACATGGCAGCTTCTGTATATTATGGTGGTAAATGGAAATTGGAAGTGATATAATCAAATCGGTCAATTGAATGGGGAGGTGATCTGAAATGGTATTTCAGGATAATGTGCTTAAGGAATATTTAAAGAATGTATATTTTATAACCGGTACGCCGTGTGGAGGAAAAACAACGGTTTCAAGAGCATTGGCAAAAAAACATGGTTTTGTCGTTTATGACATTGATGAGCAGTTTCCGGCACATCAGAAAATAGCTGATGCAGAATTTCAACCTTCCATGACTAAGGAATTTAAAAATGCGGATGAATTTTTCGGGCGTTCGGTAGAGGAATATACGAATTGGTTAATTGATAACTCGAGAGAACAACTGGATTTTGTATTGTTGGATTTGATCCGGCTTTCGCAAGATCAAATAGTATTGTGTGACTGCCATCTGACGGTAGAAGAAGCAGAGAAGATAACAGACATATCAAGAGTCGTATTTTTAATAAAAGATCCTGCAAATCTTGTTGAAGATTATTGCAATCGTCCGGATCATCAGGATTTTAGTGACTATATTAACAGTAGTACAAATGTTGAAAATGCAAAAACGATTTGTAATAAAACATTGCAGATCATCAATACAGAAAATTGTGATAAGATTAAAAACAGTCATTATTTTTGGCTTGAAAGGAATAAAGACAGTACCGTAGATGAAACGGTATATAAAGTAGAACAGCATTTTCAATGGTAATAAAAATGCTTGTGCGGCAGGATTTTTCTGCCGGAGGAATTATGAGGAAGAAATACACAAATAAATTGAAAATGGTTTTATGGATTTCCATAGTATATGTCTTACCGTTTATCAATATTGCGGCATTGGCAATCGTAATTGCTATTGGCATACGCTTACAGGGAGACGGCGACTTAAAATAAGTCACCGTCTCCCTGTTTTAGCACTGTCATTTCCCGATAAGCCCGCTGACGTGCAGGGGCGAAGCTGGGAATTTGCCATGGAAGCTGATCGTCCCGTGCGGCAGGTGGGGAAGATGCCCTCCCTATTTAAATTCTCCCGTTTTTGGGCTTTTTAGCCTGCCGGTATCCGTGCCGGAACCATACTGGTTTCCGCTGCTCCCGGCGGGAGTTGTTCCCTGGTGGTTCATGTTGGAACTTTCGGTTTGGCTGTCATCGTGGTTTTCATTTTGGGCGCCGTCCTGGTTTTCTCCCTGGCTGTCTCCTGTATCATTGCCGCTGTTGTCGTCTTTTCCGTTTTCTGCCGGTGCGCGGTCGATGATGACCACATAATCGGACGCATGGGAGAAGGACAGGCTGATGCTGCCATCCGCCCCGATTTCCCCTGCGTTGCGGAAAACCAGTTTCCCGGAGCTGTCATAGTAGTACAAATTTCCGGTGCTTCCGGCGTGTCCGCTTCCAAGGTTTAAGGTAAGGTCTGCCCGGAATCCGAATTCTCCGTTGTGTGTCAGGGAAAGCTGGGTGGAAGGTTTTCCCTCTGCAATGGAATCCACGAGGCTGGGCGGAATGGCGTTTGTATCCACGGTTACCTCCAGATCAATATCCCTAAGCACGGAGGCAAGAACTTCGGTTCCTCCGATGGACCAGCGGTATATACCCATGTCGAGAACGATGTTTATGTCTTTTCCCTGGACGGCTTCCAAAACTTCTTTTGGCACGATGGTAGCTTTTTTCATGTCCACGCGGACGGTGCCGCCGCTTTTCGTTTGGTTGATTTCGGCTATGATTCTCTGGATCTCATCCATGGAAAGTTCCGTGCCGGAAGGTTTTTCCGTAGAACCGTTCTTTGGTTTGGCATCCGCTGCAAGGAATTCTCTGTCCCCGGTAATGATTATGGTTTCCCCTTTCGTACAGCCCTCCCATAAGATGTCGGTATACTTTTCGCTTTCGGTGGGCAGCGTAAATGGGGAGTTCTTTTTTACAACGACATACTGACATGTGCCGTCCGGGTATTTTAAGATGACGGTACAGTTATGGTATAATGCCTGGAAACTGACTATTTTGTATCTTCCAAGGTCGGTTTTTATGCTGCCTGTCCATTCCTGCAGAATGAGTCCCGCCAGGTGGGTTACGTTTTTAAAGGCATCCGCGGCTTGTCCCTGAACGGCGGCGTCGGAAAGGTTTTCACCGTCCATGAGTATCAGTCCGCTGCCGCATGTAAGTTCCCCGTCTTCCCCGCGGTAGGTATAGGATACGTCCACCGTAGTCTTGCCCTGGTAGAGGGCAGTCACATAAAGGTCTGTCATTGGCCGGGACAGTACGTCTTCCCCGGAGGCATCCGTCAGAATCCATGCATCGAATTTTAATGGCGCCGGTGTCGCTGCCGGGGCTTTCAGAGCCGCCAGGGCATCGGTTAGGGCAGTGCCTTTTTCATAGGCTGCAGAGACGGTTTTGGAAATCTCATTGCCGTTTTCATCCAGATATCTGGTATGCCATGCTACCTGGCAGTTATTGTACTCCGCCTCTGCGGAAAGGTATGCGATATCCCCTACCGGCAAGGTGCCGTCCAGACCGGCTTTTAATTTATAGCCGGAGAACCCTTCCCTGCTGGCATCTTCCGGCAGCGGAAGGGCATCCAGCGCTTCCTGGAAGGTGGCTTTTTTGTCAATAAACAGAGGGAAGACTGCCGTTTTTGTTCCGCTGTCCTTCGACATGTAGGTAAGCGTGATATTGACGCAGCCCTTGTCATAGTCGGCATAAATATCAAGGGTAACAGGTTCGGTGCCCTCAAACAGCAGGACGGAATCCGCCTTGAGCTCGAAACGATTCAGGAAGCCATACCGCCATACGGCAGACAAGCCTTCCACTGGCTGCGGAAGGGGTATGCCCAGTTCCTCCAGGGAGGTTCTTCTGCCTACATTTTCCACGGTGCGGGAAGCTAATTGCGCGCCGTACTGAAAGCTGCCGTCCGGCTGCCGGACTAATCCGTAAAAGGTAAACGTGACGTCCCTTACGTCCTCCCGATAGCTATCCCTCGATGTTACCCTGTAATACCATGGGTAGGTATCGCGCCAGTCTTCCAGGAAATTTTCGGGATATGACTTGTTTCCCCTTACATCGGATACCACCAGTTCGGTGAGCGCCCATTCGCATGGGTAGGTGATATTGGTAACTGGTATGGTGCCAATATACTCTCCGGTATCGGCATGGTAATCCAGGCAGATCCGGAAACCGGACGAAACATTGGAAACCTGCGGACGGAAATCGGCGTATGCCTGGGGAGAAGGATTATCTTCCTTTACTTTTACGGTCATGGTGATCATGTCTCCCGGACGGACCCACTGTCCGTTTTTGTCAAGGGTGATGTTTTCAATGACAGGGGCAACCGTATCGTCAAGGTATCCGGCCGGATCTACCGTGTAATACCAGGGGGACCCCGTACTCCAGTCCGCATGGAAATCGGACAGGAAGGTTCGGTTTCCGTTTTGGTCCGACAGCTTCAGGTAAGTGAGTTCCCATTTTGTGGGATAGGTATCCTCTGTAATATTGATTTCCCCGGTGTATTCCATGGTAGTTTCATTTAATTCCAGACTGGATTCGAAAGCATAAGCATCCGGGGATTCTGGGGCAAATTTTACCCACATCCATGTGGAAGGGTTTTCTTCTTTTACTTTTATCTTCACGGTAACGGTTTCCCCGGCTTTTACCATCTGCCCGTTTTTGTCGATGGTAATGCTTTCAATGACCGGTTTTTCCAAATCATAACCGTCATTGATAACCTTAAACGTCAGGTTCTTTTCCGGTTCTGTTTCATTGGGGTAGAAATAATAATAGTCATCCTGTGTACGCACAAAAATATGGGTCAGATCCCATTCTCCCGGATAGGTATCGGCGGTAATGGTATAAGAGCCGGTCAGTGTCCGGGTGTCGGCATCGTAGGTCATTTTTTGCTCCTGCATTTTATTGGAATTGCTGCATGCAGTCAGGCGCATCACAATTTCGCTTGCCGTTACGGCTCCCTTACATTCCATATGGGCGGTGTATGTAACGGTATCGCCGGTCCTTACATTTCCGTCTCCGCCGGAAGAGGTTTTCTGGATTTGGAAGTCGGAAACGGATACGGTTCCTTCCGTCCGTTCATACTGGTAGGTAAAGGACTGGTAGTATTCGCCGTGGTCAGAGGTGGATACCTCCGTATAATTGTATGCATTGTCCTCCACCAAAAGTCTGTAGACGTATTGGACGCAGTCGGAATAACCGAATTCACTGCAGGAAAAGGTTCCCGTATACAGATTTCCGCCGCTGGGATGAAGTGTTACGGTATAGTCTCCATAAGTACCTCCCATAAAAACGGTAATGGATTTGATCCCGCTTTCTGCATCATATGCCGACATCGTAAAATGCAGGGTGTCATTTTGGTTCAGGGTTTGTCCGTTTTCTTCCAGTTCGAAACTCTCGATGACCGGAGGATTAATGTCATAAGAATCCGCCATGGGCAGAGAGCCGCTGCTGACGGCGGCCGGTAAATTGGCAGAAACCGCTGGTTTCGTATTGGCTGCCGTGTTTTCCGTTTCCGGTGCGTTGCTGCCCGGTGGTGCGGCCGTACCTGGAATCGGGAATACGGATGTTGCGGTTATGGTTACTGCCAGTAAAATTCCTGTTATTGCTTTCCTCAGTTTTCTCATATTTTTCTCCTTTTTTTAATGGCATTTCCCGGCAGGACTTATTCTGCAGCCTGTTCCTCCGTCAGCACTGCCTGAATTAAAAGCCGGCATTCTTCCCGGTCACTGTAGCAAGTGGACAGGGTAAGGATTTTTGCACCTTCGGGTATCTGCGTTTCTTCCCGGAAATTTCCTTCGCACTTTCCTACATCCCCGAGATACCTTTGGACCTCGGAAGTCCGGGTGAAATCATATTCGTAGGGCAGGAGTGCGTCGGAGAAATCGGCGGCCGCAAAAATTTCATAGGTCAGTGTCTGTTCCGGTGTATATATGATCACCTGTGTGTGTTCCAAAAAGAAATCCCGGTCGGCAAAGGCATGGAGACCGCCGAACATGGTGCCGTTCTTCATGTTATGCCCGTACAGGACGGTGACTGGATCCGTAAAATCCCGGCGGTTTACGGGCTGGGAATAAATGGCTCCGGGCAGCCCTTCGGATAGATCCGCCGTGTGGTCAAGGTAGTAATTATCATATGGGTCCTGCGCACCGCTTTTCTGTAGAACGGGATAGTCAATGGCGGTTCCCGGAATGGTGATCCATGCATAAATATCCGGGTTTTGCGCGGCCAGCAGGTCGAAGTCAACCGCTGGTCTGCCGGATTCGTCCGTCTGCTCCGCCATTCCGGCAGCCGGGGACGGGGACGGCTCCAAAGGCTCCGGAGCGGGAGCCGATGCGTCGCTTATGGTTGTTTGTTCTGTTCCGGTATTGTCGGTATGTCCAATATTTCCCGTATTTTCGGTATTCCCTGCTTTGCCGTCCCGGAGTCCCGCGATGAAAATAGCTGTGCTGAAGGCAAGGAGGAGAAGGGCTGTCAGGATTCTTTTCTTTTCAAACTGCATCATTTGTTATGCTCCTGTTTTCGGGTTCGCTGGCCTGCAGGAAACGTCACGGTTTCCGCTGCTTTGGGCGGAGGCTGTTTCCGGAGGCCGTTGTGCTGGTTCTTATTTTTCCGGATTTCTTCATCCGTGTTTCTTCCACTGTGTAAAAATATCCCTGGTGCAGAGCGTGTGAAGCTGCGCATCGCAGCAGGGAGGATTTTTCTTTCACGGTATTGCTTTTTACGTGAAAGAAAACAGGTGCGGAAGAAACCGCACCTGTTTCCGGTGCCAAAATTCCCCCTTTCTTTTTAATTAATGTTTCAAAGTTTAGATTTAAGAAAAATAATGTAAGAATATATCACGATTATATCTTTATTTTCTTGAAAAATAAATAGTTTCCTGCTAATTTTTTCGTAAAAGTATTTTCCGTAACCGTAAAGGTAACTGAACGGTTATTTTCTTCCTGCAAAACACAGTTTGAACAGCTGTTTTATGAATTTAGGGGTAGGAAGTCGGGAGTGGAATTGATATAATTAGAAAAATGCAGAGATTACGATTTGGGAGGCAGGGAAAATGACAATTGTACAGATAGATGAGGCTGAAATAAAGAAAAAGCGGTACGAAAGATTTTAGAAGCATTGCCAGTTTTCAAACATGTTCTGTCAGAGGTATAGTGTATATGCAAAAATGGATAATAAAAGATAAGATCGAAGAATATTTGTCGGTGTCAGAATACATAAACTGGAAGGATGCCGGCATTTTGGCAAAGGCAGAAGCCTTCAGGCAAAGATGCACGGATGAAATTTCGACGGTTAAGGCGGTTTATGAATTTGTGCGTGATGAAATAACACATTCATGGGATGCACAGGACACGCGTGTAACCAGGTCTGCCAAAGAAGTTTTGGAACAGGGCACGGGTATCTGCTGGGCAAAAGCAAATCTTCTTGCGGCACTGTTGCGTGCCTGCGGGATACCGGCCGGGATTTGTTATCAGCGTCTCACATTAGGAGATGTGCCTGAAACGGGATTTTGTATTCATGCATTAAATGCTGTTTATATAAAATCATTGGAAAGATGGATACGTTTGGATGCAAGGGGTAATAAAGCCGGCGTAGAGGCACAGTTTGATTTGGAAAAGGAAAAATTAGCTTTTCCGGTGCGTAAGGAGCTCGGGGAAGAAGATTACGGGATGGTTTATGCATACCCTTCGGATAAACTGATGAAAGTATTGGAAGAAAGTACCGATGCACTGTATATGTATTTGCACTGTCTGCCGGACAGTATTTTTGATCATAAAAGAGCGGCGGTGCAGGATATGGAAGAACTGGTGAGGACGAGGATCATGGTTCTCCGGGCAGCGAATAAGCTGCCGGATGAGGCGGATATGTCTGAGGTGGAACAGGAAACATATGCGTATTATAAGTGTGCATTGGAAACGGGTGAACATATAGCATATCTGGTTTATGACAATGGAAGACTGATTGGCTCAGGCGGCGTGAGCTTTTATCAGGTTATGCCGACCTGGCATAATCCAAGCGGAAAAAAGGCCTATATCATGAATATGTATATGGCTCCTGAATACCGCAGGCAGGGAATTGCATTTCACACGTTGGATTTACTGGTAAGGGATGCAAAGGAACGGGGGGTTTCATCCATTGCTTTGGAGGCGACGGATATGGGGCGTCCATTGTACGGGAAGTACGGATTTGTAAAAATGGAAGATGAAATGGAACTGGTATAGCGGACAGAAAAACGGCAGCACAGAACATTAAGTTCTGTGCTGCCCATATGCAGCTTTTTCGGTATGTCACAAATCATTCCATACAACTTCTTCCTGCTGCCGTGTTACGCCGTGATCGATTCCGAGGGAGCTGCACTGATTTTTGACCGCGGCCTCCAATTCTTCATCCGTAACCCAGCGGATGCCCTGTTCTTCCCGGCACCGGTCGATGTAATTCATGTACCGTGCTTTTTCGTCTTCCGAACATTCGTCTATATAATATTGATAGTACTTTTCGTCTCCGATGGAATAGATGGATATGGTCCAGTCAGGTTCTGCGTCATCGCCGAATATCTCATAATAAGTACTGCTGCTTACAGAACTGGTCCGCTGTCCGGACAAAAATTCTGCACTGTAAATATCTGTGATCTTACCGTTTGAAAGGATGACAGACAATTCGGCCTGGTGATCGTCGGCGCCACTGGAACCGGCGCTTATCAGTGTTCCGTTTATATATTCCGTGGCCGTGCTTCTTGCCCAGCATTCATATCCGTCTGTTATATATAACCGGTCGTTATCTTTGGTGACGACAAATACCGCATAACTGTCGTCATTGTCCGAATAAATGTTCAGACCGACGAGTTTAACCAGCAGATTTTTGGCTTTTCCGTCCGCGCTGTCCGGACATTTTATATAAGCGTACTGCATATGATCGCAGGTGGTTTTGGACGTATATTCCGGATTCAGATAATATTTGGAGATGTATTCTTTTAATTCTGCCAGGGTAAAGGAACCGCCTTTTTCTAAAACCGGAATGCCGTAAACATTTTCCGGATAATCCTCGCTGACAGTGACCGGAATGCCGTTATTTAGAAACTGTTCGTACAGGCTTTGGGCATCGGCGGTTGTTTCCGGTGTGTTTTCGGCAGCCGTTTGCGGATCGATTTCTTTTGCGGGTTCGTTTTTTGCGGATTCATTTTCTGCCGGTTCATTTTCTGCCGGTTCATTTTCTGCCGGTTTGATTTCCGTGGGTTCATTTACCGCAGGGACGTCTGTTATGGCCTCCGCCGCTGTTGCCTCGGGAGAGGGAACGATGCTTTCAATGGTTTGTCCCTCCATGGGGTTTTCCTTCGCCGTGCATCCGGACAAAACCATTCCGATGCAGGATATGGTCAGCAGACCTGTGACTGCTGTTTTCTGTTTTTGATTCTTTTCCATAAATTTCCTCATTTCTGCGCTGCTTTTTGTGTATTTAGGGTATGTGTCTGTCGTCCTTTGTGAGGAACAGATCCTGATTAAGTATAGCATGGACAGGATGGAGATGGTATTCCATATTGGTAAAATTTACGGAAATCAATGTCCGGTTTCTGCCTGCGGCGAATGGAAAACCAAAGGCGGATATGGCAAAATTAAGAACAGCCTGAATGATGACAGCCTGGTGTCGTGTTAGATGTGGTATGATGATTTGGTTACAGAAGCTATTTTAAGGGACATGCCGGTACTCCATCCGGTCAGAAATTGGAGTATCAGAGAGGTGTGGTCCATAATTCGGGAAAAGGAGTACAGGATGCGCTATACATGGATGGATGATTATTTACTGCAAAAAAAGGCTGTGACAAAGGATTTGCAGCCGAGCTGGAACTGGATACGCTATCAGATCGGCGGGAAGATGTTCGCGGCGATTTGTCTGAGCGAAAAGAATGAGCCGTATTATATTAATCTGAAGCTGGAACCAATGGAAGGGGAATTCTTACGGAGTCAGTACGCAGATATTGTTCCGGGCTATTATTCCAATAAAGTTCATTGGAATTCCGTGAAACCGGATGGGGAAGTGCCGGACGATCTGCTGAAGGATTTGCTGGATAAATCATATGAGCTTGTACTGAAAGGCTTCAGCAAGAAGAAGCAGCGGGAGATACTGGGTCCGGATAGCCGTGATGCAGAAAAAGGAGACAGGCATAGTGAGAAAAACTAATTATTTTGTGGAAGGATTGCAGGACGCCGGAAAATCTACTTTTGTGCGTCTGCTTTCCGAACAATTAAAGGATTATCAGGTATTCCATGAAGGGGATTACTCTCCGGTGGAACTGGAATGGTGCGCCCGGGTTACGAAAGGGCAGTATGCCCGTGTACTGAAGGAGTATTCGTTACTGGCGGAAGAAATCAGGAAAAAAACAGCCGTGGAGGGAAATTGCCGGATTATCCGTTACACACAGATATTGGCAGAGATTCCGGATTTTTATAAAGATATGGAAAGATATGAAATATATAACGGAAATCTGGACAGGGAATCTTTTGAACACGTGATCTTGGAACGTTTTGGAAATTGGAACGGGGAAGGGCAGATTTTTGAATGTTCCATCTTTCAGAATATCATTACAAACCAAATGTTATATTTGATGATGACAGAGGAAGAAATTCTGTATTTTTATAAGAAGCTGAAGGATGTTCTTGCCCATAAGCGGTATCGGATCATAATATCCGATACCGCTTATGCCGTGGAAAACGCAGTGGCGGAATTGAAAGCGGCGGCCACCGGAATCATTGGAAGCAATGAGGAGGACGGAGTTGCCGAATGGCTGGCGGAACATGTTTTTATGTAACAGAAAATTCTTTGGGGGAATACTTGTATAAAAAAATCATGTATATTATAATGTCCCATGGCAGATTTTATTTTGCAAAAACAAAAGACTCCGGCAGTTGAATATCGTACCATATTGCATAACAAAAACTTTCATATACAGAACATAAGGAATTGTCAGAAAGGCGGACAAAGAGCCGCCGAAGCAGCTGATGGCGGTATGGTATGTAAGGATGCGGTTAGGCAGGATGGTACGGTATCTGACTGCAGGAGTTATTTTGTTATGCGCAGGGGCACAGGAAGAAATTTGCAGCTTTGCCACATGCGTCCTGTGCGGCGGACAGGGAGAAAGAACCTTTTCTGCCTGACAGGGATATTATTTGGGATGGAGGAGTGATAACATGGCAGCACAACCAAAGACCGGAAAGGAAGATGGCGGATTCATGGTCAAAGTCGCCACATTCATTGTGGACAGACGGAATTTATTTTTCCTGTTATTTGGCATCGCCCTTATATTTTCGGTGGTGTCAATGAACTGGGTGAAGGTGGAAAACGCAATGTCGGCCTACCTTCCGGATACGACCGAGACCCGTCAGGGACTGGACCGGATGGAGGAACAGTTTATTACATACGGCACGGCCAAAATAATGGTAACGAATATTCCGTATGCGGAGGCTGAGCAGATCGCAGACCGGATCGGGGAACTGGATACGGTCATTATGCTGGCTTTTGACAGTTCGGCGGAGCATTATAACAATTTCTCAGCATTGTATGATGTGACGTTCGGATATGAGGAAACGGACGACAGGGCATTGGAAGCATTGGACGATATAGAAGCGATGCTGGAAGGATATGACATTTATGTATCGACATCCATGGGAGATGCCTCTGCAGAGCAGATTGCAAGCGAAATGCAGGTCATCAGTGTGCTTGTGGCAATCGTAGTGGTTTCCGTACTGCTGCTGACTTCGGAAACGTGGGCGGAAGTTCCGGTGCTGCTGCTGACGTTTTGTGCGGCAGCCCTGATCACCAAAGGGACGAATTTCATGATGGGAACCATTTCCTTTGTGTCAAACTCGGTAACCATCGTGCTGCAGCTGGCATTGTCTATTGACTATGCGGTCATTTTCTGCAACCGTTATAAAGAAGAGCATAAGAAACTGTCTGCCAGGGAGGCGGATATCATAGCACTGAGCAAAGCGATACCGGAAATCTCTTCCAGTTCGCTGACCACGGTCGGCGGTCTGATCGCCATGATGTTCATGCAGTTCGGCATTGGCAGCGATATGGCGCTCTGCCTGATCCGTGCGATCGTCTTAAGCCTTTTGGCGGTATTTCTGCTGATGCCGGGGCTTATCATGCTTTTCGGCAATGCGATGGATAAGACAAAGCACAAGAACTTCATTCCGAAGATTCCGTTTGTCGGAAAATTTGCGTTTGCCACAAAACATATTATGCCGCCTCTGTTTCTGGTATTAATTATTGCGGCATATATCATATCATCCAGATGCCCTTACGTATATGGATATACGATGCTCGAAACACCCGTGCAGAGCGACGCCATGATAGTGGACGAGATGATAACGGAAAGTTTCGGGGATTCCAATATGGTAGCGCTGGTCGTTCCGGCAGGTAATTATGAAAAAGAAAAGAAACTGCTGGCGGAACTGGATGCAAGGGAAGAAATCGATCACACCATGGGTCTTGCAAATACTGAGGCAATGGATGGCTACATGCTGACGGATAAGCTGACGGCCAGGGATTTTTCGGAACTGCTGGAACTGGATTATGAAATTGCGGAAGTGCTTTACATGGCCTATGCGGTCAACGATGAAAACTATGCGAAGATCATCAACGGCCTTTCGACTTACAGTGTGCCCCTGATCGACATGTTCATGTTTCTGTATGATGAGGTGGACGAAGGGTATGTCACGCTGGATGATGATATGATGGATACGCTGGAAGAGGCGCATACCAAGATGCAGATAGCGCTGGACCAGCTGCAGGGAGAAGAATACAGCCGTATGCTGGTGTATCTGAATCTGCCGGAAGAGGGGGACGAGACGTTTGCCTTTCTGGATGAGATGCATCAGATCGCGGGCCGGTATTATGAGGGTTCCATTCTGATCCCCGGTGAGGCGACCAGCCAGTACGACCTTTACAAAACGTTCCAGCGGGATAATACGGTCGTCAATGTGGTTTCCATTCTGGCGGTGCTGGTGGTGCTGCTGTTTACCTTTATGTCTGCCGGTATGCCGGTGCTGCTGATTATGGTGATTCAGGGGGTTATCTGGATTAACTTTTCCGTTCCGGCGGTCCAGCAGAAAAACGTGTTTTTTATGAGTTACCTGATCGTAAGCTCCATACAGATGGGCGCCAATATTGACTATGCGATCGTTATTTCCGGACGTTTTATGGAATTGAAGGAGAAGATGTCCAAAAAGGATGCGATCATAGAGACCATGAACTTTGCGTTCCCCACAATAGTGACCTCCGGCTCCATGCTTGCCCTTGCGGGAATCCTGATTGGGCAGATGTCCTCGGACGGCGCAATCTGCGGTATCGGCCAGTGCCTGGGGCGGGGAACCATTATGTCCATTGTCATCGTTATGTTTGTCCTGCCGCAGATTCTGCTGCTGGGTGAAAAAATCATTGACAAGACTTCTTTTGCCGTATCGATACCGCTGAAACTGGAGAAGACTTCCGGTCTTATGAGAGTGGATGGTCTGGTACAGGGACAGATCAACGGTATGGTCATCGGAGAGATGCACGGCTTTGTGCGCGGGGATGCCAATCTGTTTGTGAACATGGGAAAAATGGAAACAAGAGAAGATGATGGCAGCGATCTGGCCTTGTTAATGCAGAAGGAAAAGGAGGACAGGGAAGAAAATGAAGCATAAGAAATTTCTTTCAAAAATTGTATCTCTGGGGCTGGCGCTGACCCTGACCTGCAATATGTTCCCGATGCAGAATCTGCTGGCTGAAGAGAAAACCGGGCAGAAGGAACAGGAAAGCGAAGCGCAGGAAGAGGAAGAAAAGGAAAACGGTGAACCGGAAAAGACGGCCAAAGAAGCGGTACGAGAAGTGATTGAGATCAATACGGCGGATGATTTTCGGGCATTTGCGGATCAATGTTCACTGGACTCCTGGTCTGCGGATAAGCGGGTGCTTTTAAACGAAGATATCGACCTGACGGACATGGATTTTGATGCAATCCAGGTGTTTACGGGTATTTTTGACGGTCAGGGCCATACGATTTCGGGATTCCGGTATCAGGGGGACGGTTATGTGGCAGGCCTGTTCCGATATATTGAAAAGGACGGTCTGGTGGAAAATCTGAAGTTAAAGGGGGAAGTCATTGCATCGGATGAAAAGGAATGCATAGGCGGCCTGTGCGGTGTCAACTACGGAACGATTGAAAACTGCAGCTTTCAGGGAACGGTAAGCGGCAGAACCACGGTCGGCGGTCTGGTGGGCGTGAACGAAGGAACCGGTGTCATACGGAAATGTTTTGCCGGGGGACGCGTGACCGGTTATTACTCCACCGGAGGACTGGCCGGAAAGAATCACGGGATCGTGTCCTCCAGCATCAACCGCGCGTGCATCAATAATGATAACGAATGGGTGGAAGAAGACGATGAGATGGGAGTAGGTCTCTTCCTGAGCATCAATGTCAGCGAGTCCGATACTGAACTGTTCAGCGGTGTGGATGCCGGAGGCATTGCGGGATATTCGGACGGGATGATAACCAGGTGTACGAATTACGGCAAGGTTGGTTATGAGCATACTGGTTATAATATCGGGGGGATTGCAGGCAGACAGTCCGGCGTGGTGTCTTATTGTACCAACAGCGGAACCGTGTACGGCAGAAAAGATGTCGGCGGCGTCATAGGACAGATGGAGCCGTATATTGAAGTGGATGAGGCAGCATCACTGCGCAACGCCGTAAACAGGCTCCATGATCTGATCGAAAAAACCATTGACGATATGGAGAACGGAAAAAATGTAATAAAAGGAGATCTGGATGAACTGGCCGTGTACAGCGACGGCGCAGCGGATGCCGGCGATGCGCTGGCCGGCCAGATTACCGATTTCGTGGATTCCAATATGGATCAGGCACAGGCCGTTACAGACCGTCTGGAGCATGTGATGGATATGCTGCCGGAGGTTTTTGATGATGTTTTCGCCGCGGAAGACAGTTTTTCAGATGCCAATCGGGCGCTCATGCAGGTAGTGGAAGAACTGAAGGATGTGGGAAACATCGAAGGCGAATATGTGGAGACGGATTATAACAGGCTGACGCTGCTTTCCACAGTGGGCGGAAATATATTGAGTCTGCAGCATTATCCGGAAGCGGGCGAAACAGTACATATTATGGTGGAGCCGAATGCCGGTTACGGGCTGGATCACATAGAGGCAGTGGATGCCAACGGGAACGGTATCGATGTGCAGCAGGAAGAAGAGCGGAGATATACGTTCGTGATGCCGGAGCCGAATGTAAGGGTAGAGGCATATTTCGGATATCAGGATACGGACAGCGATGAGGAAGAAGAACCGTCCGGTGACGACGGCGGCGAAAAATCGGACGGAGCGGCGAATCCGTCGGGCAATAAAGGAGAAGGAGAGTCGGATGCATCCGGCAATAAAGCGGATGGAACAGTGAACCCGCCGGACGATACCGGGAACGGAGCGGCGGATTCCCCGGGCAATGGCGGAACAGCCGGTCCGTCGGACAATAAAGGAAACGGAGCGGCCGATGCATCAGACAATAAAGGAAACGGAGCAGCCGACACATCCGGAGATAAGACAGAGGGAAGCAAACCGGACGGAACGACGGACGCATCAGGCAATCCGTCCGATGGGGCGCCAGACGGGTCCGATGGTAAGGGAGACGCGGCAGCGGACGCATCTGACGGTAAAACGGACGGAGCGGCCGATGCATCTGACGGTAAAACAGACGGAGCGGCTGATGCATCTGACGGTAAAACAGACGGAGCGGCGGATGTATCCGGCGATAAAACGGATGGTGCCCCGGATGCGTCCGGCGGCGGTACGGACAGCACGCCTGATGCATCCGGCGACGTTACGGATGGCGGACCGGACAACGGGAGCGGCAGCGGCGGAGACAGCCAAAATCAGGCAGACGATGGCGCTGGCGAAGGAAACGGAGAGACGGCGGATAACCGGAAAGCCGGAGTGAACCGGTTCGGATATACACCGGTGCAGCTTATGGGTGCGGGAACCGGAACTTTTGCGGAAGTGAAACTGTTAGCGTCGGAGGCCGGACTGCAGAAGGACGAGACGGTATCCGATACAGAGGACGCTCCGGAAACAGGAGATACCATTGTGAAATTAAGTTCCAATCTCAGTGGAAATGCCTCCTGTGAGATAGACGGCGGTACGGCCACACTGATCGTGATACCGGACGGGGCTTATACCGTAAGCGGGACCCCTTCGGTAACGGTGGACGGACAGGCGGTTTCCGTGTCCAGGTCGGGAGAAAGTGACTATGCCTATACGTTCGATGTCAGCGGCGGAGTCTGCCAGGTAAACATTACATTCAGGAAACAGGATAAATCGCAGACTGTCAACGGCGCCAAAGGCGACATCAGCAGTGCGATCAAGGAGCAGCAGGCAGCCGCCGAAAAAGTGAACGCGATCATTAAGGAAATTCAGGGCAGTTCAGGCGTAACACAGGACCAGCTGGATGAGCTGACAAAGGCGCTGGAGGAAATGTCAGGTGCGACCTCTGCCGTTTTAAGCAGCATGAGTGTGGTTTCCAATATCGTGGGACAGCACGCACTTGAAAAAATAGAAGCGACGGGAGAGGACATGGCGGAAGCACTGAATCACCTGCAGAGTGCGGTTGATTCCGTGAAATCGGCGACTAGGGATGCGAAAAGCATTGTGGATTATGTAAACGGCCAGCAGAATATCCGCTTTTCCAAATTAGGCGGGGAGTTTGAGGCGAACCGGAAAGAACTGCATGACCAGTTAAAAGGAATGTCCGGCAGTATAAAGAGTCTGAGCAATAATGCTTCCGATTATTCCGATGTGGTCAACGATGATTTAAGGGCAGTCAATGATCAGATCAATATCATTTTTAATTTGATGGCGGATAACTGGACGAATTACATAGAACTCAGCATGGAGGAACTCTACGAAGACATTGATACGGAAGACACGGCAGGCATTTCGACCGGGAAATCGGAAAACTGTACCAATAAAGGCATTGTCAAAGGAGACATCAATGTGGGAGGCATCGCAGGTTCCATGTCCATAGATGAAGAGGATCCGGAAGACAGTGCGGCGGGCAGCATCGACTATCAGATCGGCAGGCGGTATTTCACCAAATGCATTATTACAGGCGGTGTCAACGAAGGCCATGTTTCAGCCAAAAAGGACGGAGCAGGAGGTATTGTAGGATATATGAGACACGGAATCGTGGTGGATTCGGAAGGGTATGGCAGTGTGGAGAGTACGGAGGGTGATTATGCAGGCGGCATCTGCGGAGAATCTTTCACGGTCATTAAGCGCTGTTATGCACTGTGCTCCGTATCCGGCGGCAGGAACGTGGGAGGAATTGCAGGATTCGCAGATACTTTAAAAGACTGTTATGCAGTCGTGGACTGCAATGCGACGTTAGGCAGAAAAGGCGCCATTGCAGGGCAGACCGTGAACTATGACGACGCACTGAACGAGGAAGAGGTCAAAGTAAGCAATAACTATTATGTGGGCGACAACCTTTACGGCATTGATAATATCAGTTACACAGGCATTGCCGAGCCGATCAGTTACGAGGAACTTCTGACCGTAATGAATCTTCCAACACAGTTCCGGCATCTGAAAGTTACATTCCGGGTGGACGATCTGTATCTGGGCGAGCAGGAGGTCGGATTCGGTGAATCGCTGGCGGGACTGGACTATCCGGCAATGCCCACGAAAGAGGGGTACTATGGCGTATGGCCGGACTGTTCAGACCGGGTGATGACAGGCAATCTGCTGATACGGGGTGAATACAAAGAGGATGTTACAGTCGTGCAGAGTGAAGGCAGTCAGAAGACAGAAACGGAAGGAGAACGTGAAAAACCATATGCGCTTGTGGAACAGCGTTTTACGGAAGACACGGTACTGCATGCAGTTCTGAGCGACCGGGAACCTCCGGAGAAGGCACATGGAAAAGAATATGTGCTGTATGATATTACATTGGAGAATGCCCAGATCAGAGAGGGAGATACATTTGCCGTCAGACTTCTCAATCCATACAAGGAGGCGTCAGTATGGGGCTGTAAAGACGATGTATGGACGGAACTGGAGAGCAAGATGCGCGGACAGTATCTTCAGGTCGATATGACAGGGACGGAGCAGACTTTCTGCATCATGGAACGCAGCTCCGGAACATGGATGGCTATGGGATATGCGGCAGGAGTTCTCATAGCGCTGATCTTGATTGCGGTACTGGTAAAAAAAGTGAGTGCGAAGCATACAAAAAACAGAGTGAAATAGGTGTGGAAAAGCAGGGAGTTCTTTTCGGATTTCCTGCTTTTGTTCTGTGGTGGAAGGAAACGCCCCGGCCAAAGGGATTTCGCGGCTGCAGGTTCCGGCTGCGGGGCGTTGTCTTTCACAAACATACAATCTGCCTGAACCGGTTACAAACCCGGCATAACAATTCCGGTTCTTGACAAATATTATTATTTGTATATAATTGTATACTAAGTGAACTGTATATTTGTATACCGTATAGGGTGAACAGATGTACTCGCCAAAATAGACGAAGTGCGGTGGACATAGGTGTTCGCAGGCACTTTTTTGCTGTATCCGAAGAGTTTGATGCATTAAAGCGATAAAATGAAGAAGCGGGAAAGGCGCGCTGCATGTTAAAAAACTATTATAAAGACGATTATTCGCAGTTTACGAGGCTGAACGGCAAGGGCAGGGTGGTAGACGACATCTGTTATATCGGGGATTACTACATACTGCCGCTGGATAAAGAGGGGAAGAAGAAAACCAACCTGGTGAATATCGGTTTTTCCGTTGTGCTGATGCTGATACAGGTGGCAGCCGGAATGGTGAATCAGGATTCTTCCCGTACATTCTGGATCGTATATCCGTACCTGTTCATTTTCCTGCCGCTGGCTTATCAGTTCATCGGTGCGGTGAGTTATTGGAGCGACCCGCTGAAGATGCAGAAAGCGCAGTATGAGACGGGGCTTGCAAGAATGCGGCGTTCCTGTATCGGCGCCATGGTGCTGACGGGAATCAGCGCAGTACTGGACGGAATCTATATGATTCTGCATCATGCCGAAATCCGGATGGGCAGGGAACTGCTTTACCTGCTGTGCCATATCCTGTTTTTGGCAGCAGCTTTTTCATACAACCGGTATTATAATAAGACTTATGGGGGATTGAGAATCGAGAAATCCGAACATAAGGAGGAACAGTGAATCCGGTTTTTCCCTTTATATGTCTGGAAAGGAACCATGCGGTACGGATGCGTGGGGAATTCCCGTATAAAAGGTTAAGCATAGATCAATAAAGGAGGATGATTATTATGAAACTGAAAACAAGAAACAGGTTCCTTGCCGTTCTTTTGGCAGGAACGATGTTTGCAGGCACTTTAGCGGGCTGCGGCGGCTCTTCCAATGATGCGCCTGCAGAGACAACGCCTGCGGAGACAACGCCTTCCGCAGAAACGGAACCGGCAGCGGACAATACGGAAACGCCGGCGGAGGAACCTGCGGCAGCCAATGAGGATACGCCGATCGTAATCGGCCATGACGATGTGAGTGAAAAGTTCAGCCCGTTCTTCGGCGAATCTGTACCGGATGAGGATGTCTGGCTGCTCACTACGGTGCCGCTGTTGTATTCTGACCGGAAGGGCGAGATCATTTACAAGGGCATCGAAGGAGAAACGAAGGAATATAACGGCACCAATTATACGTACACCGGCATTGCGGACTGTGAAGTAACGGAAAATGCAGACGGTACGGTGTATTATGATTATACGATCCGCGATGACGTGAAATTTGCGGACGGCGAGCCGCTGACGATAGATGATGTTATTTTTTCCTATTATGTATATCTGGATCCGTCCTATGACGGGACAAGTTCCGTATACGCACTGCCGATTCAGGGACTGGAGGAATACAGAAGCGGTTCTACGGTACTATACGATCTGATGCTTTCCAAGGGAGAGGACAATACGGATTTTACGTTCTATTCGGAAGAGGATCAGAAGAAATTCTTTGAGACGGATTTTCCGGCAGCAGGCGAGGCATTTGCCAAGAGCATCTGTGACTACTGTATAGCGGCAGGCTATGTGGAAGACGGTCTGGATGAAGTATCCAACGGTATGGTAAACTGGGGATTTGCTTCCATGAACGAAGACGGTTCCATTACCGGCTCGGCGACGGAGACAACATGGACGTTAAAGGATAACGATGCGCCTACGCTGGCGGATTACTGGAATGAAATGGTAGTCAGCTATGACGCCGATTATCAGACGCTGTCCGATACGGAAGCGGCGGATTCTGCACTGTTCTCATTCTTGGACGATAGTTACAAAGTGACGGTTGAAACAGGCGATTCCGTAGAGAATATCAGCGGTATTCAGAAAACGGGGGACAATTCCGTACGTGTCATTCTGACGGAAGTCAGCGCACCGGCTATTTACGATCTGTCCATTTATGTATCGCCGCTGCATTACTACGGCGATCCCGGTCAGTATGATTATGACAACAATAAGTTCGGTTTCCCGAAAGGTGACCTTTCTTCCGTAAGGGCCAAGACGACACAGCCTATGGGTGCAGGTCCTTATAAATTCGTAAGCTATGAGAACCGGACGGTTTATATGGAAGCAAATGAGTATTATTATAAGGGAGTACCGGCTACCAAGTATCTGCAGTGGAGAACAACCTCCGAGGCGGACAAGCTTCCGGGTGTCCTTCAGGGAACCATTGATATTTCACAGCCGTCTATTTCCAAGGAAGTATTGGCACAGATAGAAGGAGAGAACAGCAACGGAGAACTGAAAGGCGACAAGGTTGCGGTTGACCTGGTGGATTACAGGGGATACGGTTATATCGGTATGAATTCCCAGCTTATGAAGGTCGGCGACGATGCGGGCAGCGAAGAATCCAAGAATTTCAGAAAAGCGATTGCTACCATCGTTGCGGTATACCGTGATGTGGTGATCGATTCTTATTACGGAGAGGCTGCTTCGGTTATCAATTACCCGATTTCCAATACGAACTGGGCGGCGCCCCAGAAGTCGGATGCGGATTATAAAGTGGCATTCTCGGTGGATGTAAACGGAAATGACATTTATACGGACAGCATGACGGAAGACGAGAAATACGCGGCAGCTTTGGAAGCAGCGCTTGGTTATTTCGAAGCGGCAGGTTATACGGTAGCGGACGGTAAACTGACTGCTGCTCCTGCAGGCGGCAGAATGGACTGCACGATAACGATTCCTGCAGGCGGGAACGGAGACCATCCTTCCTTTGGTATCATAACGGCGGCTGCGGATGCATTGAAGGGCATCGGCTTCAATATGGCGATCAACGATCTGTCGGATTCCTCCCAGCTGTGGGACGGCATCAACGGCGGTACGATCGATATGTGGTGTGCGGCATGGTCAACCGTGCCGGATCCGGATATGTTCCAGATTTACCATAGTGAAGGCGGCAGCGCTAAGAATTACAGGATCTATCAGGATGAACTGGATCAGCTTGTTATGGAAGCGCGTACCAATACGGATCAGACATACCGTAAAGCAGTTTATAAAGAGGCCCTTGACTACATCGTGGATTATGCGGTAGAGATTCCGATTTACCAGAGACAGGAAGCGACCGCATACAGTTCCGAACGTATCGATCTGGACAGCACGGTGCAGGATGCTACTTCTTACTGGCAGTATCGTGAGGAAATTGAAAAGTTGAAGGTAAAATAAATCACATCGTATTTTCAGATGGCAAAACCGGTCCGGGAGGGGATGGATATCCCCTTCCGGGGCTTGGTTTAAGGTGTCGAAGACATTTTTATATCGGACGGAGGCACTTCGCGAAAGGACAGGGAAAAGTCCTCTGGCGAAATGCCTCTGTGGATACGGGGCAAGGGTTAAGGAGAGAAGAAAATGAAGAAATTCGTACTAAAAAGATTGTTGATTTCTATCGTTCTTTTATTCTTTGTATCTATGATCATCTATGGCATCATGCGCTGCATGCCTGCTTCTTTCGTAGAGACAAAAGCGATGGAACTGTCACAGAAGCCGGGGGCGAAAAGCTATGACGAATGGCTGGAACAGCTGAACGCCGCTTACGGGCTGGATTCCGGAATCATACAGGGATATTTCACATGGGCCTCCAAGGCGGTCCGCGGACAGTTCGGCGATTCCTGGAATTATAACCAGCCGGTACTGCAGAAATTTTCCAGTGTCATCTGGTATTCTTTTGCGCTGGGACTGGCTGCATTCCTGCTGGAGATCATAATCGCCATTCCTGCTGGCGTGGCAGCGGCAAGGAAACAGTATTCCGCAACGGATTATACGATTACGGTCATTGCGCTGATAGGTATTTCCCTTCCAAGTTTCTTTTTTGCGACTATTCTGAAATGGATATTTGCCATAAAGCTGAACTGGCTGGATCTGTATGGAATTGTCGGCCGTATGCATCAGCAGCTGAGTCCGGCCGGACAGATTCTGGATATAGCGAAGCATATGATCATGCCTGTGGTTACCCTGACGATTGTCAGCATCGGTTCCCTCATGCGTTATACCCGTACCAATATGCTGGAGGTGCTGAATTCCGACTATATCCGGACGGCGCGGGCAAAGGGGCTTCCGGAGAAGAAAGTGATCAACCATCACGCATTCCGCAATATCCTGATTCCGATCATCACCCTGTTAGGCGGGACGCTGCCTACCCTGTTCGGCGGCGCGCTGATCACCGAGACTCTGTTCCAGATACCGGGAATCGGTTATACTTCTTATCAGTGCATTGTGCTGGGAGATATTCCTTTTGTCATGTTTTATATGCTGTTCAGTGCGGTGCTGATCCTGATGGGCAATCTGCTGGCGGATATTTTATATGCGGTAGTGGACCCCAGGGTCAGAGTAAATTAGGAAAGGAGAAAGGACATGGCTAACGAAGAGAATACAAAAGAGGAAAATATGAAGTTAGACGATATGCAGCGTGTCAAAGTGCTTTCTCCGAGTGCATTGGTGTTAAAACGCTTTTTCCGGAACAAGCTGGCAATTATCGGTATGGTCATCATTATCTGCATGTTCCTGTTTTCCTTTGTGGGCGGTATGGTAATTCCTTATGGGCAGAGTCAGGTTTTTTATACGACGGAAGAAATGAGAAAGGATTATGCGGGGGCGACTTATATCAGTGATTATATGCTGTATGAAGCGGAAGATGCGGAGACGCCGGGTGACCTGTATTCCAAATCGATTCTTGCGATCACCAGAAACCAGAAAGTGGTAGAGACGAGAGGCGGCGGGAATCTTGCGCTGCGGTCTTTGGCAGGTGATTCCTTTATTGTTTACAATGCGGAGGAGACTAAGAATCCAAGGGCAATGAAGTCGGAGGAACATGACCGGGCGGTGGATGCCGGCGATAATTATTTTGAGTACGACGGTACGGCTTATATTGTGGACGATGCATCCGGCAAGGAACTGCTTTATGCCGTTTCGGAGGCAGCGGTTATCTGCAAACTTTCCCTGACGCCCTATGCGCAGGGCACTTCCCTGTCTTATGATTTCTGTAAAAGTGCGCTGCTCGCCATGAGTGAAGAAGAAAAGTCATTCAAGGCGGACGGTACGGATTATACGATCGTGGTGGACGGGGAAGCAGCGGCAATGGTTTTTGCTTCCGACGGTTCGGATTATGCATATATTTCCAATATGAATATCAACAGCGTCATAGGCGGTGTATTCCTGACTCCTGATTTCAAGGAGGCGGCTGGCCTTGCCATAGAAGAGGGAGCGGATTCTTTTGAGTATACAGATGCGGCAGGCGTGACGGATACGTATCTGCTGTCGGAAAATAACGGGCAGTATCTGATATCCCGTTTTCAGGAGACCAGGGTCATTGATACGTATGCACAGCCGTCGTCGGAGCATTGGCTCGGAACCGATGCAAACGGCATGGATCTGCTGGCGCGTCTGATGTACGGCGGGCGTATTTCGCTGTTGATCGGTTTTGTGGTAATTATCATAGAAGTCATCATCGGTATGATCGTAGGCGGTGTGGCCGGCTATTTCGGCGGCTGGGTGGATAACATACTGATGCGTCTGGTGGATATTATTTACTGTATCCCTTCCATGCCCCTGTATCTGATACTCGGTTCGATCATGGATCATTACAGGGCCAGCGCCACCGTACGTATCTATATGCTGTGCGTTGTCATGAGTATCATCGGGTGGGTCGGCATAGCGCGTATCGTGCGCGGACAGATTCTGTCATTGCGTGAACAGGAATTCATGGTGGCGGCAGAGGCGATGGGAATCAGTGTAGGGCGCAGGATTTTCAAGCATCTGATCCCGAATGTGGTGCCGCAGCTGATCGTATTTGCCTCTATGGGACTGGGCGAGGTAATTCTGGCAGAGGCGACCCTCAGCTATCTGGGGCTGGGTATCAAGTATCCGGCCGCTTCCTGGGGCAGTATCATCAATGCAGTAAATGATTCTTATGTTATGACGAATTATTTGTTCGTATGGGTTCCGGCAGGTATCCTGATCCTGCTGACCGTACTTGCATTTAACTTTATCGGCGACGGGCTGCGTGATGCGTTTGACCCGAAGATGAAAAGATAAAACGGGCTGCGGCTGGATTGTGAATGGATTGTGAGGGATATGATGGCAGGAAATAAGAAGAAATCAAATTATATATCCGCGAAAGAGTCGCGGGAGATTTCCAGACGTAACCGTAAGATTACGAGGGAAATGGAAAAGAAGAGGAACCGGAAGAATATACCGGAGTCGGAATATGTGACAAAGAT
Source organism: uncultured Lachnospiraceae bacterium (assembly GCA_910579935.1). Classification (GTDB taxonomy): domain Bacteria; phylum Bacillota; class Clostridia; order Lachnospirales; family Lachnospiraceae; genus Kineothrix. The sequence goes on from CAJTVQ010000005.1 coordinate 26,887, forward strand.
GAAGAACCCGGAGAACTGTGTGGAATTTGACAACGTGCATACCTATTTCTTTACCGATATCGGAACCGTGAAGTCGGTGAGCGGTGTGTCTTTTGATGTGCCGCAGGGGAAGACGGTAGGTATTGTGGGGGAGTCGGGCTGCGGCAAGTCCGTAACCAGCCTGTCGCTGCTGCAGCTGGTGCAGCGGCCTTCAGGACAGACGGTGGAAGGGGAAATCCGTTTCAATACAGGGGATAAAGTCTATAACGTGGTCAATGCTCCTGCAGACGTGATGCAGAAGCTGCGCGGCAACTATATGTCCATGATTTTCCAGGAACCGATGACTTCCCTGAATCCGGTATTCCGTATCGGCGATCAGGTGGATGAGATCATCGCCCTGCATAATTCCGATATGTCGAAGGAGCAGGTAAAGGCGCACACCATGGAAATGCTGGATGTAGTCGGGATTGCGAATAAAGAAGGCGTGTACCGGATGTATCCCCACGAGCTGTCGGGCGGTATGAGGCAGCGTATCATGATTGCCATGGCTCTTGCCTGCAGTCCGAAGCTGATCGTCGCGGACGAGCCGACGACGGCGCTGGATGTGACGATACAGGCGCAGGTGTTAGACCTGCTGCGCAGCCTGAAAGATAAAATCAACAGTTCGATCATGCTTATTACCCATGATTTAGGCGTTGTGGCGGAAATGGCGGATTATGTAGTCGTTATGTATGCAGGACGTGTGGTGGAAAAAGGGACGGCAAAGGAGATTTTCAAAGATCCGAGACATCCTTATACGATTGGCCTGATGAATTCCAAGCCGGTGGTAGGCAAACATATTGACCGGCTTTACAGTATTCCCGGGAGTGTGCCGAATCCGGTGGATATGCCGGATTATTGCTATTTCAAAGACCGCTGTGAGATGTGCGTGGCAGACTGTGAAGGAGTATATCCGGACGCCTACCATGTATCGCCCACGCATGTGGTAAGCTGTTATCGTTGCAAGGAGGGAGGCGTACAGAATGGGTAACGAAGCCAACAGGGGGACCTTGGTCCATCAGGAAGACAATATTCTGGAAGTATCCCATTTAAAGAAATATTTTCCGATAAAGGGCGGCTTTTTCGGCGGCGTAACGGGAACCGTGAAAGCGGTGGATGATGTATCCTTTCAGATTAAGCGGGGAACCACCATGGGACTGGTGGGGGAATCCGGCTGCGGGAAGTCTACAACGGGGCGGACGATTCTGCGTCTGCTGGAAAAGACTTCAGGAACCGTTCTGTTTAACGGAGAAGACGTAAACGAGGCAGATAAGAAAAAAATGCGGGAACTGCGTACCAAGATGCAGATCATCTTTCAGGATCCGTATTCTTCCCTGTCGCCGAGGCTGCCGGTCGGGGAGATCATCGGGGAAGCGGTAAGGCAGCATCAGCTGGTGCCGAAGGAGCAGTATCACGAGTATATTACGCAGGTCATGCTAAACTGCGGCCTGCAGGAATATCATAAGGACCGGTATCCCCATGAATTTTCGGGCGGACAGAGACAGCGTATCTGTATTGCAAGGGCGCTTGCCCTGAAGCCGGAGTTCATTGTCTGTGATGAACCGGTATCGGCACTGGATGTATCGATTCAGGCGCAGATCATTAATCTTTTGAAAGAACTGCAGGAGAAGATGAACCTGACGTATCTGTTCATTTCCCATGACCTCTCGGTTGTGGAGCATTTTTCGGATACGATAGGCGTCATGTATCTGGGCGGTCTGGTGGAGACGGGAAGTACAGAGGATATTTTCAAAAACCCGCTGCATCCTTATACTAAGGCTCTGTTCAGTGCGATTCCGATGCCCGACCCGGACATAAAGATCAAACGGACGATTCTGGAAGGCGATATTCCTTCTCCGGCCAACCCGCCGCAGGGGTGCAAATTCCATACGCGCTGTAAGGAATGCATGGGAGTCTGCAAAGAGCAGGCGCCGGAGGCAAAGGATATGGGAAACGGACATGTGGTCAGATGTCACTTGTATGATGGGAAATAAGATTTTCAGAGTCCGGCGGGAGCCGGACTCTTTTGCCGGTTGTTTTTCCCGGAAGGATAATTTATAATGGTAAATGGAGCCGGAATGCAGATACAGACCGGAACGCGCAGGCAGCTGTCAGAGGCAGTCTGAATGATGAGAGGGATAGAAAAAGAATGAAGGTGGAAGACAATGGATGACAAAGCATTAATGGAAATGGTTGGAAAAATGGAAAAAGGGGAATTGGTGCAGCTGATAGGATTTATGATCAGGCTGAGCGGATCTGCGAAACAGGCGCTGGCGGATTTCTGCCGGAAAAACGCCAATGAGGGGAAGGCACAGGATGCGGAGGAGCAGCTGCGGCAGCATTGGAAAAAAGCACAGCCGGTGATCGAGATGTTCAATACCTGCGGAGGCGGGCCGAAGAGTGACGAGGAAGATGTCCGTGATGAACTTGAAATGATAAAAACACTGATTGGCGGATGCGAGATTCCATGGACGGTGCGGAAGGAAGTTTTGGATGAAATCCTGGAGGAAGTGGCTTCGGATAACAGCGGGCTGACGGATGTGCTGGTAGATGTTGCGTCCCGCATGTGCAGAACGAGGGAGGAAAAGATATATCTGGCGGATTTCCTTGCGGATTACGGAAACTCCTTTTACAAGAGCTATGCTTCCGAAATTTATTCGGAGAACAGCAGGCCGGACGGCGCTTCTGAAATGGAAGAGGAAACTTTGGTATCCAGTTCCGATTATGTGGCGCTGGCAAATAAATATAAGAAACAGGGCAATCAGGAACTCGCCCTGAAGACCATGCAGGAAGGGCTGGAAAAAGCGGAAGGCAGATTGTTTGAAATCTATGGATTTCTCTTTACCTATTATGCAAAGAATAAGGATGAAAAAGCATTGGACGGCTTATATCAAAAGGCTTTTCAGAAAGAGCAGGATAAGGATTTCATTACGGAACTGCTGTACGGTCATTATAAAGAAGAGGGAAATTATGCCAAAGAAAAGGAGATGCTGTGCGCGCTGATTTCCTGTGCGGACAGTAAGAAACTGGGAAAGTGGTATTATATCTGCCAGAAAGAATTTTCGGCTTCGGATTTCGCGGCGGAAGAGAAAAAGATACTGGAGACCATCAGGGATAGGAATCTGTCAGCTTATTTCGATATCTGCATCGAAAAGGGAAATACGTCGGAAGTGCTGTCATATCTGGCAGGGCGGCATCAGTTTACGGAAGGAAATGCGGATGCCGGCCATCGGATCAGTAAACAGCTCGTGGCGCTGTATCCAAAGGAAATCGTAGCGATATACTGGGAAGAGGCGGATTTCTACGCACAGCTTGGCAGTCAGGCGGACTGCAGTCATGCAGTGGATATACTGAGGGAAATACATGAGATCATGGAACAGAACAGCTGGACAGATGATTGGAATGAAAGATACAATAGTTTCATCCGGGACAGCATCACGAATCCGACGCTGATAGCAGAACTGGCAAAATTCTGAATCGCGGCGCCAGAGGATTGGCAGACAGGAATATAGAATGCACGAAAAGGAAAGTGATGATGAAGAGAGTAAAGAGTGTAGCAGTATCATGGATGGCAGCGCTGATGGTCTTAACGGGGTGCGGAAAGCAGGGCGGAGAGGCGATGGATGCGTGCAAAGCCAGATATGCACAGCTGGTGGATGAACATAACGTAGTGGCCGCATTGTATGCGGACAGCGCTGTTTTGGAATATGAGGAACAGCTGAACCGGCTGGGCGGCAGAATAAAGGAAATAGGGGAACTGGATGTGGGAGTGATGGAAAGTGAGGAACTGGAAGCTCTTATGACAGAAATGAAGGAGCTGATGGAGGAATACGAGGAAATCTATCACCATATATCAGAGACGTCAGATGAGACAGAGGAAACAGAGTATTGTCAGGTTTCGGTAACCCTGAAAAATATGACGACGCTGCCTTTTTACGAAGTGTACTTTTATAATGCCGCACAGGAAGATACACGCGTCAATCTGGTTACGGATAATGCGGAGAATTATAACGGTCTGGAGATTTTCAATCTTGTCAACCTGATCATGGAGAAGGACCAGACGGTCTGGCATTTGGAGACAATGGATTCCGACGGGTTGGTCATAGAATCTGCGGATGTCGATCTTGCCCCCTATGACGGGGGAAGCGTTGTGATTGAAATGCTGTACAGTTTTGACACGAATGAGGGATGGCTGGAAATAAAATAGAGGATGCGGAATGAAGATAGAACGTCTGATAGGGATCATAGCAATCCTGCAGCAGAAGAAAAAGGTGACGGCTCCATTCCTTGCCGGGGGATTTGAAGTATCAAGGCGTACGATTAACAGGGATATTGAAGATATATGCCGGGCCGGAATACCGATCGTAACGACACAGGGAAGTAACGGCGGTATTTCTCTCATGGAAGGATTTTCCCTGGATACGACGGTATTTACCGGACAGGAGCTGGCAGCCGTGTTTACCGGGCTGAAAACGCTGGACAGCATTTCCCATGCAGCCAGTGCAGACAGGATCGTACAGAAATTTGGCGGGGATCCGGCAGCAGAATTATCCGGCGGTATGCGGATCGACCTTTCTTCTTTCTATAAGCGTGACCTGACCGATAAAATTGAGCGGATCAAAGCAGCCGTGAAGGAGCGCCGCTGTATTTTGTTTCATTACTATTATGAGAAGGGAGAAAGCGATAAGTTTGTGGAGCCGTATCTGGTGGTCTTCCGGTGGTCGGACTGGTATGTGTATGGTTTCTGCCGGGAGAGGCAGGATTTCCGCATGTATAAACTACGACGGCTGTGGGAGCTGAAGATCACGGATGAAGTATATGAAGTACGGGAAATGCCGGAAGAAGAGAAGCGGTTCGGCTCTCACATGACAGATGCCTACATGGTTACAGCGGTTTATGATGCTGCTGTAAAATATAAACTGGCAGAGGAGTACGGCCCCGATTCATTCACCGTGACAGAGAACGGGCAGCTATATACGGAGTGGGGATTTACGGGGCCTGAGAAAGCGGAGGAGTGGTTTCTGGGTTTCGGAGATAAAGTGAAAGTGACAGGACCGCCGGAGATGGTGGACCGGATGAAGACGGCTTGGAAGAATGCATTGCAGAAATATGAAGGAACATGACATGCAGGTGTCATGTTCCTTGTGTTATGATGGGAAAAAGTAAAAAATTGCAGAAAAATGGAGGTTTATGTTATGAATCATTCGGTAAGCAGTCCTGTCATTGACTCGCGCTGCGGACTTCACTGTACGGGATGCGAATATAAGGACAGCTGTAACTGCGGTGGCTGTATCGAGACGAATGGCAGACCCTTTCATGGAGAGTGTCCGGTGGCAGCCTGCTGTCAGAAAAAGGGACTGATGCATTGCGGAGAGTGTCCGGATATACCCTGTGAGCTGCTGACGCGGTATTCCTGCGATGCGGAACACGGGGACACCCCTCACGGAGCGCGGATCGAGCAGTGCAGGCAGTGGAAAAGGGAGCAGGATACCTGAACAGTGGAGGTAGATGAACTGCTGTTTCGCGGTAACAGGCAACGCTCCGGCCAAAGATGACAGGATTCTTATATCCGCTAAAACTGATATTTTGCGATACACAACCCCGGCAGGGGCGTCCTCCTTCACCGGCAACAATCTGACTGAACGGTTATGTTTCGCGATATTTGTCATAAGAAAGTTCGTTTCTATATCTTGTAATCCTGCATTTTACATGTTATGCTTGACCTGATTCCTTTTTAAGATGAGAAATAATAAAGGGGAAAGGGGTCTGTCATGTACCGATTTGAGAAGATGAATAAGAGACTGTTAGGTTCGCAGGTAGAAGAGGAACTGATGAATTATATCCTGAATGAGCCGGTGAAGATAGGAGAGAAGATTCCAAACGAATTTGAACTGGCGGAGATGTTCGGGGTAGGGAGAAGTACGATACGGGAAGCCGTAAAAGGCCTTGTGACCAAAGGGGTATTGGAGGTGCGCAGAGGAGCGGGAACCTATGTGCGCAGTACCCTCACGCTGGAAGAGGACCCGTTGGGGCTGGCAAGGCTGGGAGACAAGTATAAGCTGGCATTGGAACTGCTGGATGTGCGGATGATGCTGGAACCGGAAATCGCGGCTATGGCATGTGAGCATATTACATCAGAGGAAAAAGAAAAGCTGAAACAATTGTGTGATGAGGTGGAAGAACTTTATCTGAGCGGAAGGAATCATGCGAAAAAGGATGTGGAATTCCATACCTGCATCGCCGGATGCAGCAGGAACAGAGTAGTGGAAGTATTGATTCCGATCATTAATACCGCAGTCCTGACCTTTGTAAATCTGACGCAGCGCCAGCTGATGAAGGAAACTTTGGAAACGCACCGGGCGATCACGAATGCAATCATAAAGGGCGATTCGTTCGGGGCAAAGTACGCCATGAATATGCATCTGACCTACAACCGGCAGCGGCTCATGCAGATGTACGAAGAACATATGGAGGAAAAAGGAAAATCCGGAAACAAGACATCGGATGACTAAAAAAAGAACTTAAGCGAATCGGAAAAGAAAAAAGTACCAATTTGACAAAATGACCAAAAATGGCAGACTTGCAGACGCAATCTGCCACCTTTTTTGTTCAAAATAGAGAAAAAAATCAAAATACATCTGATGTGTTGACATAATTTCACTAAAATTATAAAATGAAAACATGAAACGTAAGACGTCTGACGTATAAATGAAACAGCAGCCGTCCTAACAGAGCACAAAGGAATGAGTGGACGGGAAACGTACAGTCGTTCCTCTGACATAATGGTGCTGGAAGGGCGGCTGCGGAACTGGAACAGGAGGTAAGAATATGGCAGCTGAAGCAGCTACACTGGATCCTACCAGACTGGTAATTGCAGCGGTGTTAGGATTGGTAATTTTGTTGGTACTGATTATTAAGTTTAAGATCCATGCAATGGTCTCCATTCTTTTAGGAGCCCTTTCCATCGGACTCATTGCAGGGATGCCGTTTGATGACATTATTTTGGCAGTCAATGACGGTATTGGGAACACTTTAAAGGGAATCGCCCTTCTGGTGGGGCTGGGTTCCATGTTCGGAGCCATACTGGAGGCGTCCGGCGGTGCCCAGGCGATCGCGGTGACGCTGGTCAATAAGTTCGGCGATAAAAGGGCGGCATGGGCTCTGGGTATTACGGGTCTTGTTATAGCAATGCCGGTGTTTTTCGATGCGGGACTGATCATCCTGATACCGCTGGCTTTCTCTTTGGCCAAAAGGACAAAACGCTCTTCTTTGTTCTATGTTATCCCGCTGCTGGCAGGACTGGCAGTAGGACATGCATTCATCCCGCCTACGCCGGGGCCGGTATTGGTGGCTACGATGCTGAATGTAGAACTGGGATGGGTTATACTGGTAGGTGTATTCTGCGGTATCTGTTCGATGATCGTGGCAGGGCCGGTCTGGGGCGCATACTGCGGTAAGAAATATGATATTCCGGTTCCGGATCATGTGGCAAATCAGGAAGATTTTGACGAGTCCAAACTGCCTAGCTTCGGACTGATCGTAGGAATCATATTAATTCCCCTTGTACTGATCGTATTGGATTCCATTGCAGGCGTTGTTCCGGCACTGGCTCCGGTACAGCCGATTTTCGGATTCCTCGGTGAGCCTTTTGTGGCGCTGCTGATCGCAACGATCGTGGCGATGTTCGCATTGGGAACCAGATACGGATATTCTCTGCCGGAACTGGAAAAACTTATGACAAAGTCACTGGAACCTACCGGCCTGATTCTTTTGGTAACGGCGTGCGGCGGCGTGCTCCGCTATATGCTTCAGTATTCCGGTTTAGGCGATGTGATCGGCAATGCGGTATCATCCGCGAACCTGCCGCTGGTACTGGTGGCATTTATTGTGGCTGCCCTGGTCAGGATCTGCGTGGGTTCCGCAACCGTTGCCATGACGATGGCTGCAGGTATCGTAGCGGCCATGCCGGGCATTTCCGGATTATCCCCGCTGTATCTGGCATGTGTAACAGCGGCAGTGGCCGGCGGGGCGACGGTTTGCTCCCACTTCAATGACTCCGGATTCTGGCTTGTAAAATCGCTGGTCGGACTGGATGAAAAGACCAATCTGAAGACATGGACGATCATGGAAACGCTGGTAGGCGGTACCGGATTTATAGTGGCATTGATTATTTCGTTCTTTGCCTGAGGGCAAATTTGTGAAAATCAGGATGGAGGTAGATGATATGGAATTAAAGAGTCAGGAAATGCGCAGACTGGCGCCGGAACTGGATCCTCTTAGGATAGGAACGGGATGGAAGCCCGAGGATTTGGAAAAGCCGCAGGTTTTGATTGAAAGTACGTTTGGCGACAGCCATCCGGGAAGCGGTCATCTGGATATTCTGGTGGAGGAAGTACGCAAGGGGATTGAGCAGGCCGGCGGCCATGGAGCGCGCTATTTCTGTACCGATATTTGTGACGGGGAAAGCCAGGGGACGGACGGAATCAACTTCAGCCTGGTCAGCCGTGAAATGATTACCAATATGATAGAGATCCATGCCAATGCAACGCCCTTTGACGCGGGGGTCTATCTGGCCAGCTGCGACAAGGGTATGCCGGCGAATCTGATGGGCCTGGCAAGGGTAGACATTCCGGCGGTGGTAGTGCCGGGTGGGACAATGAATGCGGGGCCGGAAATGCTGACGCTGGAACAGCTGGGTATGTACAGCGCAAAATTCCAGCGCGGGGAAATTGATGAAGAAAAGCTGAACTGGGCGAAATGCAATGCCTGTCCCAGCTGCGGCGCCTGCTCGTTTATCGGAACGGCCTCCACGATGCAGATTATGGCGGAAGCGCTTGGACTGGCTTTGCCGGGAAGCGCGCTGATGCCGGCTACCAGTCCGGACCTGCTGGATTATGCCAGACAGGCGGGGGCACAGGCGGTGAAACTGGCGCTTACGCCCGGTATGCGCCCCAGCGAGATTGTTACGGAAGCAAGTTTTGAAAATGCGATTTTGGTACATGCAGCGATTTCGGGGAGCACCAATTGCCTGCTCCATATTCCGGCCATTGCGCATGAATTCGGAATTGAGATCACGGGGGAAACATTTGACCGGCTGCACCGGAATGCGCGCTATCTGCTGAATATCCGTCCAGCAGGGAAGTGGCCGGCAGAGTGCTTCTATTATGCGGGAGGGGTTCCTGCCATTATGGAAGAGATCAAGGCTCATCTGCATTTGGATGCAATGACGGTTACAGGGAAGACCCTTGGTGAAAATCTGGAAGAACTGAGGCAGAACGGCTTTTATGAACGCTGTGAGAAATGGCTTCAGGAATTCAATACCCGTTATCAGGTGAATGTGACGAAAACGGATATCATCCGTCCTTATGATGACCCCATCGGTACGGACGGCAGTATCGCCATACTGAAGGGAAATCTGGCGCCGGAGGGAGCCGTGATCAAGCATACGGCATGTCCCAAGGAGATGTTCAGGGCAGTACTGCGGGCAAGACCTTTTGACAGCGAAGAAGAATGTCTGGATGCGGTTTTAAAGCACAAAGTTCAGAAGGGAGACGCGGTATTCATCCGTTATGAAGGACCGAAAGGAAGCGGTATGCCGGAAATGTTCTATACTTCCGAAGCTATCAGCAGCGATAAGGAGCTGGGCAGGAGCATAGCGCTCATCACGGACGGACGTTTTTCAGGAGCTTCCACGGGACCTGTCATCGGGCACTGCAGCCCGGAGGCGGTAGACGGGGGCCCGATTGCGCTGGTGGAAGAGGGCGATTTGATCGAAATCGACGTTATGGAACGGAAACTGAATATCATCGGTATTCAGGGAGAGGAAAAAACACCGGAGGAGATAGACAAGATATTGGCAAAACGGCGTGAAAACTGGAAGCCGAGGGAGCCTAAGTATCAAAAGGGCGTACTCAGGCTGTTCAGCGAACATGCAGTCAGTCCGATGAAAGGAGCCTATTTAGAATATTGAGAAATTCTCCCAGGTATGATAAAATAAAACTTACAGTGCGGTGCGCCGGTTCCGGGGTACCGCACAGGGGTGCAGAAAACGGTAAAAAGTATCAGGAGGATGAGAGAATGGATTTAAAATTAAGACCGGCTAACGAATGTAAGTATGACGCGGTTTCATTGGGCGAGGTGATGCTTCGTCTGGATCCGGGAGAGGGAAGGATCCGTACGGCGAGATCGTTCCGTGCATGGGAAGGCGGCGGAGAGTACAATGTGATCCGTGGACTCAGAAAGTGCTTCGGAATGAATACGGCGGTCATTACGGCATTTGCAGACAATGAAGTGGGAATGCTGATGGAAGATTTCATTATGCAGGGCGGTGTGGATACTTCCCTGATCAAATGGATGAAGACAGACGGAATCGGACGGATCTGCAGGAACGGTTTAAACTTTACCGAGCGGGGTTTTGGCATCAGGGGAGCTGTGGGATGTTCCGACCGTGCGAATACGGCGATTTCCAAAGCGACACCGGAAGACTTTGATTTTGAGTATATCTTCGGGGAACTGGGAGCGCGCTGGCTGCACACCGGCGGGATTTATGCGGCTCTTTCCGAGCAGTCCTGCGAAACGGTGATCGCAGCGCTTAAAACGGCAAAGAAATACGGAACGATCATTTCTTATGACCTGAACTATCGCCCGTCCATGTGGAGCGCAATCGGCGGACAGGCTAAGGCGCAGGAAGTGAATAAGGAAATTGCGAAATATGTAGACGTTATGATCGGAAACGAAGAAGATTTCACGGCATGTCTTGGTTTTGAGATAGAAGGAAATGACGAAAACCTGAAGGAACTGAATCTGGACGGCTATAAGAAGATGATCAATGAAGCGGCAAAGACTTATCCGAACTTCAAGGCAGTTGCCACAACGCTGCGTGAAGTAAAGACAGCTACGGTTAACGACTGGAGCGCGATCTGCTGGGCAGACGGAGAAATCTATAAAGCAAAGGATTACAAAGGACTGGAAATCATGGACCGCGTAGGCGGCGGCGATTCCTTTGCCTCCGGGCTGATTTATGGACTGATGAGCACAGGCGATGCAGAACTTGCGGTAAATTACGGTGCGGCTCATGGTGCGCTGGCCATGACAACACCCGGCGATACTACGATGGCAAGCAGGAAGGAAGTAGAAGCCATTATAGGAGGCGCGGGCGCGAGAGTGCAGAGATAGGCGGATGCTGCCGGTTAGAAAAAGATAAGTAAGGGACCAGGCCAAATACCCGGCTGCAGAAGCAGGGTATTTGGCTTACTTTAAAATCAGGAAGGGAGAGAAGGACATGTTGTGCCATATGGTAATTGATTTAAGCGTTTTGCTCTGTACAAGGTCTGATGACAGGACGAAACTTGTACAGAGCTAATGGAATATCTTTCGTCCGCATTGGATTTTGTACTTATAGGAAAATTGGAGAAAATTTATATGGAGTGTGATCGGTACACTTTTACATTTTCCATAAGGAGGAAAATTCAATGGATCAAAGTTTGAAAAAATATGTCATCTTCTGGCTCAGCCAGTCTATGTCACAGTTAGGCAGCGCAATGACAAGTTTTGCGCTGATATTGTGGGTTTATACAAAAAATAATTCTGCACTGACGGTTTCCCTTATGTCCTTTTGCAGTTATGTGCCGTACATCATGACCAGTCTGTTTGCCGGTACTTATGTGGACCGGCACAGTAAGAAAAAGATCATGCTGATAGTGGACAGCGCTGCCGCGGTCTGTTCCCTGGCCGTACTCGGAATGAGTTCCGGCGGTGTGCTGCAGGTCTGGCACATATATGCGGTGAATTGTGTGATCGGTTTTATGAATTCTTTTCAGGGGCCGGCTTCGGCCGTGGTGACCGGAAGGATCGTGCCGAAGGAGAAACTGGGCAATATAAGCGGAATGAATTCTTTTTCCAGTAATCTGACAGCGGTACTGACGCCGGTGCTGGCAGCATTTTTATTTGCAATGGGCGGACTGGTTCCGATCCTGGTATTTGATCTTGGCAGTTTTATAGTGGCTTTCCTGGTGCTTCTTTTGGTCATCCACGTACCGGAGACAGAGAAGGAAAGCGGGAAAAAGGCGTCAGTTTTTGCGGGAAGCAAAGAAGGATTTTATTTTCTTGCGCAGAACAGGGGGATTTTCATGATTGTCGTCACTACGGCAGTACTGAACTTTTTTTCCAGGCTGACATATGAGAACATTCTTTCGCCGATGATTCTTTCCAGAAGCGGGAACAGCAGTATGGCGCTTGGTGCGGTGAATGCCGCCATAGGAATCGGAGGGATTGCCGGCGGGATTATCGTGTCGGCTGGAAAGATGCCGAAAAATAAGGTGAAGATGATTTATGTTTCGGCGGCGGTTTCTCTTCTGTGCGGCGATTTGCTGATGGGAGCCGGCAGGAATGTAATCGGTTGGGCGGCAGCAGGAATTGCGGCCAGTCTGCCGATTCCGTTTATCAATGCGGGGCAGAATGTCATCCTGTACCGGAAGGTGCCGGACGGGATGCAGGGCAGGGTGTTCGCGGTGAGGAATGCGATACAGTACAGCACGATCCCTTTGGGGATTTTACTGGGCGGGTTTCTGGCGGATTATGTATTTGAGCCTTTCATGAAAAGCGGTAATCCGGCTGTTTCCCTGCTTCAGCTTCTGGTCGGAGAGGGTGCAGGCAGCGGTATGGCGGTAATGTTCCTTTGTACGGGGGTATGCGGCGGATTGTTCAGCCTCATTTCTTATCATAAGAAGGAACTGAAAGAATTAAAGGAATTGGAGGAAGGATAAGCGGATTTATACGTTTCCACGGGCTGAACTGTTACAGTATAAACGGCAGTTCCTGATCGGATTTGACACGCTGTGGGATTGATTGTAAGATAAGTATATACATTTTACATACAAAAACCATGGATGAATCTTACAAAAAGAAGACGGAGGGAAAAGAAGTGAAAGACAATAATTGCGGATATTGTGTCGGCGGCGCCCCGCTGGCGAAATTTGGTATTAAAATCTGTGACCTGGATGTGAGCCAGCTGATTTTATTCAAGGAACAGAGCAAGCCCGGCAGGTGCATCGTGGCCTATAAGGATCATGTCAGCGAAATCGTGGATATCAGTGAGGAAGAAAGAAACTGTTTCTTCGCGGATGTGACGAAGGCGGCAAAGGCTATTCATAAGGCTTTTCAGCCGGATAAGCTTAATTATGGCGCATATGGGGATACCGGATGCCATCTGCACATGCATTTGGTGCCTAAGTACAAAGATCAGGATGAGTGGGGCGGCACCTTTCAGATGAACCCGGATAAGAAATATCTGAGTGAAGCGGAATATGAAGAGATGATGGAAAAAATAAAGGCATGTCTTTAATTACCAGGGCAGCATGTCGGGCAGATGCTTTTTGCCCGGCGGCTGCCTTTTATCAGATTTACATCGTTAAGGGGATTTCCTTGGCGGTTAAATTCCAATGTTCATAACAAAATCCTCCGTATGTAATATTCTTGTTTTTAGTTTACAAACCGGCTTTATTATAATTGGAGCTGTCGGCATGAAAGTAGATTTTATAGTTCTTTAACATAATCTTAACCGCCGGCGGCTTGACATGAAGAAAAAAATATGCGAAAATAGTTTAAAAGTGAACAGTTTAAAAGAGGATTGTTTGATTGTAAACGAATAAGAGGGATTGCGGTGGAAGCTGAATTTGAAGCGCTGTTATATGGGCAGCAGTTTAAAAAACTTTATGAAAAAATGAGTAATCTCATTACGGTGAATTACGGACTTCATAAGATTGAGATTGAGATACTTCTGTTCCTGAAACAGGGGGAATGGGACACGGCGAGGGATATTGTGGAAATGAAATATTTTTCCAAAGCGCATGTTTCCCGTGCGATTGAACATCTTATGGAATGCGGTTATCTGACGGGCAGTCTGGATGCACAGGACAGGCGGTGTATCCATTTGAAACTGACGGGAGCCGCAGAACCGGTATGTGAGGAACTGGCGGGACTCCGGAAAAGGCTCATGGAAGTTATTTACCGGGATATCACAGAAGATGAGAAGCAGGTCATGCGACAGGTGGCGTATAAAATTGCCTGCAATATAGATGAAGAGCTGGCAAAGGAGTATCCGGCAAAATAAAGAAAACAGAAAAGGAGTGACACGGGATGAAGAATAACAAAAGGGAAGTCATTGAAAACTATACGAAGAAATACGGAAATGTCTGTGTGGAGAACAACAATATAGATCCGGCCCTGTATGCGGAATATGGTGTTAAGCGGGGGCTCCGTGACATGAACGGGGAAGGAGTGCTGACCGGGCTTACAAATATTTCCTTCATAAAGTCCTCGGAATTGGTAGACGGAAAGCGCATGCCGTGTGAGGGACGGCTGCTGTACCGGGGATACGATGTGACGCAGCTGGTAAAGGGGTTTGAGCACCGCTCCGGTTTTGAGGAGATCGCTTATCTGCTTTTATACGGAGATCTGCCAAAAAAGAGCGAACTGGCGGAATTCAAGGATATGCTCGGAATGATGCGTACGCTTCCGACCAATTTTACGAGAGATGTCATTATGAAGGCGACCAGTAAGGATATTATGAATTCCCTGACCAAGAGCGTCCTGACGCTGGCTTCTTATGATAAACATGCGGCTGACCTGAGTATTCCGAACGTGCTCCGGCAGTGTATCATGCTGATCAGCGTGTTCCCCATGCTGTCCGTGTATGGGTATCAGGCATACAACCATTATGACAGAGACGACAGCTTATACATACACAGGCCGGATCCGAAACTTTCCACGGCACAGAATATCCTGCGTCTGCTGCGTCCGGATATGAAATACACGGAACTGGAGGCAAAGGTACTGGATATCGCGCTGGTTCTGCATATGGAACATGGCGGTGGTAACAATTCCACTTTTACCACGAGAGTAGTCACCTCTTCCGGCTCCGATACGTATTCGGTTATCGCGGCAGCATTGTCCTCTCTGAAGGGACCGAAACATGGCGGCGCGAATATCAAGGTCGTGGAGATGATGGCGAACATCAAAAAGAACGTGAAAGATTTGGACGATGAAGACATGGTAAAGGATTATCTTGCTAGAATGCTGAATAAAGAAGTATTTGACAAGAGTGGCCTGATTTATGGAATGGGTCATGCGGTGTACTCCATTTCTGATCCGAGAGCAACAATCTTTAAGAGTTTTGTTGAGAAATTGGCGCTGAATAAAGGGCGGGATGAAGATTTTAAACTGTATTCCATGATAGAACGGCTGGCACCGCAGGTGATCGGGGAAAAGCGGAATATTTATAAGGGTGTCAGTGCGAATGTGGATTTTTACAGCGGTTTTGTATATAGTATGATGGATATCCCCCTGGAACTGTATACTCCGATTTTTGCCATGGCGCGTATCGTCGGATGGAGTGCGCACAGGCTGGAAGAGCTGATCAATGTGGATAAGATCATTCGTCCGGCATATAAGAGCGTCATGCCGGAACGTGAATACAGGAAGATTGAGGAACGTGGATAGGCGGTGATAATTTGAGACTGTATCGTACAAAATTGCAGGAAAAGTTGAAAGAGGCCCTGGAGGCAGTACTTCCGATCATCGGGATCGTGCTGGCGCTGTGCTTTACCATAGCTCCGGTATCGCCCGGAATCCTGCTGGCATTTTTGGCGGGAGCAGTGCTTCTGGTAATAGGGATGATGTTTTTTACTTTGGGTGTGGAGCTTTCCATGACGCCGATGGGAGAACGGGTCGGTACCTGCATGACAAAGTCAAAGAATTTGGCAGTCATGATATTGCCTGGATTTGTCATGGGTCTCATCATTACGGTTTCGGAACCGGATCTGCAGGTGCTGGCGGAGCAGGTGCCGTCCATTCCCAATATGGCGCTGATACTGGCGGTTGCCGGAGGAGTTGGCCTGTTTTTGGTGATAGCCCTGCTGCGTATGCTGTTTGCGGTTCCCCTGCCTCCCCTGCTTTTGGTTTTTTATGGGGCGGTATTTGTACTTGCGTTGTTTGTTCCGGAAGATTTTCTGGCAGTTGCCTTTGATTCCGGCGGCGTGACGACCGGCCCGATGACCGTTCCGTTCATTATGGCGCTTGGTGTGGGTATTTCCGCGATACGAAGCGATAAACATGCATCGGACGACAGTTTCGGTCTGGTGGCGCTTTGCTCCATCGGCCCGATTCTTTCCGTGCTGGTATTGGGGTTGATCTATCATCCGCAGGGAGGCGCTTACGAACCTCCGACCATGCCGGATATAGATACCTCGGTGGAACTGTGGGAGCTGTTTGCCCATGGATTTCCTACTTATATGAAGGAAATGGCAGTTTCCATTCTTCCGATCATTTTATTTTTCGGAATCTTTCTTCTGATATTCAAAGGGATAAGCCAAAGGAAACTGATCCGCATCGGCATAGGACTTGTCTATACATATGCAGGCCTGGTATTGTTTCTCACAGGGGTAAATGTGGGATTCATGCCGGCGGGAAATTATCTGGGGCAGGTGATGGCGGCGCTTCCTTACCGGTGGGTGATCGTGCCTGTTGGGATGCTGATCGGTTATTTTATTGTGCGGGCGGAGCCTGCGGTTTATGTGCTGACGAAGCAGGTAGAAGAGATTACTTCGGGAGCGGTATCGGCGAACGCGATGGAAATGAGTCTCTCCGTAGGTGTGGCAGTGTCGCTGGGACTTGCGATGGTCCGCGTGCTGACCGGAATTTCGATTCTTTGGTTCATCATACCGGGATATGCCATTGCGCTGCTGGGTTCTTTTTTCGTACCAAAGATTTTTACGGCGATTGCTTTTGACTCCGGCGGTGTGGCATCAGGACCGATGACGGCTACATTTTTGCTTCCCTTTGCCATGGGAGCCTGCGTCAGCGTAGGGGGGAATATTGTAACGGATGCTTTTGGCGTAGTGGCAATGGTTGCGATGACCCCGCTGATCACCATACAGGTGTTAGGACTGGCGAGCAGAATCCGCACGGTATGGATGGGACGCACTACAGGATCGCTGGCAGTGGAACTGTCCGGTGCACAGGCAGCATTTGAACTGCTGGGTGATGATGAGATCATAGAATTGTAAAAAATATTCTGCAGACGCGGGGCTGGAAGGGCGGATGCGGAACTGGAAGTAAGAAAGGAAATCCGGTATGAGCAAAGTATATATGATGGTGACGATTGCGAACCGGAGCATAGGCTCCAAGATGCTGGCATTCTACAAGAAGCATGAGCAGAATCTGATTCTTAGCACATTGGGAACGGGAACTGCGAACAGTGAGATACTGGATTATTTTGGCCTGGAGGCGACGGAAAAGGCAGTGATGCTTTCCGTGGCAACGCGGGAACGCTGGAAAGAACTGAAAAAGGGATTACAGAAAGAAATGAATATTGATGTTCCGGGAACCGGAATAGCTTTCCTCATTCCGTTTTCCAGCATAGGAGGGAAAAAGGCGCTGCAGTTTTTAACGATGGGGCAGAATTTTGAAAAAGAGGAGGAGACTGTATTGAAAGATACGGAATATGAACTGATCATAGTAATAGCTAATCAGGGTTATAATAATCTGGTAATGGATGCTGCCAGGGAACAGGGGGCCGGCGGAGGTACGGTGCTTAATGCCAAAGGAACCGGGATGGAGAAGGCGGAGCAGTTTCTCGGTGTCTCCATCGCGGCGGAAAAGGAAATGATCTTCATCGTGACGAAAAAGAAGGATAAAAATGCAATCATGAAAGCGATCATGGAGCGGGCAGGCATGAATAGCAAGGCAAAATCCATCGTATTTTCCCTTCCGGTGACGAGCACCGCAGGTATGCGCCTGCAGGAGGAAGACCGTTCGGAAGAGGCGTGAGGCCGGCCCGTGGCAGGGGAAGATTATGTTCCGGAGATATAGAAAGTATCCGCCAGCAGAAGCCAGTTGGCACGGAATAAGTTCATAATCTGCCAGTAGTCCGCACCCCGCAGATGATATTCCCGTATCAGCGAGAACTTTTCCCTCAGGCTGCGCACATCCTCAAACCACACTTCGTGGGTGAGGCCGTCCAGTTCATAGTGGAAGTAAGGGGACATTGCAGTCTGGTCAAACTGAATAACGGCGTTGTTGGCGACGGCTATTTCAATGGCCTCGGTATTGCTGATGGTACGCGCTTTGCTGACCCCTCGTTCATAAGGAAGTGTCCAGTCATAGCCGTAGTTGGGAATACCGAGGTTGATTTTTTCCGGCGGAATACGGGTGAGCGCATAGTCCACGACTTCGCGGACTTTGTGGATAGGGGCGACAGCCATGGGCGGACCGTACGTATACCCCCATTCATAAGTCATCAGCAATACGGAATCGGCGGCTTCACCCAGCAGGCCATAGTCTTTTCCGCCATACAGCAGTCCGGGCTGACTGTCTGAGGTTTTGGGAGCAAGGGCTACAGACACCGGATAACCGAGCTCATTGACCGCTTCACGGACATTTGCCACGAATCGGGCAAAAGATATCCTGTCTTCGGCAAGGATATATTCGAAATCAATATCAACGCCTTCATAGCCTTTTTCTGTTATGGTTTCCAGCAGATTGGAGAGGAAGGTCTGCTGCACTTCCATATCATTTACAAGGGCAGAAATCAGGTAGTTATTAAACATTCCGTCGGGACCGAAAGGGGTAAGCGTCAGGATGGGGGCCGTATGATTTTCTTTTGCCAGGGCAATCATCCATGTATCATCCAGGGCAGGAGGGATCAGTTCGCCCATAGTAGTGAATCCATAGGAAAAAACGAACAGATTGGTGAGGTAGGGCAGGGTCTCTGTGAGGGTAAATCTGCGGATGAAAGGATAGGCGTATCCTCCGGCAGTGATGATGTTCCGGTCTGCTTCGGAAGCTCCGGTGTTTAGCAGGAGCGCCTGCCCTACCGCCAGACGGTATGGGTAAGAGAGCTGGTTGTTATAGATGATGGTATCGACATTTATGCTGTGAGAGTTGGCAATGGTATCGATGGTATCGCCGGATTTTACGGTGTAAATGGTCATGAGGGAATCTCCCGGATGGTGGCGGTCTTAAAATTAAGATATGCAGGCTGTAACAGTTCAGTTACCATTTATGGGACATTTCCCGTGAAATAGTTGCGCAGGGGATTGGAATTTGCTATGATAGGTGGAAACGGGGATTACAATCTTTGGAGGGATAGAGATGGATTATAAGCAGGCGTATGAAAAATTAGAGCGGTATGAACAACAGCATGTGCTGAAATATTATGATGAGCTGACGGCGGAACAGCAGCAGGTGCTGCTTGCGCAGATAGAGGCAGCGGATTTTGAGAATCTGAAATATTGTAAGGATAATACAACGAACCTGAGAGGGAAGATCACTCCTCTCGCCGCCATGCAGCTGGAAGAGATAGAAAAAAACCGGAAGCGTTATACGGAAACCGGACTGGAGGCCATCCGGAAGGGCGAAGTGGCAGCAGTTCTTTTGGCAGGAGGGATGGGAACCAGACTCGGTTCCGATGAACCGAAAGGAATGTACAATATCGGCATTACGAAGGAAGTGTTTATTTTTCAGCGTCTGATAGAAAATATGATGGAGGTGGTACGTCAGGCAGATGCATGGATTCATCTGTTTGTGATGACCAGTGACAAGAACCATGAGATGACAACGGCCTTTTTTAAGGAGAAGGGATATTTTGGCTATAAGGAGGAATACGTTCATTTCTTTGTTCAGGATATGGTTCCGGCTTCGGATTATAATGGCAAAGTGTATATGGAAGAGAAAG
Source organism: uncultured Lachnospiraceae bacterium (assembly GCA_910579935.1). Taxonomy (GTDB): domain Bacteria; phylum Bacillota; class Clostridia; order Lachnospirales; family Lachnospiraceae; genus Kineothrix. Next base: position 46,637 of record CAJTVQ010000005.1, read on the forward strand.
GAAAGATTGCCATGTCCCCTAACGGAAACGGCGGATGGTTTTCTTCTATGTATAAGGAAGGGCTTTTAGAGGTGGTCAGGGAAGCCGGAATTGAATGGCTTAATGTATTTGCCGTGGACAATGTGCTGCAGCGCATTGCGGATCCATGTTTCGTAGGGGCAACCATTGCCAACAACTGTGTGGCAGGAGCAAAAGTGGTAAAGAAGGTTTCTCCTGACGAGCGGGTGGGGGCATTATGCCTGGAAGACGGCAGGCCTTCCATCGTAGAGTATTATGAGCTGACCGATGAGATGAAAGCTGCGAAGGACGAACAGGGGCGGCCGGCTTATGATTTTGGCGTTATCCTGAACTATCTTTTTAAGGAAAGTATGTTGGAAGAAATTGTGGACGGGCAGCTGCCGCTTCATATTGTGGAAAAGAAGATTCCGTGTTTGGACGAGGAGGGAAACTGTGTGGAGCCGGAGGCACCGAACGGCTATAAATATGAAACGCTGGTCCTGGATATGATTCATCAGGTGGATAACTGCCTTCCTTATGAGGTGGAGCGCAGCCGGGAATTTGCCCCGATAAAAAACCCGACCGGCATAGATTCGGTGGAATCCGCAAGGGAACTGTGCCGCCTGAATGGAATCGAATTATAGGCGTATTTAACATTTTGACAGCCATTGGCAACATTATTATATTGTAAAAAATATGGCTTGGAGTAAACTAAGATTAATGATAAGGAAATGATCCGATATCAGAAAAAGCAGGAACAAGCATGGAATTTAACAGGAGGTAGAGGAATGGCAATTTTAGTGACGGGCGGTGCCGGATATATCGGCAGCCATACGGTGGTTGAATTACAGAATGCAGGATATGATGTAGTAGTGGCGGACAATTTGAGCAATTCCAGTGAAAAATCATTACAACGGGTAGAGGCGATTACCGGAAAGAAGGTTCCTTTTTATAAAGCGGATATTTTGGACAGGGCAGCCCTGAATGAAATCTTTGAAAAGGAGAACATTGACGGTTGTATTCATTTTGCCGGATTGAAAGCGGTGGGTGAATCGGTGGCAAAGCCCTGGGAATATTATGAGAATAATATAGCGGGCACTCTTACCCTGGTGGACGTAATGCGTCAGCATGGTGTGAAGAATATTATTTTCTCATCTTCGGCAACGGTATACGGCGACCCTGCCGTTATCCCGATTACGGAAGAATGTCCGAAAGGCCAGTGTACGAATCCGTACGGCTGGACCAAGTCCATGCTGGAACAGATTCTGATGGATATGCAGAAGGCGGATCCCGAATGGAATGTAATCCTGCTTCGGTATTTTAACCCGATCGGTGCGCATAAGAGCGGTACGATTGGTGAAAATCCCAACGGAATTCCCAATAATCTGATGCCGTATATTACGCAGGTTGCGGTAGGGAAACTGAAAGAACTGGGCGTATTCGGAAATGATTACGATACACCGGACGGAACAGGTGTAAGGGATTACATCCATGTGGTAGACCTTGCGGTGGGACATGTGAAAGCACTGAAGAAGATTGAGGAAAAAGCCGGTCTGTGCATCTATAATCTGGGTACGGGAACGGGATACAGCGTGCTTGATATAGTGAAGAATTTTGAGGAAGCTACCGGTGTGAAGATTCCTTATGTAATTAAGGACAGACGGCCGGGTGATATTGCAACCTGTTACTCCGATGCAAAGAAGGCAAAGGAAGAACTGGGATGGGAAGCACAGTATGGAATTAAGGAAATGTGCGCGGATTCCTGGAGATGGCAGAGCAATAATCCGAATGGATATGAAGACTGAGAATTTTGTGAAATAAGAGAAAGAAAGTGACATAATATGGAAAAAGCGCTTCCGGAGGAACTGCCCCGGGAGCGCTTTTATGTGCAGGGATGCATGGCATGGAGAAATATAAGGAATCGGTAATCATATTATGCCACATACAGATACATAAAGATAAAGTGGCAGATACTGCCGCCCATAACAAACAGATGGAAAATCTCGTGGGAACCGAAATTCTCGTGCCTGGAATTAAAAATGGGAAGTTTTAAGGCATAAATGATACCGCCGATCGTATAAATGATGCCGCCTGCCAGAAGCCAAAGAAAAGCAGCGTGCGGGAGCACGTTCCACAGCGGTCCGAATACGGCGATGCACACCCAGCCCATAGCGATATAAAGGATGGAGGAAAACCATTTCGGACAGGTGATCCAAAGCGCCTTGACGCCCATTCCCAAAATTGCAATGCCCCATACCACGGCAAGAAGGGTATAACCTGTGCTGCCGCCTAAAACAATGAGGCAGACGGGCGTATAAGAGCCGGCAATCAGTACAAAGATCATCATATGGTCAATCTTACGGAAAATCCGTATCACTTTGTCTGATACGCTGAGAGAATGATAGGTTGCACTGGCTCCATAGAGCAGCACCATACTGAGCATAAAAACCGTCATGGCTGCGAGACAGTTTCCGTCTGTCTGGGTTGCCGCTTTTACCAGCAAAGGAACGGCGGCAAAAACTGCCATCATCATACCGATAAAATGTGTAATGGCGCTTCCGGGTTCACGAATCGTTATCTGCATATATTGATACCTCCCTGAATAAATACAAACTGAAAACCTTGACATGTAGTAATAAAAACTACGTTTAATGTATTTAAATACTACACCATATTATACGAGGTGTCAACAAAAATATGCAGATCCATTCGTCCAAATTTTAAGATCCTGTATGGTATTGTATTAATTTTTAAAAGTGAGCAATGCCGTGCCGGTTATTCTTCAGTCCTCTTCGATGACATGGATTTCCAAATAATCGAAATCTATGCTTTCAATAAAATTATCCTGTGTAAACCGCGCTTTATCGTGCCGCCGGAACTCCGTGACGGTAGCGTCCAGCCAGACAGGCTTTCCTAAATCGAACTGGTATATGACTTCGTCCAAAGCCCGGAAGACCTTATGCGTTCTGGTGTCATCACTGTCATCACGGATTACCGTGTCTTTTAATAAATGATTGTCTTTAAAAATCTTCGCCCATAATCGAAACATAACGAATATTCCTTTCTTATCTTATAAAGTATATTAAGGCATTATTATAGCATATTTTATAAGGCGCTGCATATATTATAAGGTGTGCTGCCATGTCGGGCAGTACAAACTGAATAAGCGTAACAGTCCGGTTACGAATAAATACACAAGAAAAATTAAAAAATAATAAAAAACTTGTGAAAATTGCACATTTATGTAAAAAATATGATATAATTAGTCTTAAAAAAGAGAGCATGCCTGCATGTTTGATAAAGAGTGAATATCGGTAATAAGTATATTCTGAAAAGTAGTGACAGGGCAGTAGTGAGGCGAAAGGAATGGAACTGAGAGTAGAACGGGACAGCGATGTGGATAGCTGGAAAGAGGTCATACTGATTTATAATTCCGCTTTAAAACAGATAGCGACGAAGTTGGAAATTTTAAATGATGAATTTCAGCACGTACATAGATACAACCCCATCGAGCATATTAAATCAAGGATTAAAACAGCAGAGAGTATCGTAAAGAAACTGAAAAGGCATGGCTATGAATCGACGATCGAAAATATGGTGAAATATGTGAATGATATTGCCGGTATCCGGGTCATTTGTTCTTTTACTTCCGATATTTATGAAATAGCGGATATGATAAGCAACCAGCGTGACATCAGAGTGATCTCGGTAAAGGATTATATTGTCAAGCCGAAAGACAGCGGGTATAAGAGCTATCATATGCTAGTGACGGTTCCGGTTTATCTGTCCGACCGGATAGTGGACACGAAGGTGGAGATACAGATCAGAACGGTTGCGATGGATTTTTGGGCGAGTCTGGAGCATAAGATACATTACAAATTCGAAGGAAACGCACCGGACCATATTAGGGATGAACTGGTGGAATGTGCGAGAATGGTGTCGGATCTGGATGACAGAATGCTGTCATTGAATGAGCAGGTACAGAGATTCCAAAAGGTGTATCAGGATTCATAGGATATTTTGCAGCTTTGGAAATTTAGAGATTTTGGATGAAATAAGAAAATAAAAACGCAGTCTGCGGTCAGGGCAGTCTGCGTTTTTATTTCCGCGGGCAATGAGCCAAGTCCGTGCCTGCACGGGTATTCGGCTTGTCTGACCGGAAAATGCCGCTTAAAACGAGGAGTGCCCAGACACCTTTCGGCGCCCGGGCTATTATGAAAAAATTTATCTATATGTGTAATGAAAAACAATCAGCTGTCTCTCGTTTACTGTAAATATAGTATACCAATTACTTATGAACAAACTATGAACACCATGTAAAAATATCGTTAATATACATAAAACAGAAGAAGACAGGGAACGAAAATGAGGCAAAGTGCACAAAGAATTCCGGATAGAGGAGTGCTCATAACAGTTCTGCCCGGACACGGGCAACCGCAATTTCCCCCATTGTAAATGAAAACAAAAGATGATAATATAAAATATAAACAAAAAAGCAGGAAACGGAATATATCAGCAAGCGGAAAAACGTTTTGGGAGGAAAAAAAGATGGACAATTTCATGGATAAGATCGCGCAGAAACTGGGTGCGCAAGAGGCGATACGTGCCAATGCGGCAGCAGATGCGGCACAGATAGAGAAGCTGGAATCACAGGTGGCGGAATATGATGCCTGTATGAAAGAAATGCGGAAACTGAATCTGAAAAATGCTGAAAACGAGCAGAAGCTGAAGGAACTTTTAGAAGAAAGCAAAAAGCAGATAAGGGATTCCCTGGAAAAGAACGCAGTGCAGCTGGGGCAGCTTTTGGAAAAAAGTACTCTTTATATACAGAGTCTGGCTGATGAGGGAATTCTGAAAATACGGGATGTGCAGGACAAAACACGGGAAGAAGCACAGGGGGAAAAGGAAAGCGGCGAAGATATACGGAAACTGCTGGAAGAGTGGAAAGAAAAAGAAAACGAAGTGCAGAAGCTGTTGAAAGAACTGAGGGAAAACGACAGTAAGGTACAGGCCGCATTGGAAGAAATGAAAGGGAATGACGGCCAGGTACAGGAACTGATGAAGGAAGTAAAAGGAAACGGCAGTCAGATGCAGGAATTGCTGCAGGAAATGAAAGGAAACAGCGGTAATGTACAGGCCCTGCTGGAGGAAACAAAGGGAAACAGCGGTAATGTACAGACTCTGGTGAAGGAAGTGAAAAGCAATAACGGCGAAGTACAGGAACTGCTGAAGGCACTGAAAGGAAGCGGCAGCGATGTACAGCAGTTAAAGGAAAAGGAAGAGGAAGTCTGCCGTATTCTGGAAGAGATAAAAGAAACGTTTGTGGGAGACAGGGAGAAAACTGCGGAACTGTTTAAGCAGTCCGATGAGTTTGCGCATAAAGAGAACGTAAAAGTATACCGGAACGTACAGGCGGTGGTAGTGGAAGAATTAGGGAAACAGACACAGACTCTGACAGAGAACGGGCGTCAGGCTGCCTCCCAAAATAGAAAGATGCTTATTCTCAATATTGTTACGCTGGCAGCTGCAGCGGGGAACCTGTTACTGCTGATAGCGCATTTGACTGGAAATATGTAAGAATTTTATGTGAAACGCAAAATGTCTGGAAAGAAAGGGAAGGGATGACTGCATATGGGAAAATTGAATTGGAAACCGGGCAATATGCTGTATCCGCTGCCGGTGGTGCTGGTCAGCACGGCCGGCCGGGCGGGTGAAAAAAATGTATTTACAGTAGCATGGACAGGCACTGTCTGCAGTGAACCTCCGATGGTTTCGATTTCAGTCCGGCCGGAGCGGTATTCCCATCATATGATAGAAGAGACCGGGGAATTCGTCATCAATCTGACCACGAAAGAACTTGTATTTGCAACGGATTACTGCGGCGTGGTCAGCGGCAGGGAAGTGGATAAATTTGAAAAAATGAAGCTCACACCGGTCAGGGCCGGGGTGGTGAAAGCGCCGCTGATAGGCGAGAGTCCGGTGAATATAGAGTGTGTGGTAGAGGATAAGAAATCTTTGGGCACCCACGATATGTTCATCGCGAAGGTGGTCGCGGTGCACGCGGACGAAAAGTATATGGATGAGAAAAACAAGTTTTGCTTTGACAGAGCAGAGCCGATTGTTTATTCTCATGGTTCTTATGTTTCGCTGGGCGAAACACTGGGTACCTTTGGATACAGCGTCAGGAAAAAATAACTGGCGCTTTTTTGCACTCAGACAAGTCAAAGGTAAAGATTTATTTCTTAACAGTTCCCTGAATCAATGTTTTTTGTAATCGTCTTTTTTATGGAGCAGACTGCCTCTGACAATGGAATCCGAGCCGTATTTCTTTCTTATGGAATCCAGGGCATCGTCCAGTTTCCGCTGTTTGGCGGCAGGAACGGGAACTGCTTTCGAAGACGCCGCCGTATCGAATCCTCCGTTCAGGTCAAACAGGGTGAGCTGCACAGGTTCTTCTTTGGATACCAGTTTGGAGGCGCGGATGCCGAGAAGACGGACGGGGGTGCCGTCCCATATTTCATCGAATAAAAGGCAGGCAGTTCTGTAAAGGGTATCAGTGGTGCAGACCGGTTCGGCAAAGGTGGTCTGGTGGGATACGGAGCGGAAGGTATTGTATTTGATTTCCGTACTGACCATCCCGGCCAGATGACCGGAAGCGCGAAGCCTTCCGGCCACGCTTTCCGAGAGGCTGAGAAGGGCCCGGTAAGCGTCTTCTTTTGAGGCGGCATCTTCTTTTAAAGTAATGGAATTGCCAATGCCTTTTGCTTCTGCCGGTTCCGTGATCACTTTAGAATCATCGATGCCGTTGGCATATTCCCACAGGGTAATGCCATGACTTTTCAGGTGGGCTGCCAGAATCTCTTTATCAGCCTGCGCCAAATCACCGATGGTGAGGATTTCCAGTTTCCGCAGTGTTTCCACGCTGGAATGGCCGCACATGAACAGGGAGGAAACAGGCATCCCCCATATTTTTTGCTGAATCTCACGGCAGTAAAGCGTATGGACCAGATTGGGCTTTCTGAAATCGGAAGCCATTTTTGCCAGCACTTTCCGGTCCGAAATCCCGATATTTACCGTATAACCGAATTTATCAAAAATACAATTCTTGATATACTCCGCCGCCTTTACCGGGTCACCGTACTGATTGGCTATCGGTGTATAATCCATATAGCATTCATCAACGCTGACCTGCTCGATGTCAGGGCAGATGCCGGACAGAAATTCCATCAATTCCCTGGAGCGTCTATGGTACAGTTCATGGTCGGGCGCTTCCATGACGAGGTGCGGACATTTTCTAAGGGCGTTCACGATCGGTTCCCCCGTAGTCACATGATATGCTTTGGCCGGAATGGATTTTGCCAGCACCACGCCGTGCCGCTTCGCCATATCTCCTCCGATAATTGATGGGATTTCCCGTAGGTCCACTTCGGAGCCTTCCGCCAGATTTTTCAGTGCGCTCCAGCTCAGAAAAGCAGAGTTAACATCTATGTGGAAAATGATTTGTGTTGGATTCATGGGATTCTCCTTTCGATGATACAGGCGCGGTCAGAGAAGCACAGGCGCTTCACCTTCTTCCCCAAGGAATATTCTACCACTCCTAACATTTTCTTTACAAGGGAAATAAATGCTGTTAGAATGGGGATGTCGACCGGGCGGAAAGCAAACGCATGTGTACATGGAGTAAAAAATGATAAAATTGACAAAATATTATAAGAGAATGAAAATAAGGAAAATAAAGGTTGCGGTATTGGCAGTAATTGTCAGCATATTCTTTATTCCCGGATATATTAAAATAGAAAGTACGGGAAATAATATGTTTACGGTGATATTAAACGGAGAGACCGTAGGCGAAGTGAGTGACAGGAAGACTGCAGAGGAATGTCTGAAGCAGGCGCGTAAAATTATGGCAGGAGACGGGGAAGAACTGGTACTCATTGACAGCGATATGGAATTGGAAGGGAGGGAAGTGTTCTGGGGGCATATTGATGACGAAGAGGCAGTCACCGGGCGTATGGTCCGGGTATTGCAGAAAAATGTGAAGCAGACGCTTCACCGCTCTTATACGGTAAAGATCAATGAGTACACCGTAAATCTGTCCAGCAAGGATGAAGTGCTGGAACTGCTGCATTCTTCTATCGATAAATATGACACGGAAAATGAATATGATGTGGAACTTGTGCTGGACCCGACCAGAGAACTGAATGTACTGACGACCAATATCCTTTCCAAAGAGGAAAAAGAGGCGGAAGAAGAGGAACAGGAAGTTCTGGCCTCGGTGGGAATTTATGCGGCGCTGGATGAGATGTTCGATGCGGTGGAGCCGGCAAAGGAAAAAGATTTTTCGGATTATGAACTGGGACTGGTATCGCTGGAATTCGGAGATGAAATAGAAGTGGTGGAATCCTATCTGGCTGAGGAGGAACTGACTTCTTTGGAGGATGCCATTCAGGAAGTGACGAAGGACCAGGAGAAAAACCAGATTTATGAAGTCGTTTCGGGAGACAGTCTGTCTAAAATAGCATTTGAAAATGATCTTACCATTGAAAAACTGGTAGAAATGAACGAAAGCATTGAGAATGAGAATTCCATGATCCGTGTGGGAGACGAGATCATCGTGACCGTACCGGAACCGGAATTGTCCGTGGAACGCAGGGAAACTTTATATTACGAAGAGGATTATGAGGCAGAAGTCATTTATGTGGACAATGATGACTGGTATACAACGGATATGAAGACCTTGCAGGAACCTTCCGCAGGACACCGGAAGGTGGTGGCAGAAGTGTCTTATCGTGACCGTGCGGAAACGGGAAGGGAAATACTGAAGGAAGAAGTCACTTATGAAGCAGTGCCAAAGATTGTGGAACGCGGTACGAAGATTCCGCCCACGTATATCAAACCGATTTCCGGCGGCCGCCTGACTTCGAATTTCGGACGGAGGAGCAGGCCTACAAAGGGAGCCAGCACGTATCATAAGGGAATAGACTGGGCGACGCCGGTAGGTACTGCAGTCATGGCGTCTTCGGCTGGTACGGTATCGAGAGCGGGCTGGGGCAGCGGCTATGGTTATGTGGTATATATCGATCATGCAGACGGCAGACAGACCAGGTACGGACACCTGAGCAAGGTGCTCGTATCACCGGGACAAGTCGTATCGCAGGGACAGAAGATTGCTCTTAGCGGCAATACGGGAGTCAGCACGGGACCTCATATCCACTTTGAAATACTGATTAACGGTTCACAGGTCAATCCGTTAAAATATTTGAATTAGTTGTAACAGTTCAGGTAACTAAATGACAGCGGTCAGAGAAGCGCAGGCGCTTCACGTTCTTCCGCTTGGTAACCGGATTGTTACAATGAAGGAAATGGGGCAGGCAAACTGCCGAAAATGAATTATTTACAAATGGATATTTTATGGTATAATCAAAAAGATGGGTTAATAAGTTGATTATATGTTTAGGTCTTGCGCTCACATACGGCAGGCCGAATTAGAATAGAAATGCCGGCCTGATGCAGGGACGGCATATTAGGAAAATTAAATCGAGGGTACACCATGGAACAATATGCGATCAAGGGTGGAAATCCGTTAGTGGGAGAAGTAGAGATTGGCGGTGCGAAGAATGCAGCGCTTGCCATTCTTGCGGCCGCAACAATGACGGACGAAACCGTATTAATAGAAAACGTGCCGGATGTCCGGGACACAAAGGTACTGATTCAGGCAATGGAGAGCATAGGGGTTATCATAAACCGTATTGACAGGCATACGGTGAAGATCAATGCCTCCCACATTCATGATCTTACGATAGAAGACGATTATATTAAGAAAATCAGGGCTTCTTACTATTTACTGGGAGCTTTGCTTGGGAAATACAAAAAGGCGGAGGTATCCCTGCCGGGCGGCTGCAATATAGGCCTGCGGCCCATTGACCAGCATATTAAGGGATTCCGTGCACTGGGCGCCAATGTCAGGATCGAGCACGGACTTATCATTACGGAAACAGAGGAACTGCGCGGAAATCACATTTATCTGGACGTGGTTTCCGTTGGCGCAACGATCAACGTTATGATGGCGGCAGCCATGGCTACGGGGAAGACGACCATTGAAAATGCGGCAAAAGAGCCGCATGTGGTGGATTTGGCCAACTTCCTGAACAGCATGGGGGCGGACATTAAAGGAGCGGGCACGGATGTGATCCGTATCAAAGGTGTGTCAAAACTCCACGGAAGTGAGTATACGATCATTCCGGATCAGATAGAAGCCGGCACTTTTATGTTTGCGGCGGCCGTGACCAAAGGGGACGTAACGGTGAAGAATGTGATTCCGAAGCATTTGGAGTCCATCAGTGCGAAGCTGCTGGAAATCGGCTGCGAGGTGGAAGAATCGGACGATGCGGTACGTGTGGTGGCATCCAAGCCTTTGGGACATACCCATGTTAAAACGCTTCCATATCCCGGATTCCCGACAGATATGCAGCCTCAGATCGTGGTGGCGCTTGGTTTGTCATCCGGAACAAGCATTGTGACGGAGAGTATTTTTGAGAACCGCTTTAAGTATGTGGATGAACTGACCAGAATGGGAGCGAGTATCAAGGTGGAAGGCAATACTGCGATCATCGACGGTGTGGAGCGGTATACCGGAGCCGGTATTACGGCCCCTGACCTGCGTGCGGGAGCGGCGCTTGTGATCGCGGGGCTTTCGGCGGAAGGAATTACGGTTTTGGATGATATCAAATTCATTGAACGCGGATACGAGGATTTTCATTTGAAGCTGCAAAGCCTGGGGGCGCAGATAGACAAAGTGAATACGGAACGTGAATTGCAGAAGTTTAAGCTGAAGGTCGGCTGACGGCCGGGGCGGATTTTTACAGGGGTTCATTTTGGGAAATCTTATTGATGTAAGGTTTCCTTTTTTTGTGCACAGGGCGCATGAGGAAATTTACAGCATTAGCGAAGTGAGTTTTTTGTAAGGATACAGAAATGAAAAAATAAACTGTATAAATAGCTAAAAAGTAAAGTAAAAATAATTAAAAAAGAAATTAAAAATAAAATTGATAGTGTAAAATGCACATAATAACATTCTATAATTCGTTAAAAACTCCCAATATACACTATTGACTTAATTTGGTAGAATTTAAGTAATATAAATTAGATTTAAATATTTAACTCTAATTTAAGCTAAATATAGCTAAATGATGGAAGGGAGAAAAAGAAAGAATGAGAAAGAAGATCAGACATTGTGCATTCTTCATGAGCGCGTCCCTGTTGTTTTCGGGCTTGTGGGGTGCATGGGGCATGGCTGCTAATGCGGCGGTGACGCCTCCGGCAGCGGAACAGTCAGAAACAGCGGGAACACGGCAGAGCATACGGCAGGAGCCGGAAAACGCCGCTGGTAATGTGCCTGAAGCGGCAGACGGCGTAAAGCCGGTGTCGGCAAATGTGCCGCCGAAAAAGGAAGTTGTTAAAGTCAATGAGGCGGCCGTGCAGGACGCAGACGGGGCGCTGGCTGTCATTGCAGACCGGCTGCAGGTATATGGAATAAATGTTTCTTTTGACCCGGCTGAAACATGGGATGACAAGGGTGCATATGAAATTGCAATGGCTACCGACCATGCGTTGAAAAGCGGCGCTTATATGACCATGGATATCTTATTGCCGGACAGCGCTTCCTATTCCGGACTGCTCAAGGTGCAGGGGATCGTAAAGGTAGGAGACGGATGGACATGGACAGAGGCATCCAATATACCGGAACTGTCTGTGACAGACTTTGGTGAAACTTCGGATGGTTATAAAAAGGCTTCCGTCCGGTTTGATTTTATTAAGGATGAAAAAAATGACATAGAAGCAGGCGAGGTGAAGCAGGTCCTTATCAAGCTGGCAGGGTATCAGTGTGATTACAGCGGCGCGGTATATGTGGAGAACATCCGGCTGTACGACGCCGAAGGAGAGACGGATGATGAACCATTGCAGGAAATCGCGGCGCGCAGACAGATACTGGGTCAGAATGTAGCCTTTAACAGTACTTCTACCTGGGATGAAGCAAAAGATGCGCAGGGAAATTCGGAGTATAACATTGCCCTGCTTACAGAGGCACCGTTAAACAGCGGCGCATACGTAACCATGGATATACTGATTCCGGACAGTGCGGCCTATAACGGCATCATGAAGGTCCAGGGTATTGCCAGACTGGGCAGTAATTGGGATTGGAAGGAAATCGGCATTTCTGATCTGACGGCCGACCTGTTTGAGGATAATTCGGATGGATACAAGAAGGCTTCTGTCCGCTTTGACTTTACGGAAGATGCGCTGACAGATGCACTGGCGCAGTTTACCCTGAAACTGGCCGGTTATCAGTGTGATTATTCCGGTCCCGTATTTGTGGAAAACATTAAGCTGTATGACGGGACAGGAGAACAGAAACCCCTGCCTCCGGCAGACGACAGTGTCATTGATGATTTTGAAGGCTATAATATAGATACAGACGGCGGCTGGAAGGATGAAGGCGGCTGGCAGTATGACGGCAGTAAGAGTATTGCGGTTGCGGAGTTTGACGGTTCCAAAACGCTGGGCGTGGAACTGGATTACAGCAAGAATTCGGGGGTGGACTGGAGCGAGGCAAAGATAAAGAAAACGTTTGATCCGCCGTATGATCTGAGCAAATACAACTGCCTGATGCTGGATTTCTATTATCCGGAAGCATTTCAGTCCGGTAAGATCAAAGTATTTTCCGATGGCATATTTGACACAGATACGGCAGTCGGGGACGGAGAGGATATCGGAAACGGTTACCGGAAGGCGCAGATCGTATTCAAATTCAGCCCGACCGATACGCCCCTGAGCGACCTTACGATCGGTATTGTGGGAGTAAATACCGCATTTCAGGGTAAGGTATATATAGATAACATAAAGCTCACGCAGGAAAGCGCGGAAGGAGATTATGTGGAGATTACGTCTGTTCCGGGTGAGGGGACACAGGCGGAGCTTTCCGGCGCGCCTTCGTCGGTGACGCTGGCGGACAAGGATGCAACGGCGTCGGCAGGCGCTTTGTATGCATATTTGATCGCTTTAAAAAATAACGATCAGGTATTGTTCGGACATGAAAATGACATCAACAAAGCAGTCAGCGCTACGGCAGACGAGGGGGATGTAAAGGAAGTAACCGGCAGCTTAAGCGGTATTTACGGGCTGGATTCCCTGTCCCTGACCGGAGCGGAACTGGGCATCAGTGATGCGGAAGCGGCAGTGGCAACGGCGGCGGCTAACAGCATTGCGGCGGCAGAGCAGGGCGCTATCGTATCCCTTTCCGCACATATGCCGAATTTTACCAGTTCCAAGATTACGCAGAGGGCAGACGGCAGTTATGATTTTACCCAGTGCGACTTTAATGAGTCCAAGGATCTGTCCAATAACTGTGCAGAGCAGATTCTGCCGGGCGGCGATTACAATGCGCAGTTCAATGCATATCTGGATATTATTGCGGACTATGCAAAACGGTTACAGGCGGCGGATGTACCAATCCTGTTCCGGCCTTTTCATGAGAACAACGGAAGCTGGTTTTGGTGGGGCTCCGGTACGAGCGTGGAGAGCTATAAGAGCATGTTCCGCTATGCGGAAGAATATCTGCAGGCAAGCGGTGTACACAATATGATTTACGTGTACTCTCCGAACGGACCGTTTTCCGGTGAAAGCAAGTACATGGAGAGATATCCGGGAGACGAATATATCGATATCCTTGCATTTGATTATTATGACGATTACAATACTTATCCGACCGTTTCCGACGGCAGCTTTTTTGCGGGACTGAACAGCACCTGTGCCCTTGTTTCTTCCCTTGCCGCAACACATGGAAAAATTGCGGCAATTTCCGAGACCGGAGTGCGCGCCATGAAAGAAAACGGTTCTGACAATGAAGGACTGCTGGTTTCCAATAATCCGGTAACAGAGGAAAAGACGGGGACAAACTGGTATCAGAAGGTAGCGGATATTGCAGATGATAACGATATGCCTTACTATCTTGTGTGGGCAAACTTCGGTGATACAAATTTCTACGTTCCTTATAAATACAGTGATACACTGGGACATGAAATGATCAATGAGTTTATTGATTTTTATAACAGCGATAAAACCATCTTTGCAAACGGAACCAACTTTGACAGGATGGGAGGCGTTTCCGTAAGCGGGTATACCAATCCCCACGGATACCTGATCGCTCCTTTTGAACGGGCGGTTATCCTGGGTGCGACGGCGCTGCGGGGAAGCGTTGCCAACGGCAGTGCGGTAGAATTCAGGGTAGTGAATACGGATACAGACCAGAGCGTCACATTGCAGGCGGTGAGAAAAGAAGATTCCGGGCTGAAAGAATATGAGGCGGTACTGGATGAGGCGCAGCTGGCCTCCCTTGGAAAAACCGATTCCGCGGAAATTTATCTGATGGCGGACGGTGTGCAGATTGCATGTATCAGGAATATCAGCCTTGGCAAGGACAAGGATCAGGCGCCGGCGCATATCATTGACAATTTTGATTATTATGCGGGCAGCGACGGTCTGCTGGATGCAGCTTATGTGGAAAATTCCGCAGCAGGATGCAGTTCGGAATTTGTACTGGACAGCAGCCATAAATCGGACGGCGCTTATGGCGGACGATTCCATTATGTGTTGGAAACCACAGGCAACGAGGTGTGGACAGGACGTGTCAAGACGCTGGAAAACAACGATTACTCCGCATACAATGCCCTGACCATGTGGGTACAGCCGGATGGAATGGGACAGAAAGTGGTAGTACAGCTGGCGGACGGTTCCGGAGAAGAATTTGAAGTATATCTGACAGAATTCAACAAGGGAACGAAGGCAAAATATGTGACGGTGCCGTTTAGCGCTTTCAAGGGTAAGAACGGCGGAACACTGGATTCTTCGAGGATCATGAAATTTGCCGTTTGGTGCAACTCCATTGTGCCGGACGGACATACGGGAACATGGAAAGTGGATTCCGGCATTTACTTTGATGGTATCCAGTGCATAAAAGCAAGCGACGAACTGCTGGAAAAAGTAAACGGGGAAGGACTTATCCTTACCGATGAGTCGCAGGCACCGCAGGAACCGTCAGGCGATGGAAGCGGTAACGATGATGCCGGCAGCGGCGGCGGAGATGACAATGACGGCGGGCAGCAGGAAAGTTCCGCAGGAAGTCAGTTTACTTTCACCGGATGGAACGGAGTTCCGGGCTGGTTAGCGGAAGCAAATTATCTGGCATTTAACGGAGTAGGCGAACAGAAAATCAAGACAGCGGAAAAGAATGGAACGGTAGTCGTTACCACACGCAGCTGGGTAAGTTTCCATAAATCGGTTCTGAATGCTTTACAGGCACGTCCAGATGTGACTGTGATCATCAATTACAGATATGCGGGAAAATATTACACGGTTACGATTCCTGCGGGAGCGGATGTTTCGGCACTGGCAAACGAGGAGGGATTCTGCGGGTTCCGTTATCTGGACCAGGTGTTTAAGGGACATGAGATCAATCCATTCAGGGAAACGGGAATTAAGTATCTTCCGGCAGTACCGGGAACGACAGGCAATAGATAAGAATAAAAACCCCCTGCCATTTCAGGCAGGGGGTTTGGTTATAACAGGGAATCAATACGGAGATGAGGTTCTTTTGACAGGTCGATATATTTGTCACCCACACGCACCATGGGTCTGGAAAGTCTGTCAGGATTGATATATATAACATCTCCTTCCTCCCCGTTGGTAAGACGTACACGGTGGAGGATGTAAGTATTGACAATGTTTTTCAGGAAGGTAAGGATATAGGCCGGCTCGTATTTCTGGAATCCCTCGTTTTCAAAAGCGGCAATTACGGTAAACGGACACTGGGGGCCGCGGTAAACCCTTGTGGAAGTCATGGCGTCGTATACATCCGCAATGGCAACGATTTTGGCAAACGGGTCAATCTGCGCGCCTGTCAGTTTCAGCGGATAGCCGGAACCGTCGCAGCGTTCATGATGCATAAGCGCTGCATTTTTCACATGGTCGCTGACCGGAGCCGCCATGAGAATATTGTAACCCTCACGGGGATGGGTGCGTACGACGCTCAGTTCCCATTCGGTCAGACGTGCCGGTTTTTTTATGATCTTCTCCGGAATCTTAAGTTTTCCCACATCATGCAGCATACCGGCAAGGGTGGCTGTCTTAATGTCCTCGTCGCTCAGCCGGAGCCAGCGTGCCAGAATGTTGCACATCAGGCTGACATTCATACTGTGTACATACGTATTGTCATCCATCTGACGCATACTGTGCAGCATGTCAAATACGTTGACATGCTTGTTTTCGCTGGATACAAGGGACAAAATGTTGGAAATCAGGGCGTCTGCGTTAAGGTTTTCCACATTCTCGATAATGTCATTCATGGAATCCATGAATGAAGCGGTTGCTTCGCGGAAATCTTTTTCAAATGTCTGGTATTCCTCTGTTTTTCTCAGCCGTTCCGTATAGGATTCTTTTTCCATGGGAGCGGGTCTGGGTTTGGGCGGTTCCGGTGTTTTGGCAGGTTCCGGCGCAGGCGCGGATTCTTCTTCCGGAACGGGTTCCGGTTCTTCGTTTTCTTCCGCGGCAGCCGGTGTTTCCTCGTCAAATTCAATGCGGACAGTGTCTTCGGTTTCGGACGATTCGTCCGTTTCATGGTCGGATTCTTCTTCCACCCGGACATTGATAACGGAATAAAATTCCAGCTTCTCAATGGATTCTTCGGTTAATGTATGGCCTTTGGGAAGGATCAGGTTCCCTTTATAATTGAAAACTTCCTCTGCTGTTACCATACCGGGCACAAGTGCAGATGTGCTGACTCTTTTCATAACGTCCTCCAAAAACGCGGATTCCCTGTTTTTCCATAAATGACGGAAACTGGAACCGGTTTTCTTAAATAAAATATGTACTATACAAATTATAGAAGTTTTATGGTATATTGTCAATAAATACGTTGACAAAGTATCATGTATGGTGTATGGTAAATAACAGATATCATATGAAAATTCAATATTGTTACAGAATCTCTTATTCAGAGTGGTGGAGGTACATAGGACCGGTGAAGCCACGGCAACCCCTGTTGAGGAAGGTGCCTGCCTGAGCGAGTAAATCAATCGAACAATAAGAGGATTTGATTATCGATAGTCGGTCCGCTTATGAAAGTAAGCGGATTTTTTACTTTACGGAGTGTAATGGGAAATACGTTCTGTAAAGTAAAATACCCAAAGGCCAGTGTCTTTGGGGAAATCTGTACGTTACAAAATTTACTAAAACAATAAGTAGGAGGAAAAACAAATGGAGAAATTTTTATTTACTTCAGAATCCGTAACGGAAGGACATCCGGATAAAGTCTGCGATGCCATCTCGGATGCAGTGCTGGATGCACTGATGGAAAAAGACCCGATGAGCCGTGTTGCCTGTGAGGTAGCAACCTGTACGGGATTTGTACTTGTAACAGGAGAAATTACAACGAATGCTTATGTGGATATTCCGAAGATTGCCCGTGAAACCATCAAGGAAATCGGCTATACCAAGTCCGAGTACGGTTTTGACGGCAATACCTGTGCCGTTATGGTAGCCATTGACGAACAGTCTTCCGATATTGCCATGGGTGTGGACAAGGCACTGGAGGCAAAGGAAAATAAGATGACGGATGCAGAAATCGAGGCCATCGGCGCCGGCGACCAGGGTATGATGTTCGGTTATGCGACCAATGAGACAGAGGAATATATGCCCTATTCCATTTCTTTGGCACACAAGCTGGCTCTTCAGCTTACGAAGGTGCGTAAAGACGGCACATTGAAATATTTAAGGCCGGACGGCAAGAGCCAGGTATCCGTGGAGTATGATGCGGACGGCAAGCCGCTGCGTCTGGAAGCGGTCGTATTGTCCACGCAGCATGACGAGGATGTGACACAGGAGCAGATTCATGGGGATATTAAGAAATATGTTTTTGATCCGGTGCTTCCGAAGGAATTAATTGACAATGAAACCAGATTTTACATTAATCCTACGGGACGTTTTGTGATCGGCGGACCTCACGGGGATGCAGGTCTGACCGGACGTAAGATCATTGTGGATACTTACGGCGGATATGCACGTCACGGAGGCGGCGCTTTCTCCGGCAAGGACTGCACGAAGGTGGACCGTTCCGCAGCTTATGCGGCGCGTTATGTGGCAAAGAATATTGTGGCTGCAGGCTTGGCAGACAAGTGTGAAATCCAGTTGTCCTACGCAATCGGTGTGGCACAGCCCACTTCCATTATGGTAGATACGTTCGGCACGGGGAAACTGGATGATGAAAAACTGGTGGAAATTGTGCGCGAGAACTTTGACCTGCGTCCGGCAGGAATCATTAAAATGCTGGATCTGCGCCGTCCGATTTATAAGCAGACAGCGGCTTACGGACATTTCGGACGCAATGATCTGGATTTGCCGTGGGAGAAGACGGATAAGGTTGAGGTACTCAAGAGTTATTTATGATGCAATAACTCTGAGTTATTTATAATACGATAATTCTGAGTCATTTGTAATAGTGCGTTTGACAGTAACAGGTGATGGAGAAGGGCGGCAGTCGGCGGGAAGGTGTGCGGGCTGCCGTTTGTCCGTAAGCAACGGGAAAAATGTTTGGGATTATCATCTAATAAAAGAGGAATGCAGAATGAAACTGGAAATACAGAAAGCCGTGCCGGCGGATGTGGAAGAACTGGAGAGGCTTTATGACGGGTTAAACGACTATCTCCAATCGCATACGAATTATCCGGGGTGGATAAAAGGAGTATATCCTGTCCGGGAAGATGCAGAAAAGGGAATCCGGGAGGGGTGTCTGTTTGTGGCGCGGGCAGGATGCCGGATAGCAGGAACCGTTATTTTAAACCATACACCCGAAGAAGCCTATCAGAAGGCAGACTGGAAGAACGGGCTGGAGGATAAAGATATTTGTTTCGTACATACTCTGGCAGTGCATCCCGATCATCTGCATCAGGGAACAGGCAGACAGCTTATGGAATTTTCCCTCTCTTATGCAGGCGGGCAGAATTGTAAGGCGGTCCGGCTGGATACATATGAAAAAAATATGCCGGCAGTCCGGCTTTATGAGAGCCTTGGCTTTCAGTATATGGGCAAAGCGGATTTGGGATACGGTAAATACGGGCTGGATTGGTACAGGCTTTATCAGAAAATATTATCCTGAGACGGATGGGAAAACGGAAGGAGGCATGGCATACAATGAAAAAAGAAGATTATACGACTATGGAAAATTATATGCTGTCCTGCATGGAGGACAGTGCCCACGATAAGGAGCATATCTACCGTGTTTTGTACAATGCGCTGGATATTGCCCAAACGGAAGAACGGGTAGATTATGATATTCTGATAAGCGCCTGTCTGCTGCATGATGTCGGGCGTAAAGAGCAGTTTGAAAATCCGTCCGTGTGCCATGCCATGGCAGGAGCAGAAAAAGCATATGTGTTTTTGAAAGGTCATGGATTCCCGGAAGAATATGCAGCTGCGGTACGGGACTGTATCCGTTCGCACCGTTTCAGGAAAAGCGATCCGCCCCAAAGCATCGAGGCGAAAATCCTGTTTGATGCGGATAAGATAGACGTATCCGGTGCAATCGGGATTGCCCGTACTTTGGTATATAAAGGAAAGGTTGCAGAACCGCTGTATACGCTGCAGGAAGACGGACAGGTATCCGATGGCAGCGGAGACGGGCAGCCTTCTTTTTTTCAGGAATATAAATATAAACTGGAAGGAATTTATGCTGGTTTTTATACGGCCCGCGGTACGGAAATGGCGAAACAGCGTCAGCAGGCTGCGGCTACATTTTATGAGAATATTTTAAGGGAAGTGCGTTCGTCTTATCAAAACGGAAAGAAGAATCTGCAGGAGCATGTAGGAGAATGATTTATCCCGTTTTTCTCTGCATAAGCTCCGTTCCCTGCTTCCACTGTGGCAAATGAAATAAAAAGTTTGAATGAATGAGACTTTTTTGTTATTTTTTCCGTCTTATGTATGCGGGACGAAGCTTGTGCAGGATGAAAATGGTACAATAACACAGAAAGAATGGACAGAAGGAGATGAAGGGGCTGAAGGGGCTTTTGTTTATGGAATGACTGCCAAAGAGAAAAAATAGCCATGATTGGAATAACGCTTTAGGGAGGCTGAAAATTCCGTCATTTTTACGGCAGATTATCATAACGGCAGCGGATGAATATCATATATCAGGTGTATCAATGGCTGGCAGTTGCGCATGAAATCCACCGACTGCTTGCCATCCCCCCTGATAGTATGCTATAATGCCCAAAGGCAGCGTCAGGCATTGAAATTCCTGACGCCTGCCTGAACGGACATGGGAACCTTGAAAACAGAATAACAGGTTGTATGGATTTCAGATGCACGAAGCAGCATTTATCCTGTGCCGACAGCTTCCCACTGCATTTCCCATCTAGCGCCATGTACCTGCCGGACGGCGGCAGGTTGACGAGGAGGAAGGTTATCGAAAATTCGGCGGGTGCCTTCCCGTAGGACTCCGATGCGTGATATGCCGGTAAATATGCGGGTGACTGCAAAACAAAGGCGGCATAACGGGGAAAGAAATAAAGTATGAAGGAAAGATGAAAAAGAAAGATGAGGAATGTTTATGTGTGGAATTATTGGATATACAGGTAAAAAAGAAGCGGAAGAGATCATGCTGGATGCTTTGGAGGTACTGGAATACAGAGGATATGACAGTGCGGGAATCGCGGTATGCGGTTCGGACGGCGGTGTGCAGATACGCAAATGCGCAGGACGTGTGAAGGATTTACGCTCTTTGTGTGAAAGGGTAAAAGTCAGCGGCGCATGTGGTATCGGGCATACAAGATGGGCGACCCACGGCGGGGTCAGTGATGAAAATGCCCATCCCCATATGTTTGGAAACGTGACGGTGATTCACAACGGAATTATCGAAAATTATAAGAGACTGATCGGAAAGTATGATCTGCAGGAGAAACTGCAGTCACAGACGGACAGCGAAGTGGTGGCGGCAGTACTGGAACATTTTTACAACGGGGATCCTTATGCGGCAATTCGCAAAACCGTGCTGAAGTTAAAGGGAACCTTTGCGCTCGGCATTATGTTCGGGGATATTCCGGACACCGTGTTTGCGGTGCGGAATGTAAGCCCCATCGTCATTGCCAGGGCGGAGGAAGGGAGCATGATGGCTTCCGATGTAACGGTGCTGGGGCAGTATTCCAAGGAGTATTTTGTCCTGCCGGAATTTCATGTGGCGGTGCTGAAAAAGGAGGGCATTGAGCTGTATGATATGTCGGGGGAAGCAGTGGAACCCCAGTGGCTGACGGTAAGCTGGGATGTGAACCGCAGCAGCAAGGGCGGTTATCCTTTTTATATGGAGAAAGAGATCATGGAGCAGCCGGAAGTGATTTGGGAAACCATAGAACCCCGCATCAAAAACGGTCTGCCGGATTTGGAATCGGACGGCATCCCCGACAGTTTGTTAAAGGAATGCAGCCATATCTGCGTGGTTGCCTGCGGAACGGCAATGCATGCGGGACTGGTGGGCAAGGCGCTGATGCAGTCTTTGGTAAAGATGCATATGGATGTGGAACTTGCCAGTGAATTTATGTATACGGATTCGCTGGTGGATGAGAAAACGCTGGTGATTGCCATCTCCCAGTCGGGGGAAACCATCGATACGCTGGAGGCTTTGAAGTATGCGAAGAAAAACGGGGCAAAGACTTTGGCGATCGTGAACGTAAAGGGAGCTTCCATCGCAAGGGAGAGCGAACATGTGATCTATACGAATGCGGGACCGGAAATTGCCGTTGCCAGTACAAAGGCATATACCACACAGCTTGCGGTGCTGTATCTTCTGACCGGAAGAATGGCATACGTGAGGGGGATTTTCGACGAGGCGAAGACGAAGGAATTTACCGCAGAACTGATGCGGGTTCCGGCGGTTATGCAGGAAGTCCTGGACAGAAGGGAAGAAATCCACTATATTGCAAGGAGTATCTTAAATGCGAAAGATGTATTTATGATCGGGCGGGGGCTGGATTATTCCATCCTGTTGGAAGGCTCTTTGAAATTGAAGGAGATTTCGTATATTCATTCAGAGGCTTATGCATCCGGTGAGTTAAAGCATGGCACCATAGCGCTTATCACGGAGGATACGCCGGTGGTGGCAGTGATCACGCAGGATAAGGTGCAGTCCAAGGAATTTTCCAATATCAAGGAAGTTCAGTCCAGAGGGGCGGAAGTCATACTGTTTATGAAGGAAAGTTACCGGCTGGATCAGGATGCGGCATGGGACAGTGTGTTTAAGCTACCCGAAATGCGGGATGAGTTTATGGTAATGCCTGTTTCGGCGGCGCTGCAGCTTCTGGCTTATTATGTCTCTTTGGATAAGGGACTGGATGTGGATAAACCGAGGAATCTGGCGAAGGTTGTTACGGTGGAGTGAGGATGTGGCCTGAAGGAGGACGCGGCCTGAGGGGCGGAAGAAGGCAGGCTGTGGAAGGTTAAAGGCAGAAGGTTATTAAATTAAGTTGGTAATGCAGGATAAAAAAGGACGGGAAGCGAAACAGGAGATGCGCTTCGTGTATCTGAAATTTGTATAACTGGAAAAACAGCATCAAGCCGTAAGCCCCAGAGGAATTTATGACTGCGAAGCAGGCGGAAATTTCTCTGCCGGGGAGGGGCTGGGAGGGCGGATGCGGAACTGGAATAAGAGGTGATGGTATGGCTTTTGCTCATTTGCATGTGCATACGGAATACAGTCTTTTGGATGGCTCCAACAAGATAAAGGAGTATGTGAAACGGGTTAAAGAACTGGGGATGGACAGCGCGGCGATTACGGATCATGGCGTCATGTACGGCGTGATTGAATTTTATAAGGAAGCGAAGGCGGCGGGTATCAATCCGATTATGGGGTGCGAGGTTTATGTGGCTCCTAATTCCCGTTTTGACAAGGAACTGACCGGCGGGGACGACCGCTATTACCATTTGGTGCTGCTGGCGGAAAATAATACGGGATATGCGAATTTAATGAAAATCGTAAGCCGCGGTTTTACGGAGGGGTACTATTACCGTCCCCGGGTGGACATGGAAGTATTGCGGGAATTTCATGAAGGGATCATTGCGCTTTCCGCCTGCCTGGCGGGGGAGGTGCAGCGGTATATCGTAAAGGGGCTGGTGGATGAGGCGAAGAAAGCGGCCCGTAAATATGAGGACTGTTTCGGAAAGGGCAATTATTTTCTGGAAATGCAGGATCATGGGATTCCGGAGCAGAAAACCGTCAATGCCGCCCTGATGCGGATGAGTAAGGAACTGGATATTCCGTTGGTGGTGACGAATGATGTCCATTATACGTATGCGGAGGATGAAAAACCCCATGATATTCTGCTTTGCATTCAGACTGCGAAAAAGCTTTCGGATGAGGACCGTATGCGCTATGAGGGCGGACAGTATTATGTGAAGAGTGAGGAAGAAATGAAGGGACTGTTTCCCTATGCGTGGGAAGCGGTGGAGAATACCCAGAGGATTGCCGACCGCTGTCATGTGGAGATTGAATTCGGCGTGACGAAGCTGCCTCATTTTGAAGTGCCACAGGGATATGATTCATGGACTTATCTGAACAAACTTTGTTATGACGGGCTGTATGAGCGATACGGGGTGGCTGCGGAAGCGGGCGCGCTGCAGAACATTGCGGAAGAGAGGAATGCTTCGGAAAAAGGAAATGTTCCGGCACTGCAGGCAGCAGGCAGCGAAAGCGGACAGGCGGTCGGGAGGATTCCGGAAGGAATGACGAAAGAAGGGCTGCTGGAACGTCTGGATTATGAGCTGAATGTCATCCGTGAGATGGGATATGTGGATTATTTCCTGATCGTGTGGGATTTTATTAATTATGCAAAAAGCAATGATATCATGGTTGGCCCGGGGAGGGGGTCCGCGGCGGGCAGCATTGTTTCCTACTGTCTGCGGATTACCGATATTGACCCGATTAAGTACAATCTGCTGTTTGAACGGTTTTTAAATCCGGAACGTGTATCCATGCCCGATATTGATATTGATTTCTGCTTTGAAAGAAGGCAGGAGGTCATTGATTATGTGGGACGCAAATACGGGGCGGACAAGGTCGTGCAGATCGTTACTTTTGGTACGATGGCTGCAAAAGGCGTGATACGGGATGTGGGAAGGGTGATGGACCTGCCCTATGCCTATGTGGATTCCATTGCAAAA
The DNA here is from genome assembly GCA_910579935.1 of uncultured Lachnospiraceae bacterium. Lineage (GTDB taxonomy): Bacteria > Bacillota > Clostridia > Lachnospirales > Lachnospiraceae > Kineothrix. The sequence continues at coordinate 70,892 of CAJTVQ010000005.1, forward strand.
CTGGTACCCAATGAACCGAATATTACCATAGACCGTGCGCTTACCGTGAATCCGGAACTGCGCCGGATGTATGAACAGGACGAGCAGGTAAAAAGCCTGATCGATATGAGCCGGAGGCTGGAAGGGCTGCCGCGCCATACTTCCATGCATGCGGCAGGGGTGGTAATCTGCAGCAAACCCGCGGAAGAATTTGTCCCGCTCTCAAGGGGCAGCGACGGTTCCGTGACGACCCAGTTTACCATGACTACCATAGAAGAGCTGGGGCTTCTGAAAATGGATTTCCTGGGACTGCGTACCCTTACCGTGATTCAGAACGCCGTCCATTATGTAGAGAAAACCCGCGGCATCCGTTTGAATATGGAACATATTGACTATGAGGACAGGGCGGTGCTGGCTTCCATCGGAACCGGGCGCACGGACGGTGTGTTCCAGCTGGAAAGCGGCGGCATGAAAAACTTCATGAAGGAATTGAAGCCGCAGAGCCTGGAAGATATCATTGCGGGGATTTCCTTGTACCGTCCGGGCCCCATGGACTTCATTCCCAAGTACGTAAAAGGGAAGAACAGCGGCGGTGAAATTACATATTCCTGCCCGCAGTTAGAGCCGATTCTCGCGCCTACTTACGGCTGTATCGTCTATCAGGAGCAGGTAATGCAGATCGTACGGGATTTGGGCGGTTACACGCTGGGGCGCAGCGATCTGGTGCGCCGTGCCATGAGCAAGAAAAAGCAGGCGGTCATGGAGAAGGAACGGGACAATTTCGTATACGGTAACGAAGAAGAAGGAGTACCGGGCTGCATTTCCAACGGCATTGACGAAAAAACGGCAAAACAGATTTATGCGGATATGATGGATTTTGCCAAATATGCGTTTAATAAGTCCCATGCGGCATGTTATGCGGTGGTTTCCTACCAGACCGCTTATTTAAAATATTATTATCCGGTGGAATTCATGGCTGCGCTGCTGACGTCTGTCATTGATTTTCCGGGTAAGGTATCGGAATATATCATGACCTGCCGGAGCATGGGCATTGCCATCCTGCCTCCGGATATCAACGGCGGGGAAGCGGGATTTTCGGTGACGGAGGGTGGTATCCGCTATGCGCTGACCGCGATTAAAAGTGTAGGCCGTCCGATTATTGATGCGATTGTGAAAGAAAGGGAAGAACGCGGCCCCTTTACAAACCTGAAGGATTTCATTACAAGAGTGGCGGACAAGGAAGTGAACAAGCGGGCGGTGGAAAATTTCATCAAAGCCGGGGCATTGGACAGCCTGGGCGGCACCCGCAAACAGTTTATGAGCGTATACGTGCAGATTATGGATCGTATCCAGCAGGATAAGAAAAATAACCTGGCCGGACAGATTTCCCTGTTTGACCTGGTGTCCGAAGAACAGAAAGCGGAGTTTGAAATCAGGATGCCGGATATCGGAGAATATTCCAAGGAAATGCTCCTTGCTTTTGAAAAGGAAGTATTAGGCGTATACATCAGCGGCCATCCGTTGGAAGAATACGAGGAAATGTGGAAGAAAAACACTACCAATACCACGATGGATTTTCTGCTGGATGAGGAGACAGGTGCGGCCATTGTGAGGGACGGGCAGACTGCCACCATAGGCGGAATCATTGCCGATAAAAAGATAAAATATACAAAGAACGACAAAATCATGGCGTTTTTGCAGGTGGAGGATTTGCTGGGAAGCGTGGAAGTGATCGTTTTTCCCAAAGATTATGAGAAGCATTCGGCGCTGCTGATGGAAGACAGTAAAGTTTTCATCAAAGGCCGGGTATCTCTGGAAGAAGAAAAAGACGGCAAGCTGATATGCGAGCGGATTACGGGCTTTGATGAGATCAGCAGGAAGCTTTGGATCAAGTTCCCGTCCAAGGAAGAATACGAAGCCGTGGAAAGCGAGCTTTTTGCGCAGCTGGCACAGTCGGACGGAAAGGACAGTGTATGTATTTATGTGGAAAACCCCAAAGCGGTGAAAACCCTGCCGCCCAACCGTAATGTGAAAGCGGACAGGGAACTGGTGGATAAGCTGACCGCGCTGTACGGGGAAGGGAATGTGAAGGTGACATAAGTCCGGCCGTGCTTTTGCTTTACCCTTTAGTGCTGTTGCACAGCAACTTAAAAAGTCCAGAGACTGGGAAAGGCTGTTTCACTGGTCGCGGAATATTCCGGCAAACCGGTTGGATATATAAATATTTATCCCGATCATGAATGGGGCGCATTTGGAGGGAAAGGATATCCGGAAATCGTTGATTTCGGCGTTTTGGAAAAATACCGAAAGCAGGGTATTGGTACAGTCTTAATGGATATAGCTGAAGAAATTGCCGCTGCGTATGCGGATACAGTTTACCTTGGAGTGGGACTCCACAGCAGCTATGGAAGCGCCCAGCGAATGTATGTAAAGCGTGGTTATATACCGGACGGTTCCGGAGTCTGGTATCAGGACAAAGTATGCAGGCCGTATGAAGCATGCAAAAATGATGATGATTTGGTTTTGTATTTTTCAAAGAAACTGCGGAACTGTTAAAAAACAAGTCTGTGTGCCTGCCTGCGGGAGCGGGAAGATCACAGTGTTTGGGAGCTGTTCCTTATTTCCCGTTACTTCAAAATGCGGTCCAGCGGCTGTTTTAGTCTCCTGCTGAAGAATTTTACAACAACACCGGTCAGAAAGGCCGAAATAATCGTGCCCTCTCTTGTGCCGACAATGGAGAAATTAAAAAAGATAAGTGACAGGATCAGGGATAAAACAACACATGTAACATCAAATGCAATTTTTACATTGCCGAAATCCTTTTGAATTTTATCGGAAAGCGCTTTTACAAATGCCTCTCCCGAGTTCATGATCACATTAGCGATAACAGAAAGCGAAATTCCGAAGCCAAGAATCACGATTCCAAGAATCACCATAAGCAGCCGGACCGGATAGATATCTGCCGGAAGAAAGGAAACGATCCACATTCCCAAATCGGTAAACCAGCCGAACAGAAATGACAGCGGCACCTGCAAAAGCTGCAGCGGCTGGAATTTTTTACGCAAAATCACAACCTGTCCGGCAATCAGAACACAGTTCCAGATAATCAGCCATGTTCCCAGCGACAGGGAATCGAACTTATAACTCATCACATTTGCCACCGAAGAAATCGGCGATACGCCAAGCTCCCCATGTTTGGTAAATGCCACTCCCAAAGCCGAAAAGAACAGACTTATGATAAACAGTACATAACGTTTGGCAAGTTCCGTTTTAGTCAATTTATTTTTACTGTTTTCATTCTGCATTTTTTATTCCTCCATCCTGTTCTTTAAATGTTTGTGGATATCCGCGAACACCTCTTCAAATCGCACGGCAGTTTCCGGCGGCATGTCCCTGAATACTTCTTTTTCAATTTCACAAAAAGCAGCCGTCACTTTCCGATACATTTCTTCTCCTTTAGCTGTCAGGTAAATATAATAAGTACGCCTGTTGCCATTCATCCTGCGGCGTTCCACCAGCCCCTTTGCCTCCATACCGTTTAGCGCAGAAGTCAGCGAAGCCGCCTCAATATAACAGGAAGCCGCAATTTCCGTCTGACTGGCCCCATTATGTTCCCCAAGATAATCAAGTATTTTAGGCTGCCCGGGCGTAAGGTCCGTATCTGACAGTTTTTTCATCAGATACTTCTGAACCATGGCATGGTTTGCCATAAGCAGATAATGAAAGTTCATTTGTGTACCTCCTATTATTATAATTCTAATAATTATAATTCTAATTTTATCTCTTGTCAATAACTGCTTTCTTCCTGCCCACGACAAACGCATGAATGTGTTTCATAATTAAATCCTTGCACCTAATTAAAAAATTTACAAATTCATAATTTGCTCCAGATGTTTTTCAGGATTTGTTCCAATTGCATACCTCTTCTTTTTCAGGCTGAAAGCCTTGCTTCCGACTTCTATTAATTTTAATATATTCAGCGACAGTTTTCTCATAATATTTAGATTATACGCCGCCTGCTTCTCTATGGTATGGTTCCCGTCCTCCCAAAATGTCACATCAAGGTGCCAGTGATAGCTTTCCACCATCCAGTGTCCCCGCACTGCACGCGCTATTTCTTCTATTCCCGGCGGGCTTTTTCTTGGCAGAATGTCGATACCCAAGGGGAACCGGCCATGGATGGCCGGTTCAGCCCGATGCGGCATGGATGCCGCTTGAGGACGACCTGTAGCCTGGAGAAACCCCTGCCATTCTGCTTAGAAAAATCCCACCGGAATAAGTGCATGGAAAACGGGAAAAAAGCAAACCGCCAAAGCACCCCGACAGGGGCGTCCTCCTTCACTGCCAAACAATCCGTCTGAATTGTTCCCCAACTTTACCAATATAAAGAAAAATCTATTGAAAACCATAACCAAACAATGTAAAATAGAACTAGTTTCAGTATTCGAGGGTATAAAGAGGTGTAGACATGGCTAAGGAGATTAAAACAATCGGTGTGCTGACAAGCGGCGGAGACGCACCGGGAATGAATGCCGCCATCCGTGCGGTAGTCAGAAAAGCAATCGCAAACGGAGTCAAAGTAAAAGGTATCAAGAAAGGCTATCAGGGTCTTTTGAATGAGGAAATCATAGACTTGGAGAAATGGAGCGTAGCCGATATCATCCAGCGGGGCGGGACGATACTTGGCACGGCGCGCTGTTCGGAATTCCGTACGGAAGAGGGACAGGATAAGGGCGTGGAGATATGCCGCAGGCATGGCATAGACGGCCTGATCGTCATAGGCGGGGACGGCTCTTACCGCGGGGCGCAGGCGCTTTCCAAAAAGGGAATCAATACCATCGGTATCCCCGGCACCATTGATCTGGATATTACGTGTACGGAGTATACCATCGGATTCGATACGGCGATCAATACGGCGATGGATGCCATTGATAAAGTGCGTGATACTTCTTCTTCCCATGAGCGGTGCAGCATCATTGAAGTAATGGGAAGGAATGCGGGATATATTGCACTTTGGTGCGGCGTGGCCAATGGCGCCGAAGATATCCTCCTTCCTGAAAAATATGATTATAACGAACAGAATATCATCAATAATATCATCAACAACAGAAAACGCGGAAAGACCCATCATATCATTATCAATGCGGAAGGCATCGGACATTCCACTTCCATGGCAAGAAGGATTGAGGCGGCAACCGGTATCGAAACAAGGGCAACGATCCTCGGTTACATGCAGCGCGGCGGTAATCCGACCTGTAAGGACCGTTTTTATGCTTCTATCATGGGAGCTTATGCGGCGGATATCCTCTGTGAAGGAAAGACAAACCGGGTAGTCGGTTACCAGCATGGAGAATTTCAGGATTTTGATATCGAAGAGGCGCTTGCGATGGAAAAGAGCATATCCGAATATCAGTATGAGGTAAGCAAGGCTTTATCCATGTAAGGAATGATTTGGTCTGAAGGAATATGCGGACCGGTGCGGCAGCGCCGGTTCGTTTTACATACCGGGAAGCCACAAGTTATTTGCTGACAGTTGCTAAGAATGTGTGCGCTTGGAGGAAAAGATGATAACCAGTGCGGCGAATCCAAAAGTAAAAAAGATTGTACAACTGAATAAAAAGGCGGGCCAGCGGAAGAAGGAGGGAGTCTTTATCACGGAGGGCATAAAGATGTTTCTGGAAGCGCCTGAAAGCCGTCTGGAAGAGATTTATGTATCCGAAGGTTTTTTCCGCGGTGCAGGGGAGGAGACCGCTGCCAGGCTGGAACGCTGCGGCTATGAAACGGTGTCGGAAGAAGTGTTTTCGAAAATGTCCGATACACAGTCACCGCAGGGAATTTTATGCGTGGTCAGGCAGTATGGGTATGCGTTGGAAAGTATCATGGAAACGGATCGAATGCCGCTCTTTCTCATCCTGGAAAATCTTCAGGACCCGGGAAACCTGGGAACCATCATGAGAACCGGGGAAGGCGCCGGAGTGAGCGGGATCATTATGAGCCGGGACACGGTGGATCTGTATAATCCCAAAACAATACGGGCGACCATGGGCTCCGTTTACCGTGTACCGTTCCTTTATACAGAGGATATCCGCGGGGCGGTACGGCAGATGAAGGAAAACGGGATAGGAATCTATGCGGCCCATCTGAAGGGAAAGAAATGTTATGATGAATGTGATTACCGCGGCCCGTCGGCTTTTCTGATCGGAAATGAGGGGAAAGGACTGACGGAGGAAACGGCAGAGCTGGCGGATACCTATATCCGCATTCCAATGGATGGGAAACTGGAATCGCTGAATGCGGCAGTGGCATCCGCGCTTTTGATGTATGAGGCGGCAGGGCAGAGACGCAGGGGAGGAAAGAGGAAGCAGTAAAGCCATAAGATGTTTTGGCATAAATAACATTGCGGTTTTGCACAGGATGAGCCTGCAAAGGCAGGGCAGCGAAACCAGAACAGGAGAGACGGAATGAGGCGTAGTGACAGGGAGATCAGAGACAGAAACGACATGATTGAAGTAATGAAAAGATGTGATATATGCAGGCTTGCTTTTCACGATGAAGAGTACCCGTATATCATCCCGCTGAATTTCGGTATGCGGGTAAAGGAAGGACAGATCGTCCTGTATTTTCACGGGGCTTTGGAAGGAAAAAAGTACGAACTTATGGCAAAGGATAACCGGGCCGGATTTGAGATGGACTGTTCCCATGAACTGATAATGGAGGAAGTGGAAGGGAACTGTACAATGAATTATGAATGTGTGATGGGACACGGCAGAGTGGAGATGGTTCCGGAAGAAGAAAAATATGAGGCATTGCGTATATTGATGGAACATTACCATCAGGAGGATTTTCCTTTTAACCGGGCTGTTATGCCGCAGACTGCTGTTTTCCGTCTGAAGGTGGAAGAAATGACGGGGAAAAGGCGGGCAAAAGCCGTGAAACCAGACGGAAACGTGAATGGATGAAAATATTGTAAAGAGACAGTAAAAGAAGGGACAGAGACGGGAGAAGCAGAACGTTAAAGAAGGAGCGGCAGGACATGAAAATAGGATTCATCGGACTAGGCAATATGGCAAAAGCAATCATCGGAGGATTGCTGAAACAGGGAATCGTGACGGCGGGGGATATCATCGGTTCCGCGAAAACAGAAGAGACGAGAAAAGAAATGGAGAAAGAATTCGGAATTACCACTGTAGGGCACAACCGCCAGGTGGCGGAAAGCACCGAAGTGCTGGTACTGGCCGTAAAACCGGTTTTTTTCCCGGAAGTCATCAGCGAAATAAAGGAGACGGCAGGCGGGGAGCAGCTGATCATCAGTATTGCGGCCGGAAAGACCATGGAATGGATTGGAGGGGAATTCGGCAAAACGATAAAGCTCATCCGCTGTATGCCGAATACGCCTGCCCTGGTGGGCGAGGGGTGCACGGCTGTATGCTGTAATTCTTTTGTAACAAAAGAGGAAGAAGCGTTTTGCCTGAAACTGATGGGAAGCTTTGGAAAAGCGATTGCCATTCCGGAACGTCTGATGGATGCGGCGGGTGCGGTAGGAGGCAGTTCGCCCGCATTTGTATTCCTGTTTATCGAGGCTATGGCGGACGGAGCGGTACAGGCTGGTATGCCGCGGCAGCAGGCATATGAATTTGCCGCACAGTCCGTATTAGGAAGCGCGAAGATGGTATTGGAGACAGGGCTTCATCCCGGTGCATTAAAGGATATGGTCTGCTCTCCGGGCGGAACCACGATCGAGGGTGTGAAGGCATTGGAACAGCGGGGGATGAGGGCGGCTGTAATGGAAGCGCTGGAGGCCTGCGTGGAGAAGTCCCGCAGATTGTAGCACATAAACAGATACCGTTCATGCTTCAATATCATGTAAATGTGACATAAATATAACAATTCAGACAGATTGTCTGGCAGTGACAGGCAACGCTCTGGCCAAAGGGATTTCGCGGCGGCATGTTCCGGCTGCGGGGGCGGGTATTTGTTCCGGTTTCCCATGCACTTATTCCGATGGATTTTTCTAAGCAGAATAGCAAGGGTTTCTCCATACCGCTTGAGGACGTGCCGCAGCCTGGAGAACCCCCTGCCATCCTGCTTAGAAAAATCCCACCGGAATAAGTGCATGGAAAACGGGAAAAAAACAAACCGCCAAAGCGCCCCGGCAGGGGCGTCCTCCTTCACTGCCAGACAATCTGTCTGAATTGTTACACATAAATTTGGACAACCGGGCATAAACTTGACAATAACTGCTTCATTTGTTATGATGTGTATGTAACAAAATTAACAATTTTGTAACAAATGCATAAAATGGCAATAAACAAGTATTATCTGCAAATGCAAAAGAGAGGTACCGCGGAAGAATATGGCGGTAAGAATGCAGAAGTAAGGTATAGACTTGGAGGGAAAGGAAATGTCAGGGAATAGAAGTTTATTTCATAAGCTGTCTTGTCTTGTTTTAGGACTGATGTTGATGATGGCAGTAAGTATGACAGCCGCAGCCAGTGAGAATGCAACGAGCAGTAAAGAATATTTGGATACGCTGAATGTGGGTGTGGCAGCGACTGCGTCTGCGGGTACGGCCACAGCCGCGGCGGAAACCACTGGCGATGACAGTATGGCGGTTGATGAGAATGCGACAAGCAGCAAGGAGTATCTTGATACATTAAGCGCAGGAGTGACGACGATTCTGACGCCGGATATTGTGAATGAAACGTCCGGTGAGCAGTATTTATTAGGCATGAGCGCAGGAAAGTCCGTTGACAGCGGGACATTCAGAGGAACCGGGAAAAAGGGAACGGATGCGAAGGAAGAAGAGGAATCCGACCTTGTAATGGCGGATGTCCAGAATGCGCTGAATGTGCGCGCAGAAGCGAGTGAAGAAGCAGAGAAAGTCGGGCTGCTGTATAAGGACTGCGGCGGCAGGATTTTGGAGAGGAAAGACGGCTGGACTAAGATTAAGTCCGGCGATCTGATCGGATGGGCAAAAGATGAATATCTTCTGTTTGACGAAGAGGCGGAGAGCCTTGCAGGCGAAGTGGGCAATCTGATCGTTACGATCGAAACCGATGCCCTCAGGGTAAGGAAGGAGCCGAATACGGAATCCGGTGTTTTTGCGCTGATTGCGCAGGATGATGAACTGGATGTCATAGAAGTTGTGAACGATGAGTGGATCAGCGTGGATTATCAGGATGAAGTAGGTTATGTTTCCGCGGAGTTTGTGGATATGGATTTCCATATTGATGCGGGTGAAACGATGGACGTGATACGCGCAAGGGAGAAAGCGGAGGCAGAGGCAAGGGCAAAGGCGAGACTGACGGCAAATCAGGGCGCAGTAGTGGCAGGAGCAGACGAGACGAGACTGTTGGCCGCATTGATTTACTGTGAGGCCGGCAATCAGGGATATGAAGGACAGCTGGCGGTAGGCGCGGCGGTTATGAACCGTGTCAGAAGCGGCGCTTATCCGAATTCCATTTCCGGGGTTATCTATGCTTCCGGGCAGTTCACGCCGGCATATAACGGCAGGCTGGCAAGGGCTTACGGCAACAATATTCCGGACAGCTGTTTTACGGCGGCACAGGAATCGCTGAACGGCGGTACCAATATCGGCAGCGCGACCCATTTCAGACGGGCTGGAAGCCATGAAGGACTTGTGATCGGAGATCATGTTTTTTGGTAGGAGTCAAAAACCCCGCCGCAAGCAGAGGACATCAAATTTGAAACGCCCCAAGGGGAATGTGTCTTTTAGACACATTGGTATTTGACCCTCGCGGCAGTTGCTGAAGATGCTCTGCATCTCTTAAGCAGCCACTTGGCTCGTTGCCCGCGGGAATAATTGTATGTGAAGAACCGGGTGCACCGGATGATATCAGGCAGGGTTATGACTGCCCGGTATTGTCCGGTGCCGTGTTTTGAAGCGGATTCGCAAAATTCTGCCGTATGTCATATTGAATAAACGGATAAAATATAGTAAGATAGGGTGAACACAAAAGAGCAGGGCACGGAAGGGGGCTTGATGAATGGATGATACGATTTTGTGGCTTGTTGCACTGGTTGTGCTGATCGTGGTAGAGATTGTGAGCATGGGGCTTACGACCATCTGGTTTGCAGGAGGGGCGTTGGTGGCGGTCATAGCCGCGGGATGCGGGGCTCCGTTTGCCGTTCAGATCGTATTGTTTCTGGCGGTATCGCTGGTGCTTCTTTATTTTACCAGACCGGTAGCGGTTAAATATTTTAACAAGGACAGGATTCGGACGAATGCCGAAAGCCTGGTCGGCAGACAGGCAATTGTAATTGGAGAGATTGATAATCTGCAGGGAATCGGTCAGGTGACGGTAAGCGGCATGGAATGGACGGCGCGCACCACTGAGGACGGCGTACAGCTTCCGGTGGGAAGCGTGGTGGATATCGTTGCCATTAACGGTGTGAAACTGATTGTAGAAGAAAGAAAAGAGGAAAAGTAATATGGGATTGGCGTTTATAGTAATTTTTATTATCATCATCGCGGTTCTGGCGTCCTGTATCAAGATCGTGCCGCAGGCACATGCTTACGTAGTAGAACGCCTGGGCGCATATCAGGGGACATGGTCGGTAGGACTTCATATCAAAACACCTTTTTTGGATAAAGTGGCGAAGAGAGTGAATCTGAAAGAGCAGGTAGTGGACTTTGCACCTCAGCCGGTTATCACGAAGGATAATGTAACGATGCGCATTGATACGGTGGTGTTTTTCCAGATCACGGATCCGAAGCTGTTTGCTTACGGGGTGGAAAATCCGATCATGGCGATAGAGAACCTGACGGCAACCACACTCAGGAATATCATCGGTGAGATGGAACTGGATCAGACTCTTACATCCAGGGAGGTTATTAATACAAAAATGCGGGCGTCCCTGGATATCGCCACCGACCCATGGGGTATTAAGGTGAACCGTGTGGAGCTGAAAAACATCATTCCTCCGGCGGCAATTCAGGATGCAATGGAGAAACAGATGAAGGCGGAACGTGAAAGGCGTGAGGCCATCCTGCGTGCGGAAGGCGAGAAGAAATCCACGGTGCTTGTGGCGGAAGGCAAGAAGGAATCGGCAATCCTTGAAGCAGAGGCGGAGAAGCAGTCGGCGATTCTGCGTGCGGAAGCCCAGAAAGAAAAGATGATCCGTGAAGCCGAAGGTGAAGCGGAGGCAATCCTCAAAGTACAGCAGGCAACGGCGGACGGTATCCGCATGATCCGCGAGGCGGGAGCCGACCAGGCTGTTCTGACCATCAAGAGTCTGGAAGCGTTCGAGAAAGCGGCGGATGGCAGGGCGACGAAGATCATCATTCCATCCGAGATACAGGGTGTTGCAGGACTGACGGCATCCCTGAAGGAAATCGTGGCAAAAGATACTGCAAAATAAAAGCGAAAATTTGGAATGTACCGGTTTGATCATGGATTCCGGCAGTTGGAATGGAAGTTTCCTTCTGCCGGTTTTGCGATACTGTATATTATCGTAAAACATAAATATTTCATGGAAGGACGGGATGCATACGTGCAGAACGGCCGGAAAGGAGAAAGGATAAAAATGAATTTAAAAGGAAGGGACTTTTTGAAACTGTTGGATTTTACGCCGGAGGAAATTACATATATGCTGGATTTGGCGGCGGATTTAAAGGATAAGAAGAAAAAGGGAATCCTCACCGAGTGGCACAGGGGCAAGAATGTGGCTTTGATTTTCGAAAAGACCAGTACGCGGACAAGGTGTGCGTTTGAGGTGGCGGCCCACGATTTGGGGATGGGGACTACCTATCTGGATCCGTCCGGTTCCCAAATCGGGAAGAAAGAGAGCATTGCGGATACGGCAAGGGTGCTGGGCGGTATGTTTGAGGGAATCGAATACCGTGGTTTTGGACAGGATATTGTGGATGAACTGGCAGAATATGCGTCGGTTCCGGTGTGGAACGGATTGACGAATGAATTTCATCCGACACAGATGCTGGCGGATCTGCTTACCATCAGGGAGCAGTTCGGCCGTCTGAAAGGAATCAGGCTGACTTATATGGGGGATGCCCGTTACAATATGGGGAATTCCCTTATGGTGGCATGTGCGAAAATGGGGATGCATTTTACGGCATGTACGTCCGAAAAGTATTTTCCGGACAGGGCGTTAGTGGAGGAATGCGAAGAAATCGCGGCACAGACAGGGGCTTCCATCCTGCTGACCGAAGACGTGAAGGAAGGGACGAAGGACGCGGATGTGATTTATACGGATGTATGGGTATCCATGGGTGAGCCGGCTGAGGTATGGACGGAACGGATCCATGATCTGTCCCCTTATCAGGTCAATGCTGCGGTAATGGCAAATGCCGGGAAGGATGCGGTGTTCATGCATTGTCTTCCTGCGTTCCATGACCTTAAGACGAAAATAGGAAAGGAAATGGGAGAGAAATTCGGCATAACGGAAATGGAGGTTACGGACGAGGTGTTCGAATCCGAAGCGTCTATTGTATTTAGGGAAGCGGAGAACCGCATGCATACGATAAAAGCAGTTATGGCAGCTACTTTGGGAGTGCCGGAGGAGTAATGGAATGGCGATGAAGACAGAGATTTTGACCCTTTTGCGGGAAAGCGGGGATTATATTTCCGGTCAGGAACTCTGCGGCCGTTTTCATGTGTCCAGAACGGCGGTCTGGAAGGTGATGAAGCAGTTACAGCAGGAGGGATATATCATCGAAGCCGTAAGGAATAAAGGTTATATGCTGAAGGAAAATCCGGATGTGCTTACCAGGAGTGAGTTAAAGAGCCGCATCCATAACCGCTGGGCGGGAAATGAGATTTATTTTTATGAGGAAACGGGTTCTACCAATATTGATGCCAAACGTCTAGGAGAGGAAGGGGCGCCCCATGGGACGGTCGTAGCGGCCGATAAACAGAATTCAGGCAGGGGCAGAAGGGGACGCACGTGGGAGTCGCCGGCAGGGAAGGATATTTATTTCACCATTCTGTTGCGGCCGGAATTCCCGCCGGATAAAGCGGCGGGACTGACACTGGTCATGGCGCTTTCCGTCGTACAGGCAATCGAAGAGGAATGCGGTATGGAAGCCGGCATTAAATGGCCGAATGATGTGGTAATGAACGGAAAGAAGGTCTGCGGCATTCTGACGGAACTGACCACCGAAACGGATTATATCCAGTATGTAGTGACGGGAGTGGGCATCAATGTGAATCTGGAAGTCATGCCGGAGGAGATAGATGAGACAGCAACCTCTCTTTTACTGGAAGGCGGGAAGCGGATCGGCAGGGCGGGACTGCTTCAGAAGGTGCTGAAGAAATTCGAGGGAAATTATGAGAAATATGCAAAAAGCCTGGATATGGCCCTCCTGGAAGACGAGTACAATGCCCGTCTGGTAAACCGGGACAGGCAGGTGCGCGTGCTGGACCCGAAGGGGGAGTGGGAAGGCATTGCAAGGGGCATTAATGCTTCCGGCGAACTGCTGGTGGAAAAGGAAACGGGCGAGACGGTAGAGGTATATGCAGGCGAAGTATCGGTAAGGGGGCTGTACGGATATGTTTGAGGAAAAGGAAAAAGACGGGCGTATGGTTCTCTGCGGCGCCAATGCATATGAGAAGAAATATTATTTCAACCGGAAGTTTGACGGGATTCCCCAGTCTGTAAAGGATGAACTGCATATTATCTGTGTGCTTTTTACCGAAGAGGTAGGAGGGATTTTTACCATTGCATATGAAGCGGACGGAAGCATTGTGATGGAAACGGATTTTGCACCGGACGATTATCTGTACGATGAGATCAGCAGCGGTCTGATGGTGGGGGAAGTGCGCAGGAACAGGCAGGAACTGTTTGAAGCGCTGCAGCTTTATTACAGGGTATTCATTCTGCATTTGCCGATTGAAAACCCATAAATTTTTTGCTTACAGATTTTTAAGAAGAAAAGGCAGGTGTTATGCGGGTGATACTGGTAATTGATGTCGGGAATACAAATATGACGTTTGGGGTATATCGGGGAAAGGAACTGGTTACGACTTTCCGGATGACCACCAAGCAGCCGCGTACTTCCGATGAATACGGGATTACGATTATGGAGCTGCTCCGTATTAACGGGGTGGAAAAAGAGGAAATGGAAGGGACGATCATCGCCAGCGTAGTGCCGAATGTCATGCATTCGCTGACGGGAGCCGTGACAAGATATCTGGGTACGCCGCCGGTTATCGTGGGTCCGGGAGTAAAGACCGGATTGAAGATTACGACGGAGAACCCGCGGCAGATCGGTTCGGACCGTATCGTGGATGCGGTGGCGGCTTATGAACTGTATGGCGGACCGGTGCTGGTACTGGACTTCGGGACAGCGACCACATATGATCTGGTGACGGAGGACGGCTGTTTCGCTGCCGGGATTACGGCGCCGGGTATCCGGATTTCCGCCAAGGCACTGTGGGGAGAGACCGCGCGGCTGCCGGAAGTGGAGATCAAGAAGCCAAAATCCATTCTGGCGCAGGAGACGGTTTCCAGTATGCAGGCAGGACTTGTTTACGGACAGATCGGGCAGACGGAGTACATCGTCAGTCAGGTGAAGAAGGAGAGTGGTTATACGGATCTGAAGGTAGTGGCTACCGGCGGGCTGGGGAGGCTGATTTCAGAAGAGGCGGAGAGTATCCAGATTTATAACAGTACCTTGACGTTGGACGGTCTGCGGATCATTTATGAAAAGAACCGGACGGTGAAGTAGATATGGCGGGTCAGTTATTGAAGCCGTTGGCAATCGGAGATGTGATGCTTGAAAATAATGTACTGCTGGCTCCCATGGCAGGGGTGACTGACCTGCCGTTCCGGCTTTTGTGCAGGGAGCAGGGAGCAGGGCTTTCGGGGATGGAGATGGTCAGCGCAAAAGCAATCATGTATCACAATAAGAATACGGAGGCGCTGCTTGCCATCCATCCGGAGGAACTTCCAGTGTCACTGCAGCTTTTCGGTTCGGATGCGGATATCATCAGCGGAATGGCACAGAGGGTGGAAGAGAGGCCGTTCGCCGTATTGGATATTAATATGGGCTGCCCGGTGCCGAAAGTGGTGAATAACGGGGAAGGCTCGGCCCTGATGAAGAATCCGGCGCTGGTGGAAGAAATTGTGGGAAAAACAGTGAGGGCTGTCCGGAAACCGGTAACAGTGAAAATCCGAAAAGGCTTCGATGACGAACATGTCAATGCGGTGGAAATTGCCAAAGCGGCAGAGTGCGCGGGTGCGGCGGCTGTGGCCGTGCATGGCAGGACGAGGGAACAGTTTTATGCCGGAAAAGCGGACTGGAATATTATCGCGCAGGTGAAGCGGGCCGTAAAGATTCCGGTCATCGGCAACGGCGACATAACGGACGGGGAGTCAGCCCGCCGTATGATGGAGGAGACCGGCTGCGACGGCGTGATGATAGGGCGTGCGGCAAGGGGGAATCCATGGATATTCCGGGAGGTAATTGCATATCTGAAGGAGGGCAGGATGTGTGAAAGACCTTCCGCGGAAGAAAAAAAGGAAACCGTGCTGCGTCATGCGGCTCTTTTGCTGGAATACAAGGGGGAATATACAGGAATTCGGGAAATGCGCAAGCATGTGTCGTGGTATACGGCAGGATACCCACATTCGGCGAAAATCCGAGGGAGAGTCAATGAGATGGAGCAGTTTGAGGATTTGCGGAGAATCATAGAGGAAGTTTTCTGATACGGGTTTTGGCAGAATCCTGATTTTGATACGGACTATGTGGAATAGTTGCAGGAATGTTTTCATATGCTGTTTTAGGCTGTGGTTACCGGAGGACTGGCTGTGTCCTGCAAAACGGTGCGGATGCGGAAAGAGGGGAAAGGAAGGCGTATGGAAGGCATAAGGCTGCTTTATTTCAGCTTGGCTGCAGGTGCAAGCGCAAAAGAACACTGGTGGGGAAAGGTGAAGCTGCCTTTTCTGGAAATCGGGATAGGGGAGGAAGGAAGGCTGCTCTGCTGTCCCGTACCGGAGTATTATATCGGAAAGCGGAGCTGGGAGGAGGAGCGGCTGACGGACTGTCTGAACGGTCTGATCCATCAGGCGGGATGTGAGGAATTTTATCTGCAGCCGGAGGTGGCGGGAATGGTGGGCCTGAGGGAAGAACTTCCGCCGGAGATTCTGCTACGCTGCCTGTTCCGGCAGATTCCCTGTATGGAATATCTGTGCTGCATCGGATGGGAGGATGAGCAGGGACTGCTACGGGAACTGTTAGAGCCTTATTTTCCGAGAATCAATCGCATCAGTGTCATATCGGATAAGCCGCAGGCGTATGAGGAGTTTGCAGAATATATTTACGGGGAATACGGAATTCCCATGGCCGGTGCAAAGCAACCGGGCGGAAAGCTGGGAAGGGAAGGCAGGACCGTGATCCTGGACGGAAAAAAGGATTACCGGATTCCCTGGTCTGCGTTTCCGCAAGGGGCAGTATACGTGGATTTGTGGTCATCGGAGGAGAAAAGAAAGCTGTTGGAGAAGTTCCGCAGGGATACAAAATATTTATCCGTGGTGAAATTCCTTGACACTACTGCGAAAAGTGGGTACAATACTAGAGTTAATTAGACTATTGCGCTGTTTTGCCGGTATTTGGCAGCAGTATGGAAAATAGGAGTTGGAAAAAGATAAAATACGGGTCAGTGAAAGGAGCGGGGATATTCAATGGAGGAGAAAAAGAATATTCTGACTTATGAGGGATTAAAAAAATATGAGGATGAACTTCATGAGTTAAAAGTAGTAAAAAGGCAGGAAGTAGCCCAAAAGATTAAGGAAGCAAGGGAACAGGGGGATCTGTCCGAAAATGCGGAGTACGATGCAGCAAAGGATGAACAGCGCGACATTGAGGCGAGAATCGAGGAACTGGAGAAAATCCTGAAGAATGCGGAAGTCGTGGTCGAGGATGAAGTGGATTTGGATAAGATCAACATCGGCTGTAAAGTCAGAATACTGGATATGGAATACAGCGAAGAGCTGGAGTACAAAATCGTAGGCTCTACCGAGGCGAACAGCTTAAAGGGTAAGATTTCCAATGAATCTCCGGTGGGAAAGGCATTGATCGGGGCAAAAATCGGAGATATAGTGGATGTAGAGACGCAGGTGGGCGTGCTGCAGTATAAAGTGCTTGAGATTCAGAGATCCAGCAATTAAAGAGAAGGATCCGGCATCGGAATCCGGTATCGGATGAATATAGGAGAAAAGGGAGTGGCAGCGGTGGGAGAAACACAGAACGCACAGGAACAGGATATTAAGCAGTTGTTAAAAGTGAGGAGAGAGAAGCTTGCGGCATTGCAGGAAAAGGGGAAAGACCCGTTTCAGATTACAAAGTACGATGTGACGCATCACAGCCTTGAGATAAAAGAGGGATTTGACGCATTGGAAGGCAGTGCCGTATCCATTGCCGGACGTGTGATGTCCAAGCGTGTGATGGGAAAGGCATCTTTCTGCAATGTACAGGATATACAGGGCAATATACAGTCTTATGTGGCAAGGGACAGCATCGGCGAAGAATCTTATGCGGATTTTAAGAAGTATGATGTAGGAGATATCGTAGGAATCAGAGGTGAGGTATTTAAGACAAAGACAGGGGAAATCTCCATTCATGCGGCAGAGGTGACGCTTCTTTCCAAGAGCCTCCAGATTCTGCCGGAAAAATATCATGGGCTTGTAAATACGGATATCCGCTACCGGCAGAGATATACGGACCTGATCATGAACGAGGAAGTGAAGGAAACGTTCGTGAAGCGTTCGCGGATCATCAGTTCCATCCGCCGTTATTTGGACAGTCAGGGCTTCCTTGAAGTGGAGACTCCCATGCTGGTATCCAATGCAGGCGGAGCGGCCGCGCGGCCTTTTGAAACACATTACAATGCACTGGATGAGGATGTAAAGCTGCGGATTTCTTTGGAACTGTATCTGAAGAGACTGATTGTGGGCGGTATGGAGCGTGTGTATGAAATCGGCCGGGTATTCCGGAATGAGGGGCTTGATACAAGGCACAATCCGGAGTTTACGCTGATGGAGCTGTATCAGGCATATACGGATTATAACGGAATGATGGACCTGACCGAGAATATGTTCCGCCATGTGGCGCAGGAAGTGTGTGGCACGACGACCATTTCTTACGGAGACGTGGAAATTGATCTGGGCAGTCCGTTTAAACGGATTACCATGACAGAGGCGGTAAAGGAATATACGGGCGTTGATTTTGACCAGATAGGAAATACGGAAGAGGCGAAGCGGATTGCGGATGAAAAGGGCGTGCATTATGAAGCCCGCCATACAAAGGGCGATATTCTGAGTCTGTTCTTTGAGGAATTCGTCGAGGAGCATTTGGTGCAGCCGACTTTTGTTATGGATCACCCGGTGGAGATATCGCCGCTGACGAAGAGAAAGCCGGACAAGCCGGATTATGTGGAGCGTTTTGAATTGTTCATTACCTGCCGTGAGATGTGCAACGCCTATTCGGAGCTGAATGACCCGATTGACCAGCGGGCGCGTTTTGCCGCACAGGAGGAGGCTTTTGCAGCGGGGGATGAGGAAGCAAACCATACGGATGAGGATTTCCTGAATGCATTGGAAATCGGAATGCCGCCTACCGGAGGGATTGGATATGGGATTGACAGGCTGGTGATGCTGCTGACGGATTCTCCGGCGATTCGGGATGTTTTGTTGTTCCCGACAATGAAGAGCTTGGATAAATAAACCTAGTGTTTATGCGGGGTTGAGGCATTTGAGTACGTCAAAGGACGCATTAAAAGACGTATTTTGGCATAGTCATTTACATCAGTATGAAAGAGTACACAATCTGAAAAGAAAAAGATTCAATCAAATATGAACTACTAAGAGGACATTTTCTAAAGAAATTTAGAAGATGTCCTCTTTTTTGCGTTATGGAGAAAATACGTCATTTGTTATGAAGTCAAAGTGAAAGGAGCACAGCAATGAATGAATCAAAGAAGAAAGATAGATATGAGGATGCAAAAAAGTTTGTAAGATATTCAGATGGTGCAAAGATGTACAGTATGGGAATGACAAAATTTCAAGAAGTGGCTAAGGATGCCAAGGCTTGTTATAAAATTGGTCAGCTTGTACTTGTTAATACAGAAATATTGGATAAGTATCTTGAAACTTTTCATATTACAGATTCTGAGTTTTATAAGTAGGTGATGTTATGGTAAATACATTGAGTGGTTCAGTTTGTGCCTATAGAAAAGAAACTGTAAAACCAAGATTTATTCGTATTGATGAGGTAATGGCTTTATTAGATGTAACACAAGATGAGGCAATGGATATAGCGTTGGCTGCTGGAGCAAGATATCAGCTTGCAAAGATTATATTAGTACATAAGGAAAGGTTGATGAAATTTATGAAACATTCTGCAAGAGTTCCTAGTTCAAATAAAATTGTGGAAAAGAAGTTTGTGAGAATCGGAGAGGGTTCAATGACTTACAGCATAGGACATCATAGATTTATCGAAATGGCTAGAGCAGCTGGAGCTGTATATAAGATAGGCGAAGCAAAAGGAAATACTATTCTGATTAATCTGGAGGTGTTTGATGAATATATGGAGCAATTCAGAGAACCGCCAACAGAAATGAAACATCCATTGCCAAATGTGAAAGGAGACTGATGAATGAGTTACTCATATAAGT
Organism: uncultured Lachnospiraceae bacterium; assembly: GCA_910579935.1. Classification (GTDB taxonomy): domain Bacteria; phylum Bacillota; class Clostridia; order Lachnospirales; family Lachnospiraceae; genus Kineothrix. Next base: position 90,523 of record CAJTVQ010000005.1, read on the forward strand.
GCTATTCAGATACAAAGGATTTTATGAAAAAATTTGTCAATGCAGAGGAAGGAGCGATTATTTATGGGATAAGTAAATCGAGAATCATAGTAATTGCGAGAGAGGCAGGAGCAGTCTATAAAGTCGGTAATTCAGCATTAATCAATACGGAATTATTTGAAAAATATCTTGAACGATTCAGAGAGCCGGCAAGAGAACTGCCTAAGCATACATGGGACAAATTAAAGGAAATGACAAATACACCAAAAACTGGTGAAAATTCGTAAAAATACACCAGTGGTGTCACTTCCGTAAAATTAAAGTGCATTGTAGAATATCAATTGTCCAAGAGAGATTGGACATAACAATTGAATAATCAGTTACAGATTTGCAAAGTAGTTTGCACTACAGAATTTCTGTAGGTAGTAAAATTACGGGGCATGTACCTGGAGGATGAAAGTCACAGCTATCATATTAGTAGTCTGATGGATCGAAAGATGAAGGGCGAGAAGCTGGATGGAAATCTGGTAAAAGGAATCGGCATGTTGCGTAAGGATAATTAACCACAGAGGGCGAGAAGTTCGTCCTTATCTTCAAAAGGCTAAAAGAAGAGATAGTGCTTCTGATAATTCAGAAGGGCGTCGTGAAACACATTTTGTGGCTCGTCTGTAACTCCCGGAGGTGAGAACACCTCTTTGTACACGGGGCGATATAGGAGTCTAGAAGACTGGCGTGTACCTACATGCTTAGCATTAAGCATAGCCATGTAGACTATATCACTTCCAAATTCAAATTTTGTCTATATGGCAACTAATTTGAAGGAGGATAAAGTGATGATGGGATTTAGCATAGCATTAATAATTATTGTTCTTATCGTATTGTATTCGTTAGCTAGGACGGCAGGAGAGTCGGACAGGACAATGGAACAGATAAGAGAGCAATCACTCCTTGGAAGGGAGGAGAGCTCTGGTGGGAACAGTTGAAAAAAGAGATAAGCATAAGAAACGCAGGTTTGTATCTCCAGAAGAAAAGCTTGAAAGAGAATTAAAAGATTGTATGCATTGTAGATTCTTCTGGGGACATAACAACAGATGTGCCAATGGAACATGTTGTAAACCATCTAAGAAAAAAGAACAGAAACTTCCGACGGAATGTGTCGGATGTCCATATTATCAGGGGAATGGTTATTGTTTTCCTTGTATGCGAAAGCTGATAGGAAAGTAGGTGGTTAAGATGTTCAAGTGGCTGTTTAAGAAGAAAGGATGTGCAAAACATATGAATAACAAGTTAGAAGTAATCGGCATTGATCATGGTTGGTCAATGATGAAAACAATCTCTCAGGTATTTGTCACAGGTGTTAAGGAGATTACAACAACTCCGGCACTTTTCGGCGATGTACTTGAGTATGAAGGAAAGTTCTATAAGGTTGGAACTGTGAGGCAGGAAGTAAAGGATACAAAGGTCGAAGATGACAGCTTTTATCTTCTCACTCTTGCAGCAGTTGCTAAGGAACTTAAAAGAAGAGGTCTTGCAGAGGCAAAGGTATTCCTTGCTGTAGGACTTCCACTTACAAGGTTTGGAGCTGAGAAGAATGACTTTATCAAGTACCTGACAAAGAATAAGCGTGTAAGCTTCAAATATGAGAATGAGCCGTATTATATTGAAATTGATGATGTGGCAATATTTCCTCAGTGTTATGCAGCAGTAGTGGACAAGATACCTACAATGGCAAAGAAAACGCTGATAGTAGATATCGGTAGCTGGACAATCGACATTATGCCGGTAATCAACAAGTCACCGGATGAATCAAAGTGTGTGACGATACCAAAAGGTCTTATTACCTGTATGCGTTCTATCAATGAACAGTGTGTAAGACAGCTTAACGGAGAGGTAGACGAGTCAGAGATACAGAACATCATGCGATATGGCAGGTCAGATATTGATGATGAATACTTTGCCATTATTAAGGCAGAGATAGAGGATTTTGTTGATAAGGTATATAACTCAATCCGTGAGTTTGGGTATAACTTAAAGACTACACCGATTGTATTTGTCGGTGGAGGGGCAGTTGTGATGAAGAATTTTGGCAGTCACGATGCAAAGAACATTTCCTATAACCTTGATGTAAAGGCAAATGCAAGAGGATATGAGCAGCTTGCCACGATAGGACTTAAAAGCACTAGGCGTTTATCATAAGGAGGCAGATGATGGGAAGAAGACTTGAATATGAAGTAAAAACTTCTGTCCGCCTTAACATGAGCAATCCACAGCATGTGAAAATCAATGATGTGATTCAGAACCTTGATCCGAAGATTTTCAAATCTAAGAATCAGTTCATCATAGATGCGATTCAGTTCTACATTGATAATTATGGAAAAGAAACCTTTGTTATCAAGAAGAAGGAAAAAGAGCGGGCTGAATATATCCGGTCAGAAGATATTGATGACATTAAGGAAGAGGTCATTGAAGCAGCAACAAATGAGGCTAGAAAAGAGGTAATAAAGTTGTTAGGCGGAGTGATATCCGGGATGAATGTTGGTCAGCCGGTACTAATGCAGGCAGCCAATAGTGAAGCACAAGAACCTACAGAAGATGTTATGGATGATGCAGATGTTGCAGGACTTGCAATGGGATGGATGTCGAAAGGAGACTGATTATTATGAGAAGAGTTATGGAAGTCGTAGGAACAGTGATTTTAGAGATCCTCAAGTGGATATTAAGGATAATTCTTGGAGCATTGAAGCTGGTCTTAGGACTTGCCAGAATAATTCTTCTTCTATTCGCTATGGTGGCAAGGATATTTCTTTCATTCGTAAGAATGGGTACATTCTGAGAGGAGGTGAGCGTATGCAGGTAAAGGGTTTATTCTTAAATTATAAGAAAAACAGAAGACTTATGCAGTATTTCTTTAAAATAAGAGAGCTGGTATAATGAAAGGAGTTTAAGATGCACAGAATACGGGACAGTCCTATGTGTCCCGTGCATTACAGATAAATAGTTCACCGCAAGGGTGGATGGCACGGAACACATAGCCCGTCCCTCTTGCGGAGAAGGGATGGGTGATTACTATGAAGAAGATAAGTATTATCTTATTATCCGCAGTACTGGTCTTTTCAATGGCTGCCTGTAATGGTGGTAAGGAAAAGGCTGATAATCAGACAGAGAAACAGACGGAAAGCGTAAAGCCAACTGAAGAAGTAGCAATGGCAACGGAAGCTGTCACAGAGGTCACAACCGAAGCTGGAAGTGAAGAGACAGAGAAAGATATTGCCGAGGTTAAAGATTCAGAAGAGAAGACTGATAAGGAAGATAACCAGTCTGCTGATAATGAAACTGCTTCAAAGCAGAAAGAAAAGTCAGAGCAGAATGACGAGCCGGAACAGAAAGCTCCTGCAAGTGGTAATAAGGAAGCTGGTGGAAATCAGAGTAATGCAGGTAATGGTGGTCAGACTACAGACAGTCCGAAAGACAATGTGAGCAATCCAAAGCCGGCATCCGTGGCGTACAGTCCACAGAATGTTGTGTCACTTGCAACAGCAAAGTGTCAGGCAGGAGGGATGATTACCACACAGCAGAATTTACAGAATCATTTGAATGACGGCAGTATCACGCAGGAAGAGTACAATGAGTATTATCCTTACGATGGTATGGAAGGCTCTTATTATAGTGTGTTTGTAGAGACAGACCTCAACAAAGCAAGTACCATTGATGGACAGCGGTTATCATCTGAGGATGCAATCGCAGAATATATTGCAAGTATGTTACTTTTGGAAACAGATCCGGTATTCTACATCAGTTATGATGGAGTTTACACGACAGGCGGCACAGACTATTACGAGTTTCGATGTCACAGATAAATAAAAACGAATAGAAGCAGAAGGAAGAAAGATGTAAGCCATAAACTTATGTCTTTCTCTTTTTATGCGAAAATTAAGGAGGAAAGAGCACATGAAACAGAAACTAAAGCGTTTTATGGCAGGATTTATGGCTATGCTCACAATGGTTGGAACACTCTTTACGAATGGAACAACAGCATTTGCAGCCAGTCCGCAGGCAAATATTGCGTTCTGGAATGCGTCAGTCAAAAATTCCGGAGAAGTAAGTGAGCTGAAGCCTGGATATAATCATGGCAAGATTCTGTATTCAATTCTTGACGGAAATTCTGCATATTGTATGAATTTCGGATTAAGAGCAGATGGCGGTCAGCTTATGAACAGCTACGATGATGCGAGCACATCAATGTCAGCACAGCAGAGAAAGCTTTTAAGTTACTGCCTTTATTATGGGTTTAACAGTACACAAAAGGCGGCACCAAGCAACAGTCAGTGCGATGAGTATATCGCAACTCAGGCAATGGTATGGGTTATTGTAGCAGATATCTTTGGAACCGGAAGTGGTGATTCGGCAGCAAGAAAGCTCTGTAACACAGCACCAAGTCCTGATTCTTCATACAGCTATTATGAGAGGCTCAGAGACAATATCAGCAGTTCCTACAATGCAACGCTTCCAAGTTTTGCATCACGCAGAACCAGTGAGGCACCAACTTATGAGTTGAAGTGGAATGAGGGAAGTCAGAGATTTGAAACAACATTATCTGACAGCAATGGTGTCTTATCAGACTTTGATTTTGGCATCAGTGGATATTCTGTTGATAAGAATGGCAACAGTATTACAATCTCTTCAACGAGCGTGAATACCACAGCTACAACAGGAACATTCACATCCAATGCTGGCAAGGTTGAGACAACATCAAGCTGTGTATTCTGGCTTACAGGAAAGAGCGGATATCAGGAGTTTATTTCTGAAAGACCGACAGCAGATCCTGTCAAAGCCTATATCAAGGTCAAGACAGAGAACATCGGATATGGTGAGCTTACAAAGACAGATGAGTCAAGCGGAGTGAAGCTTTCCGGTGCAGTCTATGGAATTTATTCTGACAGCGGATGCACAAACAGAGTACAGACCATGACAACAGATGGAAACGGATATGCAAAGTCAGCTGCACTTGTCGCAGGCATTTATTATGTAAAAGAGATTACAGCACCAAAGGGCTATGTTCTTTCCGGTAAGGTTCATACTCTTACTGTAAGAGCGGGACAGACAACCGGAATCTCTGCAACAGATAAGGAGCAGCTTGGAGCAATCACAATCTACAAGGAAGGTGAAGTGCTCAGCTCATGGAATGGAAGTAACTTTATTTATGAGAAAAAGAAGCTTCCGGGAGCAACATTTAAGGTGACAGCAGGAGCAGATATCTACAAGGCAGATGGTACAAAGGTGTATAGTGCTGGCGATGTTGTAGCAGAAAGCCTTACAACAGGAACTGACGGACAGGTGGTATTATCTGACCTTCATCTTGGAACTTATGTGGTTACTGAGATTAAGAGCATTGACGGGTATACAATCAATACCACACCTCAGACAGTAGCAGTTGAGTATAAGGACCAGACTGTGACAGTACAGTATGAATCAGCTACGATTGAGAATACAAGACAGAAAGCGGATGTATCTGTCGTAAAGAAGGACTCTGACACAGAGAACCCTCTTGATGGCGGCAAGTACACACTTTATGCCGGAAATGACATCAAAAACTATGCCGGACAGGTTATTGTGACAAAGGGTACAGCTCTTGAAACAGTAACTACAGGTGAGGACGGAAAGGCGAGCTACAGCGTGGATCTGCCAATCTCTAACGGATATTATATCTCAGAGACACAGGCACCATATGCGTATATCAGAAACAGTAAAGATGTTTACAGCTTCAATTTCAATGTATTACCTGAAACACAGGCAAAGGCATCATTCAGCCACACATTTGTAAATGACAGAACTACAGCAAAGATTCATATCTACAAGGTAGACAAGGAATCAGGCAAGGCAGTTGCCCAGGGAGATGCAAGCCTTGAAGGTGCAGTTTATGGTCTTTATGCAAGAAACGATATCGTGCATCCGGACGGAGCAACAGGAGCTGTATTCAAAGCAGGTGACCTTGTAGCAACACTTACAACAGATAAGAATGGCGAAGCAGAGGTCAATAACCTTTACCTTGGAAACTATTATGTGAAAGAAATCACTCCATCAGAGGGGTATCTCTTAGACGAAGAGGAGCACGATGTAGTATGTGACTATGAGGGAGACCTTGTAGCAGAGGTATCAAGAAGCACAACCTCAGCAGAGCAGGTCATCAAGCAGCCATTCCAGCTTATCAAGGTATCTGACAATGGCGATGATACTGAAGCAGGACTGCTTGCAGGTGCAGAGTTCACAGCATACTTAAAATCTTCTTTATCCGTAAAGGCAGATGGAAGTTATGACTATGACAAGGCAACTCCGGTAGTAATCGGGGAAAACGGAGCAACAACAATCACATCCGATGACAAGGGACATGCAGTTTCCATTGCAATTCCTTATGGAACCTATGTGGTAGTTGAGTCAAAGACACCGCATAACATGAAGACAATCAAGCCATTTGAGGTAAAAATCAGCGAGAATCATCCTGACAAGCCTCAGACATGGAGAGTATTCCTTGACAGGGAGTTTACTGCAAAGCTTCGTGTAATCAAGAAGGATTCCGATACAAAGCAGACAGTGCTTGTGCCAAATGCAGAGTTTAAGATCTTCAATATTGATAAGAACGAATATGTAACCCAGTACACAACTTATCCGTCAAAGGTTAAGCATACTTCATTCTTTACTGATGAGGATGGAGACTTAATCTTACCGGAAGCACTCAAAATCGGAAACTACCGCATTGAAGAGGTAAAAGCACCATTCGGATATGTGGTGAATGATAACTATATCAACATTTCAGTTGATACAGATACAGCATTTGAGACAGATGGAGATACCAATGATGCCATCATCACAGTGGAATATTCCGATGCCCCTGCAGTCGGAGAGCTGACTGTAGAAAAGAAGGGAGAGGTACTTGACGGATTTAAGGGTGGACTTCTTGCAAGCTCATATGAGAAAGAGTTTGTTTATAAGGAAGGCTCACTTGCCGGAGCAAAATTCAAAGTTTATGCTGCCGAGGATATTTACACAGCAGACAACCAGAAGGATGCAGATGGCAACCGTACAAAGTATTACAGCAAGGGCGACCTTGTGGCAACTCTTACAACAGGAAAAGATGGAAAGGCAGTAGCCAAGAATCTTCCTCTTGGTCAGTACAGAGTTGTTGAAGTAACAGCTCCTGACGGATATGTGTTAAATCCAAATGAGCAGAAAGTCACATTCACATATGTGGATGATAAGACACCTGTTATCAAGGAAAGCCTTACTTTCTCAGATGACAGACAGAAGCTTGATATGTCAGTGACCAAGCTTGATGCAGAAGATAATACACCGATTGCAGGTGCAGTATTTGGTCTTTATGCAGATGAGGATATAAGGAATGCTGATGGCAGGGTTATTATCGAGAAAGGTACACTTCTTGAGAAGGCAACATCTGATGAGAATGGAAAGATTGCTTTTGTTAAGGATTATCCATTTGCAAAATATGTTGCAAGGGAGCTTGTAAAGCCTGCCGGATATGTGACAAGTGAGGAAGCAGTAAACTTTGATACAAAATATCAGGGACAGGATGTTAAGACTGCTGTATATAACAGCGAGTATAAGAACACTCCTACAACCTTTGAGTTTACAAAGACAGATATCACAAGCGGTGCAGAGCTTACAGGTGCAACACTTACTGTACTTGATAAGGATGGAAATGTGGTAGACACATGGACATCTGATGCTAAGGAAGCACATGTAATCAAGAGACTTGTAGTTGGAGAGACTTACACTCTTCGTGAGGAATTTGCTCCTTACGGATATCTCAAGGCAGCAGATATCCAGTTTACAGTAGAGGACACGGGCAAAGTGCAGCATGTAGAGATGAAGGATGAAGTTCCTACAGGTTCCATCGTCATCAATAAGGACGGCGAATTTGTAACAGATACTACTCTTATGAAGGGTTACTGGTATGACTTTATCTTCAATTTCTTCAAGGACAGCCTTGCAGGAGTAACTTTTGATGTATATGCAAAAGAGGATATCGTAAGTGCTGACGGACTTAACACTGTATATCACAAGGCAGGAGACAAGGTGGCAACCATCGTGACAAATGATAAGGGTATCGCTAGAATTGATGACCTTCCACTTGGCAAGTATTATCTTGTTGAGACAAAGACCATTGATGGATTTGTATTAGATGAGACACCGATTGAGGCAGATCTTTCCTATATCGATCAGAATACAAAGGTTGTATTTGCAGGAATGGATGTGACAAATGAGCGTCAGAAAGTGCAGATTACTGTAACCAAGACGGATTCAGAGACAAAGAAAGAGCTTGAAGGTGCTGTATTTGGTTTATTTGCGAAAGAAGATATCGTAAATAAGGATGGAAAGGTTATTGTCAAAGCAGATACACAGATTGAGAGAGGTGTTACTGGAAAGGATGGCAAAGTAACATTTACCTCTGACCTTCCACTTGGACAGTATTATGTCAAAGAACTTGAGGCACCAAAGGGCTATGTGAAGTCAGATAAGACATTTGATGTGGATGCTTCATATCAGGGAGATAAGGTAAAGGTTATCGAGTTTGAGGCAGCATTTGAAAATGCACCGATCAAGGTAGAAATTTCAAAGACTGATATCACAGGCAAGAAAGAATTGCCTGGAGCAAAGATTTCAGTTATTGATGCTGATGGAAAGCTTGTTGAGAGCTGGACATCAGAGGCAGGAAAGACGCATATGATTGAGAGACTTCCTGTCGGAAAGTACACACTCAGAGAGGAATCTGCACCATATGGATATAAGGTGGCAAGTGATGTAACCTTTGAAGTAAAGGAGACAGCAGAAATCCAGAAGGTATCCATGAAAGATGAACAGGCAGTCGGTAAGATTGTCATTGAGAAAACTGACAAAGTAACCGGAAAGCCAATCGAGGGTGTTGTATTTGAAGTAAGGGATAAGGACGGAAAGGTGCTTGATACACTCACTACTGACAAGAATGGTCATGCAGAGAGCAAGGAGCTTCCTATCTGTACTTACAATGAGGATGGTTCATTTAAGGAAGATATCCATTATACAGTAGTTGAGACAAAAGCAGCTGATGGATATATCCTTGATGAAACAGCTCACGATGTAACTCTTCGATATGATGACAATGCACCGGAAGTTGTTGTAACAACACTTAAGCTTGTCAATGTACCGACAGAGCCTAAGCTTCCACAGACAGGTGACAATGCAAATCCGCTTCTTTATCTTGGAATCGGTGCACTTGCACTTATTACTGGTGTCGGAGTCGGACTTCGTGGAAGAAAGAAAAAGAATAAACAGTAAAAATTAACCTTGCGGGGAATGTAAGCCAGTAACTTATGTTCCCCGCTTTTTTAGATTAAGGAGGAACCGTAATATGATGAATTACGAGATTTTTAAGGAAGTAGTAAAAGAAAAGTTTATGGATTATATGCCTGAGAAGTTCAAAGGAATGGAGCTTGTGGCAGAACCCGTGGAAAAGGTGAATGTGACTCTTGATGGCATCATCTTAAGAGAAGAAGGCAGGAACATTTCGCCTACGATTTATATCAATGACATGTATAAGAAGTATCAGGACTGTGGGGATCTTGAGGAAACACTTATGGCTGCATGTGACTTTATGGAAAGGGCATATGAGCAGGCTCCGGTTGTTGATGTGGACAGCATTATGAAGGATGCTAACGAGAAGATTGTATTCCAGCTCATCAATACAGAGCAGAATAAAACATTTTTGGAACAGGTGCCTCACAGGGAGTTTCAGGATCTTTCTATTGTGTATAAGGTAATAATCAGTGCCGATAAGGATGCGGTGCAGAGTTCAAAAATTACAAATGAATTTGCGAAAAGACTTGGAATGAGCGAGGAACAGCTCTTTAAGTGTGCAGCGGAAAACACAAGAAGACTCTTCCCACCTGTCGTTCGTAGCATGAATGACATTATGAGAGAAATGTTCGCAAGGGATGGGATGCCACAGGAGATCGCAGAGATGATGATAGCTGAGATTCCACCGGAGCAGACGATGTGGGTGATTTCCAATGAAAAGGGTATCAATGGTGCAGCGTCCATGCTTTATGAGAATGAGCTTCATGAGCTGGCAGAGAGTTTAGAGAGTGACCTTTATATTCTCCCTTCGAGCGTGCATGAGGTTATTGCAGTATCTTCAGATATGGGAAGCCCTGAGATGCTTGCACAGATGGTAGTCGAGGTAAATATGCAGGAGGTGTCTTTGGACGAGAGACTTTCCAATCAGGTATATCACTATGATAAGGATTTAAGAAAACTCACCCTTGCAACTGATACACCAAACAAGAGACTTGATGGTATCGTTGCAGAACCTCCCCTTGTATATGACGCGAAGGAAAAGTCCAGATAGGAGGCAGCTATGGAGCAGGAACTTACAATGGAAGAACTCATTGCTCTCATAAACAGCCAGAAAGGTGACTTTGTTATCCGTGTCGAGTCTGGAGAGGAGGCGGTGTCTGATGCCAAAGAAGAATGACTTCAAGCTTGATGTGGTTTCGGTAAGACTTGTAAAGGATGCTCCGATTTATTTGGAGCACACCTTTAATAATCCGGCGGATATAGCTGCTGTCATGGGAGACTGTATGTGCCAGTTTGACAGGGAAGTAGTGTGTGTGGTCAATCTAAGGTCAGATTTAAAACCTATCAATGTGCATTTTGCAAGTGTTGGCTCTTTAAATGAGGCAATGGCACATCCGAGAGAACTGTTTAAATCAAGTATCTTAAGCAATGCCGCAAGCATGATGTTAATCCATTGTCATCCATCCGGAAATGTATTCCCAAGCAAGGCAGACACGATGATGACAGACCGCATGAACAAGCTGTGTGAACTGATGGGAATACCGCTCATTGACCATATCATAGTCGGTGGAGACAATCGTGAATTTTTCAGTTTCAGGGAAAAAGGCATGATTGATAATCCTAAGATTACCCTGAGCACAGATTACCGGACACTTGATATCAAGTCACCGCTTGTAGCAGAGCAGGGAAAGGCAAGGTGAAAGCATGGATGGAAGATTTACGGATGAAGAGCTTGCCATAGCAAAGAGTGTTGACCTGTGTGCAGTTGCTGAAAGCCTTGGGTATACAGTAAAGAGGATTGGCAAATACCACACTTTAAAGGAGATGGATTCCATCCGTATCTATAACAGAAGCCATTGGTACAGATGGTCAAGGCAATTTGACAAAGGCAACAATGGCGGCTCACAGGTAGATTTCTTGCGGGTGTTTTGTGGAATGAGTGTAAAAGAGGCTGTGTTCTGGCTTTTAGATTTTGCAGGATATAGAAGGATCGAGAATCCTGTAAAGCAGCCACTTGTTCATCAGGTATCGCAGAAGCAGGCAGAGGAGAGAAAGCCATTTGTCCTACCGGAACCGGCGGGAGATAATTCCTATCTTATTTCATATCTGAATCAGGAGAGAGAAATCAGCAGGACTGTCATAGATCTGTTTTTAAAAGATGGACTGATTTATGAGAGCAGGCATTACCACAATGTTGTTTTCAAAGGAAATGATAAAAATGGAGTGACAAGATTTGCAAGTATGCGTGGAGTGTTTGATAAGCAGGGCAAGCCATTCAAGTGTGATGTCACAGGCAATGATAAGAACTATGGATTTAATGTGGTAAATGTTAACAGTACAGAGCTTGTAGTATTTGAGGCTGCAATCGACCTTATGAGTTATGTGGATATCTTCACGGATTATGAATCAAATAAGCTGGCACTTGGGATGCTTGCAGATGCACCACTTGAAACATTTCTTCGGGAACATCCGCAGATAACTTCCATCCGGTTCTGCCTTGATGGAGATGAGCCGGGGAGAAAAGCAGCAGCTGAACTTATGAGAAAGTATTATGAGCTTGGATATGAGGTAGAAGACTGTCCGCCTCCAGCCGGATATAAGGATTACAACGAGTGGCTTGTGGCTGCAAAGCTTAATCTGAACCAGATGAATCAGAGAGCAGATGAACCAGTCAGGGCATGAGAAACCGGATTTTGATGTGTGGGGGCAGAAAGCGCCCCCAAAACAGCAAAGTGGGGGCAGAAAGCGCCCCCAAAATGTCAAAGTGGGGGCGAAAAGCGCCCCCGCAATTCGGACACGACAAAATCCGGATGAAAGTCAGTATAAAAGTGGGGGCAGAAAGCGCCCCCAAAATAACAAAGTGGGGGCAGAAAGCGCCCCCAAAGTAGCAAAGTGGGGGCAAAAAGCGCCCCCACTTCCATAAACAGAGGGTTTTAGGGAGATTTTCTCCCTAACTAGATGGCATTAGGACAGAGATGTCTCTAATGCGTATCTAGCCGTAAACCTAAGAGATTCAGACAGGCGTGTGGGTGGAAGAGATATACAAAACACGGATAAGGGAGGTGCAGGAAAGCAATGGATAAAGAACTTACAATAATCGCAGAACCAGAGGAACTTATTGCCTGGGCAGACACATTTGATATCTTACTAAACCCTTCGATAGAAGATGCTGCAATTCTGCTTAACTATATGGAAGGACATGATTATGCCATTGGCATAGATTCAGATGGGAAGATGTACAGGCAGGATGTAGCTGAGGAGAATGGTGAAATTGAACCATACCCGATAGATGATGTTATAGATATTGTCTGTGAATGGAACTATGAACTGATACTTGATGCGGAAGCACACAGGAGTGATCCAAAGGATTTTAACGACTATAACGAGTATCAGAGCAAGTATGAAAGTCTGAAAGCAGATGAAAAGAGACTGGACAGATTGTTTGATAAAACCTGTTATGGTAAGGAACTTATAGAAGTTGCTACAGAGCTTGCAGACAGGGTTATTGCCCAGCTGGGTAATAAAGAACTGGAAAAAGCTGCTGTAACAGTAGCAGAAGGAGTAAGAGAATACAGTACGGGTAAGAGAGGAAGGTGATTCTATGGCGGATAAAGTTCATTGTATAAGGAAAACACTAAGACTTATGCCACAGGAAGCGAAGGTACTTTCTGATAAGGCAAAGGCAAATGGAATGAATGAAGCCGAATATATCAGGCTTCTAATCAGTCAGAAACCAAATGATTATCCGGAAGTAAGGAAACTTCTTAAAGAGCTTATCAATGAGATAAACCGAATCGGCATTAACATCAATCAGATTGTATTTAACAGCAATGCACAGCTGTATTCCAAGAAAGATAAGGAACAGCTTGTGGCATATATGAAAAAGCTGAATCAGTCTGTCAGCGAGGCGGTGGTAAAGATTGGCAATCAGTAAGATACTTCACATGAAGGACAGCGGGAATTCTTTTCATGCAAGGCATTTGAAACGGGCACTGGATTATGTGATGAATCCTGAGAAAACTCAGAGAGGAAGACTTGTGGGAGCTGTTAACTGTCAGGCAGATATGGCTTTTGAACAGATGATTGATACAAAGAAGCAGTTTGGAAAAACAGACAAGCGACAGGGGTATCACATCATTCTTTCCTTCAAAGAGGATGAGGTGGAACCGGACAGGGCTTTTGAGATAACACAGAAGTTTGTAGCAGAATATCTTGGCGATGCCTATGAAGCGGTATTTGTGGTTCATGATAATACAGACCATGTTCATTCACACATTGTATTTAACAGTGTAAGCTTTGTGGATGGGAAAAAGTATCGCTACGAGAAAGGTGACTGGGCAAAGTATATCCAGCCGATTACCAATAAGCTGTGTCAGGAGTATGGTCTTTCCATTATAGATGTGGAGGATGGCAGCAAAGAGAAACAGCACGAGAATTATAAGGATTGGAGCGAATATCGTGAAGGCAGCTTTGTGTGGGCAGATATGATAAAAAGAGATTTGGATGCCTGCATTTTACAGGCAAATGATTTGAGAGGATTTCTGGAACTGCTGTCGGAAAAAGGATATGAGGTCAAGCAGGGAAAGTATCTGGCAGTCAGACCACAGGGGATGACAAGATTCAGAAGATGTAAGACTCTTGGCGAGAATTATTCACAGGAAGCTATTGTGGAGCGTATTGCTAAGGAAGATTTATCTTTTTACCAGTCACAGAATGAGGAAAAACAGGCAGCGATAGTAAAGTGCTATGTCAAAAGATACCGCAGGGCGAAGATGTCAGGCTTGCAGAAAAGATATTATGCAAAGCTTTACCGGATTGGAAAGCTGAAAAAGAAGCCATATAGTCAGGGATGGAAGTATAAGGATGATATCCGAAAGATGCATAAGCTGCAGGAGCAGTATCTATTTCTGGTAAGGCATAAGATTGAGAGTGCGGAAGAACTTGTATCGGTACTTGATAATCTGATGGATAAGAAAAAAGAAGCATCAAAGGAAAAGAGTAAGACCTATAAGGCTAAGGAAAGATTCAAAGATATTTTTGACAAGGCTGAACAGATCCGGGGGCTTGATGATGCGGAATCGTGTTATCAGAGTGGGGATACCTTCTTTGAAGATGAGCACAATGCATGGGAAAGGCTTAACACTGAGCTTCTGGCACAGGGATACAGTGTGGAAGAGGTCGAGAGTCTTAGAAAAAAATATGAGAGCAAGTATGCACAGGACTGTAAGGCAGAACGGGCGGTATCAAAGGAACTTAATCTTGGAAGATCAATATGGAAGGAACTTACGGTATCAGCTTCGGCAGAAGAGAAGCAGTATGACAAAGAAACGATAAGAGACAGAAAAGAACAGCCGGTACGTTAGGCTGTTTTTTTAGTGGTTAGGAGGCATATATGGAAGAAAAAAGAGAGCCATTAAGTGAAATGGCGATTGAGAGAAAGATACAGATTCTTCGTAATAAGCATATGGACAGTGAGGTTATTGCTCTTGTCAAAAGCGATTATGAATATGGACTGACTGATGATGAAATCGATCTGTATCTTAACAAAAGTTATGACATTGAGCAGATGAAGGTGTTATCAAAATGTCTGCATAAGGGTGTATCAGAAGAGTTGTTAACGCTGCTGAAAGATAGCAGGATGGCAGCACCTAAGATGCAGACAGCATTGGATTACTATGAAAAAGGTGTGCCGATTGATGCAATCAGAGAGGTAGTCCAAAAAGATGATACGGCAGTAAACATGCGCAGGATGTTTGATGTGGTATTAGATAAGCTTAATAAAGCCAAAGAGCAGATGCCACAGGATTTAGAGTATGTGAAAAGTCTTGTAGCTCAGATGGATGAAGTGGTTGCAAAGATCAATCATCAGAATGAAAGGTATGATGCCCTGAATAAGAAGCTTTCTGAAATAGAAACTTCCAAAGATGATGAGGAAGTCAGGGAGCGTCTGGTCAAGGAGAACCAGGATAAGGATGCTCTTATCAACAGTCAGCAGAATGAACTGAATAAGGCAAGCAGTACGATTGCAAGACTCAGGGATGATATTGAGAAAAAGGATAAGGAGATGAAGCGTATGGGAGACAGAATAGAGTCATTGGAAGATAAGATCATAAGTGTTGCCACAGAGAATAAGAAAGAGGCAGAAAGTAAGGCAGAGCCGCAGGAAAGCCAGTCCGTATCACAGGCAGATAAAAAGATGGTTGATACAGTTGCAGTTCCTCAGAATATGCAGGCTGTGGCAAACGGGATTCCGGTCTATTATCAGATTCCGGTAGTTGATGGTACTGGAAATGTGGTGCAGAGACTTCCGATTGAGCGAAGTGTGAGAAAGAGCAGCAACAGCGGAGTGGCAAGTCTTTTTGCAAGACTGTCATTTAAGAAAAAGTCAAGGGCAGATATTGTAAAGCTGGTTGCATCGGGAGACCTTGTTCCGGCGCAGCTTGTGCAGATTAAGAGTGCAATAGAAAAGGGACTTACTGAGTCACAGCTTGTAGAGCTTATAAACAACAACATTTCAGCGGAAAAGATGAAGGAGATCATTGAGATTGCTGTGCTTGAAAACAGCATGGCAGATTAGGAGGAACTTATGAATTTAGCAGTAGTAAATGAAGCAGTAACAGAAATGAATGGTGTGGAGCATCAGTTTACAGAGGAAGAGAAAAACTTTGTTGTCCAGTTCGCATTCAGAAGTGGCAGCAAGGAAGACACGATTTCTCTTATTGAAGCTTTGGCACATTCAGCGGATAAGGCTGAGTCGGACGAGATTATGGTCACATACAGGTCTAAATATGATATGAAGCCTGCATGGGTGGAACAGGTGGAAAACCTGCTTGTGGCACTTGAAATGTATCGTATCGAGGAGGAGAAAGCAATCAATCATCTGGCAGATATTTTGACTGCTTATGGTATTGATGTATCAGCCGAGGAAATCCGTACTACAGAGACAGAAACGCTTAAAACAACAGTCAGAGAGAAAGTGGAGGTGCGATAATGGCAGAAGAGATTCAGGAAGCGGTGCAGATCATCCGTGTAGCTTATGATGGCATTGAGATTGCCATGAAGGTAGGAAGCGGCGGCATTGCTGCCATGCAGAAGGCAATAGATTTCTTAAAAGGGATGCTTGATTATGAAAAGTCACTTGGCAAGACATCCATGAGAAAGCTGATCTTAAAAGGTGGCGATTTACAGGTGTTGCAGTTTAATACCGAAGATATGAAAAAGGTTGAAAAGATGGCAAAGAAGTATGGAATCCTGTATTCGGTACTTCCAGACTGTAACAGGAAAGATGGACTGAGTGAGGTAATCTTTCATACAGAGGCAGTTCCCCGTGTGAATATGATGATACAGAAGCTCAAGTTTGGTAAGATTGCCACATTTGACGATTATCTGAAGAATGGAGATGAAAAATCCCTTGGCAAGCTGATGGATTTTTTGAAGAAACAGCAGGGAAACGAGAAAAGCCACACGATAGAAGGGGATAGGGTTAATACCGCCATTGACGGACTGATCGAAAAGGTCGGAATGTTTGCAATGGAAAAGAAAGCTATCAGTGTGGATCAGGTCAAGGAGAATTTCAGTATCAATGGTGAGCAGGCTGAAAGTGTTATCAAACAGCTTGAGACAATCGGTGTGCTTGGCAGTAAGAAGGAAGATGGTACGCATGCAGTCATGATGGATAAGGATGCATTTATCAACCGTGTCAGAGGATATCAGGACCTTGCAGAGAGAATGAGGGCAGTAGCCGCATCAAAGAATGCCAATCTTTCGGATGTTACAATCAGTAAGAAACTCATTATTGAGGAGAATGACCATGCAGTTAAGACAAGAATCCCCGGAACATGGGGAGACGAAGCAAGATATGTATGGCTTCGTAAAGAAAACATTATGGACATCCATAATGGAAAGACTATGCTCACGTTTCTCGATTCCAATAAGGATTATAAGCTGTATGACAGCCAGAATCGTGTTGTAACAACACAGAAGGGAACAGAGCTTTATACGCATTATGATAAGGTGGAGGCATCTGTCAGGGAGCGTTATGAGAAAGTCCAGAAACAGCAGAAAAAGACCACGCAGCAGAAAACAGTCACTACCAAGAAAGCGAGGTAGTTTTATATGCAGACAACAAAGAAAAAACCATCACTGATATTCATTCTTGTGGGTGCAGTATTAGCGGGGTACCTTGGTTATCTGATAAATGGTGCGTGGTCGGAGGGAGTGGCATTTAATGAATTTATGAACAGATTCAATGAAGTATGTGCTGCTCCCTTTGCAAACTATTACAATACGAATACTATAAAAGCGGTAGCCATTGCATTAGGAATCTATGCGATGGCTATTGTTATGTATTACACCAGCCAGAGAAACTATATGCCCGGCAAGGAGTTTGGTACAGCGAGATTTGAAAATCCAAAGCAGGTTAATAAGATACTGGCGGATAAGGACGAGAATTTCAATCGAATACTAAGCCAGAATGTGAAGATGTCACTTGATTTCAGAAGGCTGAAGCTCAATGGAAATATTCTTATCTGCGGTGGTTCCGGTGCCGGTAAGACATTTTATGAGGTAAAGCCGAATCTGATGCAGATGCCACATAACTGTTCATTTATCTGTACTGATCCAAAAGGTGAGATTCTTAGAAGCTGCGGGCAGATGTTAAAGAATAACGGATACAATGTGAAGGTCATCAATCTGCTTGAGATGGATAAGTCAGACTGTTACAATCCGTTTTCCTATATCAGAGAGGAAACGGACGTGGTAAAGCTGATTACCAATCTTATCAGTAATACCACACCAAAGGGTTCCACTCCAAGTGATCCATTCTGGGAGAAAGCAGAAGGATTATTTTTACAGTCAATCTTTTATTATGTATGGCTTGAAGTACAGCCGGCAAAGAGAAACTTTGAGACAGTACTGAAGCTTCTTGGAGAAGCAGAAGTGACAGAGCAGGGAAAGGCATCGAAACTGGATGTGCGAATGAAGTTCTTAGAGGAGAGTTCTCCACTTGGAGCTAATCATCCGGCAGTAAAACAGTACAACAAGTGTATGAGAGGTGCAGGAGATACAGTACGTTCCATTATTATCAGTGCAAACTCAAGACTTGCATTTCTTGAGAATAAGCAGGTTTTACGACTTCTTTCTAAGGATGAGCTGAATCTATCTGATATAGGTATTGGAGTCAATGGTGATGGAGAGACGAAGACAGCACTCTTTTGTGTAATTCCCGATAGTGACAAGTCCTATAATTTTATTATCGGAATGCTCTATACTCAGATATTCCAGGAATTGTACTATCAGGCGGATTTTAACTGCGGTGGCAGACTCCCGATTCATGTGACATTTATGTTAGATGAATTTGCGAATGTTGCATTGCCAGATGATTTTTGTTCGCTGCTTTCTACAATGCGAAGCAGGGAAATTTCCAGTATTATCATCATACAGAACTTTGCCCAGTTAAAGGCACTTTTCAAGGATACTTGGGAAACCATTCCAGGCAACTGCGATACTTTCATCTATCTTGGAGGCAATGAGCAGAGTACGCACAAGTATGTCTCGGAACTGCTTGGAAAAGGCACGATTGATAAAAAATCAAGCGGAGAGACAAAGGGGAGGCAGGGAAGCTCGTCAAGAAATTATGATGTTTTAGGCAGGGAACTGTTTACACCCGATGAGGTAAGAAAGCTGGATAATAAGAAATGTATTATTTTTATCCGTGGATTTGATCCTATCATGGACAACAAGTTTATTCCATTTAATCATCCGATGTTTAACCAGACAGCAGATGGCAAGGGAGAGCCTTATGTTCACGAGATAAGAGGAGCAAATAATCTTATCGGTCCGCCATTTGAGATTCTTTCAGACAAGGCAGTTAAGTATTATGAAAAACTGAAGGATAAGGGCGAGAATGTGTATATAGATTCTCTAACCTATGAGCAGTTTATGATGCTTGGCGATGCGGAATTAAGCAGAAGATTCTCCATGCAGGATGAAGCAGAGCAGAAAGCAAAGATAGACAGGGAACAGGCAAATGAGCTTGAGTATGTCGATGAATCACAGAAAGCAGATAGTACAGCAACTGCCAGTGGTTCTAGTGGAAACGCTGGTGGTAAGCCTGTAAGGAATCCTGAAAGGGAAAAGCCTAAGTGGGAAGATACTATTACAAACCGAATGCTTCATTGGTCATATACACCTGAGCAGAAAGAGGAGCTAAAGATGGCACTTGCGGCAGGAATTCCTAGAGCAACGATACTGACTTATTTCTATCCAGAGGTAACGGTGGAGAAGATGAGTTCTTATCGAAAGAAGCAGTAAGTTATCGCATAGGCACAGAAGTTGTGGTATACTGTGTCTATGTGAGATTAAAGAAACTTACAAATCGGTAGTTGACAAGGAGTTTTGATAGCGTGAAAAAAATATTTCTTAAAATTGTGATAGGGGTTGTTCTTGTTTGTATTTTATTTGTTTGTTTTCTTTATACGAACAATGAGATCGGCGTGACTTCATCTAAGCTGGAGACAGATATTCGTTCGTCGCAGAAGATTAAGGATGATTGGACGGTCGATGGAAGCGTTTCCAGCACGATGGCTGCATATATTTCTTACCCTCAGGATTTGAGTGACCATTCTTTTTCCGTCTATGTCAACCGCCCTGGTCTTTCCTTTGGATACTTTTTCCGTGGGGGTGGAAAACTTTCGGGGGTTCAAAGAGGAATTGCCGAGTACACTGTAGAAGGATATAATGAGCGAGCATTTATTTCTATGAATCAGCAACAGGTAACACAGCTTGAAATAGATGACGGCAACACAATTCAAGTGCTTGACATTGACAGCAATAAACCTTTTGCGATTGTTTTGCCTATAAATGCGGGAACCATTACATTCTATGATGTGAATGGCAATACTGTGGAATACTGGAACAATTCTCTTTGACAACTTCAAGTTTGTCTGACTGATAAATAATTTAATAACTGTTTTACAAAGCACTTTAGCCAATAATAGGTTAGAGTGCTTTTTTCATGCCATAAAAGGAGGTGATTGAAGCACAACGCATCGGGGAAAGCCCGATTAATCTTTACAACAGGCATTGCCTGATAATCATATAGTAAAAAAACAAAGACAGAGAGGAATGTATATATTCCATTCGGAAATCAGCCGGATTGGAATGTGTACATTCCTTTCTGGCTTTTTCCATATCTGTCACACATCAAGAAAAAGGAGATTTTTATCATGAGAAAAGAACAGATTACAGTAACTAACAATTCAGTCTGCAATAGTGCAGAAAACAAGGGTTTGGAGGGAAAAGGCATGAAGAGAAGATTACTTCATTTTAAGAAAAGAATGGTTCCGGCAGTATCCGGAGCACTTATGGGAGTAATGCTTATGAGCACTACTTGTTTTGCAGCAGGTACAGGTACTTCCGCAGTAACACAGCCGCTTGAGAATTTAAAGACACTTATCATTGCAGTCATTGGTGCGGTTGGTGTCATCATTCTTGCAAAGAATGTTATGGAGTTCGCACAAGCCTACCAGCAGCAGGATTCATCTACCATGAACTCCGCTCTGAAAGGAATTGTGGCAGGTGTCATGATGGCTGGTATTTCAACAGTTCTGACATTCTTAGGCTTCTAAGATTAGGGAAATGCATTTCCCCTTTTAGTAAAAGGAAAGAGGTGAATAACAAGTATGGATATTTTTAAGCTTGGTGATAAGATCCTTGCACTTCTTGAGGCAGTGTTTGGGTTTTGGAACAATCAGATATCCCTGGTCTTTGCAATGCTTGGACAGTCACCGGTCAGTTTCAAGGGCGGAGGTCCCTGGGCAGTCATTGAGGGTATAGAGCCGGTCTTTGTAGCGGTCGGCTCTTCCCTCGTTGTGCTGTTCTTTGTTATCGGTTTCTGCTCGGAAAGCATAGATGTAAAAGATGAGATGAGGTTTGAGTCTATATTTCGTATGCTTATCCGACTGGGACTTGCAGAATGGTTTGTTGCAAATAATGTCACGATTATGAAAGCGTTTTTTACTTCCATAGGAAATCTGGTGGGACTTATATCTGCGGGGACAACGACGCAGCTTGCCATTGACAGTACACAGGCAGACATCATTAAGGGACTCGGATTTGGTGAGAGTCTGGTAATGCTGATACTTACAGCTTTGCTTGCAATCATCATTATTATCTGTGGATTCTTTATCATTTACACAGTGTATTTCAGGTTCTTAAAGATACTGATTATTGTGCCGCTTGGTGCGATTGCATGCTCCACAATGGCAGGAAACAGAATGGTCAGTCATACAATGGCTACCTACTGCAAATATTTTCTTTCGTGTGTATTCGAGGCAGTAACGATGGCACTTGCAATTGTGGTATGTAATGCATTTATCAATGCAGGACTTCCGGCATTTACAGGAAGTTACGCTGACTGGGCACAGACGCTTATTTATTTGTGTGAAATGACATTTACGATAGCAATGACTGTTGGAAGCGTGAAGGGTGCACAGACACTTACAAGCAAGGCATTTGGATTATAGAGGGAGGCAGAAATGGATAATGAAAAGAAACAGGTTACTTATAATTCAAGCATAACCGGAGAAACGCAGGTGACATTTGATATCCAGCAGTATATGAATAACAGGGCAATGTTTATCGGTCTTATGTGTAATGAAGATGGATATGAGGAGCCTTTTGGGGATGTGACTGTGAATTTGTCGGTTGCAGCACCAAATTACTGCGGATATCTGAATGTGAATGACATGCCGGATATTGAAAAGTTTATTACAGACAATGACCTTGGAGAGTTTACAGGATTCACGCAAAGGAGCGGTTTCTGCGAATATCCGCTTTATCTGTTCAATGTGGATAAGCTTAGGGAACTGTGTCCGGATGGAATGGATAAGTATGAGGCGAATATTGGAATGACAAGAAAGCCGGAAACAAAGGATTTATCAAGATAGGAGGCAGGGACAATGGTAATCGAAGTAAACAAGGATATTGACCGCTATCAGGAATCGGTTGCGATGGGACTTACTGCAAGGCAGCTTATATTTTCCATTGCAAGCGTAGTGGTCGGTGGCAGTATTGTCCTTCTTCTTTACAAGTATATCGGTCTTACGGGTTCTGCTTATGTGGCAATTCCATGTGTGGCACCGATTGCTCTTGGCGGATTTTATTCCTTTAATGGGATGAATTTCTACGAGTATATGGGAAAGAAACTGCATTTTATGTTTGGCAACAGGGCGCTTACCTATGTATCAACAGAGGGAGAACCTGCAATAAAGCAGTTAGAAGCAGAACAGAATGAACAGGTAAAGAAGAAAGGCAGAAAGGCAGAACAGGAGACTGTAACAGCTGATTCGGCTGTAAAGAAGCAGGAGGAGTTTGAAGCAATGAAGAAAAAGACGAGAAACATGCTGCTTGGACTTGTCGCAGTCATTGTGGCGGCAGTAGCAGGCATTGCAGCATATAAGGCAATGCATTAGAAACGAATAGTATCTGACCGCAAGGTCGGGAACACAGCCCGCAGGGTGAAGTTCCCGGCGGGCTTTCATTATAAGAAAGCGAGGTTAGAGACATGGGTTTATTTACAGACGGATTTAAGTTATTAAAGAAGGCGAGTGAGCCTTTGTATAAGACACCTAAATCCATTCAGGAAACCATAGAGATTATGGCGGTGGCTGAAAACGGCATTTTTGAAGTAAGCAAAAATAAGTATTCCAAATGCTACCGCTTTCAGGACATCAATTACACGACAGCAACCGAGGATGAGCAGATCGGCATATTTGAGAGATACTGTAAGTTCTTAAATTCGCTGGACTGTAATTATAAGATTACGATCAACAATAAGAACAAAAACATGGATGAACTCCGTGACAAGGTTCTGATTGCTGAGAAAAATGATGGCTTCAATAATTATAGAAGTATCTACAATGACATCATTGAGGAGAAGATTATTGAGGGCAGACAGGGGATTGAGCAGGAGAGATACCTGACGATCACGATAGAGAGAAAGAACTTTGAGGAGGCAAAGGCACAGTTTGCAACCCTTGAGGCAACGATACACAAGGCTTTCATTGAGCTTGGTGCGGAGATTGTACCGCTTAATGGCAATGAGAGACTGAAAGTGCTCTATGACTATTATCATCTTGGAGATGAGGGCAGCTTTGATTTTGATATCAAAAAGGCTAAGAAGGTCGGGGCAGATTTTAGAAATGATCTGTGCAATGGCATGGTGAAATATTTCCCAGACCATTTTGAGGATGAGAGTAAATTCTGCAAGGCACTTTTCATCAAAAAGTATCCGAGCAGTTTATCAGACAGATTCATCAATGAGATTACTTCACTTCCGGTTCATTCCATCACGAGCATTGATGTGGTGCCTGTTCCCAAGGATTTGACCACAAAGGTGCTTCAGAAGAAATACCTTGGCATTGAGTCGGATATCATTAAGCAGCAGAGAGTCCGTAATAAGAATAACGATTTTTCTACGGAAATCTCATATGCCAAGAGAACGGAGAAAAAGGAGATTGAGGAAATCATGGATGATGTCCGTGAGAATGACCAGTGCCTTTTCTTCGTGGGAGTAACTATTATTCTTATGGCAGAAAGCAAGAAGGAGCTTGAGAGTGTATGTGAGACTGTGGAGACTATCGGAAAACGTAACAGCTGCACGATTGATACACACTACTTAAAGCAGAGGGAAGCACTCAACACAGCACTTCCGATTGGAGTAAGACAGGTGGAGACAATGCGTACCCTACTTACCCAGTCACTTGCGGTGCTTATGCCATTCAATGTGCAGGAACTTAATGACAGCACCGGCAATTACTATGGTATCAACCAGATCAGCAAGAATGTGAATATCGGTAACAGAAAGAAGCTCATCAACGGAAATGGCTTCGTTTTCGGAGTGCCGGGTTCCGGTAAATCCTTCTTCTGTAAGATGGAGATGGGCAGCGTATTCTTGTCGGGAGATGATGAGATAATCGTCATAGATCCAATGAACGAATACTTTGATATAGCTGATACTTATGGTGGAACTGTAGTAAATATGTCCACCTACACGGATAACTATGTGAATCCGCTGGAGATGGACGTATGGAGTCTTGATCCGAATGATTCCAAAGGAATGGTAAGAGAAAAGGGCGAGTTTATGCTTGGACTTTGTGAGCAGTGTATCGGAGACAGCTTAAATTCAAGACAGAAGTCAATCATTGATCGTTGTGTGAGAAAGCTGTATATCGACATTGCAAGGAGCAAAGAGAAGTATATCCCGGTGATGAGTGATTTTTACGATATCCTTATGGCACAGCCGGAGGATGAGGCAAAGGACATTGCATTGTCTTTGGAGCTTTTCGTAAATGGTTCACTTAATATCTTCAATCATCAGACAAATGTGGATGTGGATAACAGATTCACAGTATATGGCATCAGGGACTTAGGTACGGAGCTTAGTCCTATCACAATGCTTGTCATGATGGAGTCTATTCAGAACAGGATTGTTGAGAATGGCAAGAGAGGCAAGGCAACATGGCTCTATATTGATGAGTTTCACGTCCTGCTTAATTCCGAGTATTCTGCAAAATATCTGCAGCAGCTCTGGAAGAAAGTAAGAAAGCAGGGAGGACTTTGTACCGGTATCACGCAGAATGTCGTCGATCTGTTGCAGAACTATACAGCAACCACAATGCTTGCAAACTCTGAGTTTGTGGCACTCTTAAAACAGGCGAATACAGACAGTTCCAAGATGGCGGAAGTTATCGGGGTATCAGAGGCACAGCTTAGATTCGTAACCAATACCGCATCGGGAATGGGACTTATCAAGTGTGGCTCTGTGGTGATTCCGTTTGATAATCAGATTAGCAAGGATACAGACCTTTACAGACTGTATAACACCAATATTCATGAGAAGATTGCAGAACAGAAGAAGCGTGAAATGCAGAACAATGTCGAATAATGCTGATAGAGGTCGCAATTTGCGACCTCAAAGCATAGCCATCCGGGAAGCTGGGTGGCTGTTTTGCATATTGAGTGAAAGAAGGTGAGAACATTGAAGATAAAGAAAGTGGATGACAAACCAATGGTCATTCACACCAAGGAGAAAGCCAAGATTCATGCCCACGAGCCAAAGGGTGCCAAGATTAAAGGCAGCAATATCTATACAGTAGAGAGAGGACCGAAAGTGCATGATGCTAAAGCCAATGAAATGGATAAAAAAGCATCTGCAAAATTGATGCTTCAGAAAAGTACTGATGGAAAGAGTACTTATAGAAAGAGTACCATTCATCAGTCGGAGGCTAAGGATAAAGGTCTTTCTAAGTTTAAGCGTAACATCAGAGAGTCAGGAACTTCAATCAAGACCAAGAATACCAATCTTCACATTGCAGGAAGAACTGGAGCACTTGCAGCCGGGGCAGTAACAGAGCAGGTGGAAGGCGGGCAGGAGGTATCGCAGGCAGCATATCTTGCATATGAAGCAAGCCGCCCTGTTACCGGAACTGCTTCTAAGGGCGCAGCACTTTTCAGGAAAAAGGCGGCAGCCGAGGCAAAGAAGCGTATCAAGAAGGTAGAGGCAGGAAAGAAGCTGGCAAAAAAGACAGCAAAGAAAGCTGCCAAAGATACAGCCAAGGCGGTAGCTAAAGAGACGGCAAAAGAAACAGCCAAGACTACTGCCAAGGTTGTAACAAAAACTGCAACAAAGGCAGCTGCTACAGCGGCAGGAACAGCGGTTGCACCGGGAGTTGGCACTGCAATCGGCATGGCTGCCGGATATGCTGCAGGTGTGTCCATAGAGGTCAAGGATGAAAAGATGACCAACCGGAGCAGGAAGATAAAGTTCTTTCTGGATAAGATGAAAGCACAGGAGAATCAGACAGACAGCGTGGCAAAGCTGGTAAAGGATCTGATTGTGCGAAAAGCGATTACCTGGGTAAAGGCAGCTGCACCGATTATCGGATTGGTGCTTTTATTACTTGTTCTTGTAGTTGCCATGATTGCGGTTCCGGTTATAGCGGTGATAGCAATCCTTTACAATTCTCCATTTGCTTTATTTCTGCCACCACTTGAATCAGGAGATACCGTGCAGACAGTAACGAGTGCTTATGTGCAGGAGTTTAACCGGGATGTTAATACGAAAGTGAATGAGCATACCGGATATGACCTTGGAGAGCTTGTATATGTGGATTATGAAGGTATGGAAGAAAACCCAAGCAATTACTATGACATCATGGCATCCTAAACGGAATTACAGACAGCAGGCAGAAAACAGTCTGCTCCTATGCACTTCACAGAGTTGGCTTCCCTTATAGTCAGGATTTAAGAGACAGCGGTAACTATTATGACTGCAGCTCCTTAGCCTATTATTCATGGAAGGATGCAGGCGTGGATATTAGTTACGGCGGTGCAACCACAGCGGCAGCGGAGGCACAGGGACTGGATGAAGCCGGAAAGACAGTCTCCTTTGATGAGTTACAGCCGGGAGACCTTATCTTCTACAGTTTTACAAGCAACGGAAGATATAAGAACATCAGCCATGTGGCAGTATATGTCGGAAATGGCAAGGTGGTAGAGGCACTTAATGAAAGTCTTGGTGTGGTCTACAGGGATGTGGCAAGCACAGGAAAGATTGTTGTGATTGGAAGACCATAACAGAAAATTTGCTGAGAGGGCATAGTCCCTCTCTGAGACTGGAGGTAAGAATGGATTTAAAAGATATGATACTGGTAACAGAAAACGACAGGGGAACAGAGATAAATATGCTGATGACTCTGGATGATTATAAGAGTTTTATAGCAATTGATGACATGTCAGAGCTTGCAGACCATCTGTTGCAGCTTGGAAGGACACTTGGTGAAGCAGATAACTTCACAGAGTATTACAGGGCAGCAAATGTAACTGTATCTGCGAGATTCTGTCTGGATGATATTCAGCTGGGACATTTTCTTCAGGGATTTTATAACGATTCCAAAAAATTTCGGTTTGATAAAGAAGCCAGTTCTTCTGAATGTGTTGCAAAGCTTAAGGAGATTGGAATGACCGATAAGGGCTGGGTGGATGATTTTAACCTGCATTATGAAATGGAGAACCGCTCATTTGAAAGGGGACAGACATTCCATAACTTCAATGACCATGATTACATGGTGCTTGAAGCATTATCACCAAGGAATCTTGTGGTGATGGATATGAAGTCAGGTTCCCTTACAATCGCCCTTGGTGCGACAGAGTATAAGCGTTATCCGAAGGATGAGAAGCCTACAAAGGACAATACCACAATCGGGGTATCGTGGGAGCACGGCATTTATCTAGGTTCCACACTTTCAACTACAAATTTCAAGGCATACAAGAGGGAGTATGGCACACCGGAAAAGATAGAGGATATCTATGATTACAGGGCAAAGCTAAAGCAGAAGTTCTATTTTTATCAGGATATGTCAAAGGATGATGATGTACCGAAGAAGCTGCAGAATGACTTCCTTCACCAAATGTATGAGGATTTTGGAACGATTGAAGAGGATTGTTTTTACGACAGGCTGGAAGATGGAAAGTACGATGAAGGCTTTAAGGAAAGACAGGTAAAGGAAGAAAAGAGCCGGTGATGAGATTTTTACAGGAGGCGATATCATATGGAACAGGAATTTGATGTTGAGATAAAAGAAGTGCTTTCACGAGTACAGAAAGTAAAGGCAGAGTCGCTTGACGATGCCATCAATAAGGCAATGGATATGTATTATGCAGAGCAGATAGTCCTTGGAGCAGAGGACATGAAGGGAGTTGATTTTGCACCTATCAGCGAAGGTCAGCTCCCTTCTTCATTAAAAAAAAACGGAGGAAAAGCAAGATGAAAAGTGATTCAACAACAGTAATTAAGAACATGGAGTTTTTAGTAAAGGAACTTCATAAGGAGTGGGACAGATCGGGTGCTTCTAAGGCATCCGTTATTATTTCCCTTGAGGAAGTAGATGGTATCAATGATAAGTTAAAAGAGATTATCTATCAGACACAGAAGTCAGTCGATGAGGATGAGCTGACCTTTAAACAGAGCATTGCAAAGTCCAAGGAGTGCTATGTGCTTCTTCGTGTGGTGCGTAAGATTGCAAAGAAAAAGGATAAATGCGAAAAACAGGCAATCGACAATAAATTTGCAATCGAGCTGGATAAGGATGAGTTAAAGCTATTTAAGGGATTGTTTGCAGAGATGTTTAAGTAGAGGAGGACAAAGGTATGGGCGTTGATATGAAGGTCAAAGCGATATACGATTCTGAAATTGGTAACATCACAAGATCAGAAAAGAACTGGAAGGATGTGTTAAAGGTCGCAGGTCAGTTATACCGCTATGAATTTGACAATATCGTTATGGTAACAGCTCAGAGACCTCCGGAAAAAAGCACACTCATGGCAGATTATGATACCTGGAAAAAGGTGGGAAGATATGTAAAGCGTGGTGCGAAAGGCTGCGCCATCTTCCCGTCAAGGGCACTGAATCCACGCATGAGGTATATCTTTGATATCAGTGATACCGGAGGGAAGAATGTTAAGTTGACATGGGACCTTGAGGGAGAAAATCTTAAAGATTATGTGGATTTTCTTGTGTCAGAAGGTCAGATTGAGCAGTACGATAACAGCGACAGGGAGTCTCTAAAAAATATATTAAAACAGTTTACAGGAACAGATGTTTGGTTTATAATAAAAGAAGAGTTCGGAGACCGAATGACCGAGCTTATGCAGCTATCAGGTAGTGTGATAAAGGAAGAAAGTAAGAAACGCAATGGCTTACAGCAGGAAATGGACATGGAGCAGCTTGTATATGCAAGTGTCATGTATGCTGTAGGGACGAGATGCGGATTTGACTTATCTGTGCAAGAACAGGATTTTAGTCAGATCGTAAATATCAAAGACGAAGAGATCATTTACCGTCTTGGTTCCATTGTATGCGATGTCTCCTGTAGTGTTCTTAGAGAATTTAGTCGTAACTTAAAGGCAATCGAGAGCGAAAGGAGAATTGGATATGTTAGAAGAAATGACTTACAAGGAAGTGGATGGACTGCTTTATCCGCAGATAGAGATGCCGGACGAGATGGAGGATCTCACGAAGCTGGGCAAATACGGAAGGATGGCGATGAACTATCTAAAGGAGAACGAGCCGGCAAGATACAAGACGCTGATGAGATTCGGGAAGATGTACGAGAAGATGTCAGCGGTAGAGGCGGAAGCGAATCAGCTGTACGACCAGTTAGAGATGCAGTATCTGGCAAAGCACAAGCCACAGAATCCGTCATCGACAATGGAGATGTGGAAGATAAGAGAGCAGGCGAAGATGCAGGCAGAGGAAGTGGTACTGAATCAGATAGTGATGCGATTCCACTAGAATCTGATGATACAGAACTGAATAGGGAACTTGATGAAATCAATTCATTGGGTGTTAGTAAGGAAGCCGAATATACACAGGCTTCCTTTTTTTTCGACCAGAACGGGCAGGCAAGCATTGGCACCATTCATACTGAGGACGAAAACAATAATCAGTTTATGCGTCAGTTCGAGCAGGACAGAAAAGCTGCATTAGCAGGTAAATACAATTACCTGAATCCCAAAAAGTCTGCAACAGTACCAAGTGAGTATATCAAACAGGTGCTTATGAGAGGTACAGGTTTTATCGGTGGTAAGGGCAGGGTATGCAAGATTTTTGAAACAGAGATTGATGCAGGAACCAGAGCAAAGCGTATCAAAGCAGAATATGGTCAGGGAGGTGCAGGCTGGCCGGTTGACGGACTAGGACTGCACGGATATGACACATTTCATGGGAATGGACTGCGTTTTCAGTGGCGAGATGAGGATGGAGAGGTTGAAGGATATGTTTCGTGGAAAGATATCGAAAAAGAGCTTGGTGTACTTATTCTTACAGGGGAATACCAGCCTGAGACACCTCGTATTGATGAGCTTGCGATGGACGGACTCCGTGAGGATGATGAGGTCATTGATGCCGAATACCGGGAAGTGGAACCGGAAGGGGCAGAATCAGAGATTGATGATTATGCAATACCGGATGAGCCGGAGAGCTATGCTTCTAACAGAGATTATGTAAGTGCAAAAGGCATGACACCACAGGAAGCTGCCGATGAAGACCGCATGGTAACACAGGCAGAATATGGTGCCGAGATAGAAGCTGAAACATCTGAAAAAGATCCATCAGAGCTTAAGTATATTACACCGATTGATTATGCCAAGCGTATTGAGGAGCTTGATGAAGACCTGCGTGATGCGGCGGAGATTCTTGTAACAGATTGCAGCTGCTACACTCCGTTTAGGGCATTCCTTATGGATGTGGTGCAGTCTGATTTTGCATTTATGCCAAATAAACTTGACCTTATCAGGGATATTGCATTAGGGACAGATAATGCAGAAAGAAAGGCATATTCCAACAATAAGTATGGTCTTGTGGAGTACTCAATCAGAAGCGGTTATGTGAAGATCAGCTATAAGAACAGGAATGGTGTGCGTAAGGAAGGTGCACTCGACTGGCGTGAGTTATACGAGATTTTATCCTATATGGTAAAACAGCCATTTTACTGCGGAGAAGACCAGAAGAAGTATTATCAGGAGACAAAACAGAAGGCTGACAGGGATAAGATGAATCCGGTCTATAAGAGATTCTTTGATATCGAGGATAGTGTAAAAGCCAATCGTCTTGAAACCAGGGAAAGAGCAATAGCGAATGGCTGGGAAACCAAGATTGATGAGAATGGACATGTGGTTTCAGATGATGCAGTACAGAAAAAACACAACTTCCACTACAACCTCTGGGAAATGGAAAAAGGCGGAGCTAAGACCAGATACCAGTGGAATATGGATGCAATCCGCACTCTAAAGCAGATTGAATCAGAAAACAGGCTTGCCACACCGGGGGAGCAGAAAGTTCTGTCGAAGTTTGTCGGATGGGGCGGACTGTCACAGGCATTTGATGAGGAAAACGCAGGCTGGAGCAAAGAGTATGCAGAGCTTAAAGAACTTTTATCTGATGAGGAATACAGTGCGGCAAGGGCAACAGTAAATAACGCCTTTTACACTTCACCGGAGATAGCCATGTGCATGAATTCGGCACTTGTCCAGTTTGGTTTCAGAGGCGGCAATGTATTAGAGCCATCCATGGGTATCGGTAACTTCTTTGGAAGTATGCCGGAAACAATGCATGAAGCAAAGCTGTATGGAGTGGAGCTTGACAGCATTTCAGGAAGAATTGCAAAGCAGCTTTATCAGAATGCCAATATCAGTATCACAGGATTTGAGAATACCACATATCCGGATAACTTTTTTGATGTGGTTGTCGGAAATGTGCCATTTGGGGATTATAAGGTATTTGATCCGAAGTACAACAAGTATAACTTCCGTATCCACGATTATTTCCTTGCAAAAGCACTTGACCAGGTAAGACCGGGAGGCATGGTTGCAGTAATCACCACAAAGGGAACACTTGATAAGGCAAATCCTACTATCCGAAAGTATCTGGCTGAAAGGGCAGAGCTTGTGGGAGCAGTAAGACTTCCGAATACTGCATTTAAAGATAATGCAGGAACCGAAGTGACAGCAGATATCCTGTTTTTGCAGAAGAGAGAGCGAAAAATTGATATTGAGCCTGACTGGGTACACCTTGGTGTAACTGGGAATGGCATTGCAGTCAACTCTTATTTTGCAGAGCATCCGGAAATGATGCTTGGGGTTATGGAGTATGACACAAGGATTTACGGACAGGACAGCAGATATACAGTCTGTGTGAATGATGATGAGAACTTCAATATGTATGAAGCATTAAACAAAGCTATCGGTAATATCAAAGCACAGATGACAGATTTTGAGAGAGTGGCAGATGAGGCGGAGCAGACGGAGGAAGTTATCCCGGCTGATCCGGATGTGAGAAACTACACTTACACATTTTTTGAAGGAAAGCTCTATTACAGGGAAAATTCCGAGATGGTAAGAAAAGAAGTATCACAGACTGCCGAGGAGCGAATCCGAAGCCTTGATGAAATCAGACAGATAACAAGAGAGCTGATTGATATCCAGATGGATGGCTGCAGCGAGGAGGAGCTTTCTGATAAACAGAGACTTCTTAATGTAAAATATGATGCTTTTGTAAAGCAGTATGGAGCCATTACTTCAAAAGCAAACAGAATAGCTTTCAGGGATGACAGCGATTACCCGCTTCTTTGCAGTCTTGAGGAAGTAAATGAAGACGGGGAGGTGAAAAAAGCGGATATGTTTTATAAGCAGACGATTAAGGCAAAGACTGTCATAGACAGAGTGGAGACGGCTGTTGAAGCATTAAATGTATCCGTCAATGAATTTGGATATGTGAATCTTGCCTATATGCTCTCTATCTATGAGCCGGATATTACTAATGCAAAGGAAGAGCTTGCAGAAAAGTCCGGGCAGACAGTGGATGAGATAACATTTAGTGATGATGCTTTGGCAGAGCTTAGAAGGGCAGTTCTTGTGGAAGAACTGGATGGACTGATTTTCCTTAATCCCGAACGTTACAACGAGAACAATCCTGATATCGGCTGGGAGACAGCAGACGAGTATCTTTCCGGCAATGTGAGAGACAAGCTCCGTGTAGCAAAGGCTATGGCAGCTGATACAGACAATCCGCAGGCAGAAAGATTTGCAGGCAATGTGGCAGCACTGGAAAAGGTGCAGCCGGAGTGGATTGAAGCTTCAGATATTGATGTAAAGATTGGTACGACATGGATTGAGCCGCTTGATTATGAGCAGTTTATCTATGAGCTTCTCAATACACCAAGAAGAGCAAGGGCAGTCAGAAGCCAGTTTTACAATACAGGCATTCAGGTACACTTAAATAAGATGAGTATGGAATGGTTCATCGAGAATAAGAGCATGGATAAGCATTCAGTGGCAGCTACTAAGACTTATGGTACAAGCCGCATGGATGCTTATTCTATTTTTGAGGATACGCTGAATCTTAAAACTGTAACAGTAAGGGACAGGATTGATGACGGTGATGGCAAATATCATTACGAAGTCAATAAGAATGAGACAATGCTTGCAAGGGAAAAACAGAACATGATCAAGGAGAAGTTCAAGGAATGGCTGTTTGCAGAGCCGGAGCGAAGACAGAAATATGTGGAGTATTACAACGAGACATTCAATAACATCCGCCTACGTGAGTATGACGGAAGCCACTTACAGTTTCCGGGAATGAATCCGGCGATTGAGCTAAAGCCTCATCAGAAGAATGCGGTGGCTAGAATCCTTCTCGGAGGAAACACACTGCTTGCACACTGTGTCGGTGCCGGAAAGTCCTTTGAGATGATGGCTGCCTGTATGGAGCAGAAGAGACTCGGACTTGCCAATAAGACGATAATGGTTGTTCCAAAGCCGCTTATCGGTCAGACGGCATCAGAGTTTTTAAGGCTGTATCCGTCAGCAAATATCTTAGTTGCCACAGAGCGTGATTTTGAAAAGAGTCGCAGAAAGCAGTTCGTATCAAGGATTGCGACAGGTGACTTTGACTGCATTATCATGTCGCACTCGCAGTTTGAGAAAATTCCAATCTCAGCAGAGAGAAAGGAGAGAATGCTTAACGAGCAGATTGATGAAATCAGCTATGCGATTGATGAGATGAAAGAGCGTAACGGGGAGAGATGGACTGTAAAACAGATGGAAAGCCAGAAGAAAAAGCTGGAGGAGCAGCTTAAATCACTATCTGATGAAAGCAGAAAGGATGACCTTATAACCTTTGAGGAGCTTGGTGTGGACTCTATTATGGTAGACGAAGCACATAATTTTAAGAACCTTGCTATATTTTCCAAGATGAATAATGTGTCCGGTATCAGCAGCAGTGGAGCGAAAAAGTCAACGGATATGCAGCTTAAATGCCAGTACCTATCAGAGATAAATGATGGCAGAGGCATTGTGTTTGCGACAGGTACACCGATCAGCAATACGATGTGTGAGATGTATGTCATGCAGCTTTACTTACAGAAAGCGGCACTTGAAGAGATGGGGATTTATCACTTTGATTCATGGGCAGCGAACTTTGGTGAAGTGACAACAGCACTTGAGCTTACTGTAGAGGGCTATACTTTAGTAGGACGATAAATAATGCGTTCCTAAATTGAAAATAGGTTATCAAAGTCGGTTGCAGAATTTCAAAAAATATTTTTTTGATTCTTTGAAAAACAGTTCCGCTTTGTATCCCTATTTTCTCCTATTGGTAGAGGGAGTAATACTTTTAATACCAAAACAGATTACATAAAGAAAGGAGGATAAGAGAATGTCAAGGACTTCAAAGATTACAGCA
The DNA here is from genome assembly GCA_910579935.1 of uncultured Lachnospiraceae bacterium. Classification (GTDB taxonomy): domain Bacteria; phylum Bacillota; class Clostridia; order Lachnospirales; family Lachnospiraceae; genus Kineothrix. The sequence goes on from CAJTVQ010000005.1 coordinate 125,147, forward strand.
CTCTATGAGCGTTTATCAAGAGATGATGACCTCAATGGTGAGTCAAATTCAATCACCAACCAAAAGAAATACTTGGAAGATTATGCTCGCAGAAATGGGTTCACGAATATTCGCCATTTTACTGACGATGGTTTTTCGGGTGTGAATTTCAATCGTCCGAGTTTTCAAGAACTGATTAAGGAAGTAGAAGCAGGAAATGTCGCAACGATTATTGTTAAGGATATGAGCCGATTAGGACGAAACTATCTGCAAGTCGGCTTTTATACGGAAGTTCTGTTCCCACAGAAAGATGTCCGTTTTCTTGCAATAAACAACAGTATTGACAGCAACAATGCTTCGGATAATGACTTTGCCCCGTTTTTGAATATAATGAACGAGTGGTATGCCAAAGACACAAGCAATAAAATCAAGGCTGTGTTTGATGCCCGTATGAAAGACGGAAAGCGATGTAGCGGTTCTATTCCCTATGGATATAACCGATTAGCAACCGACAAACAAACGCTTGTCGTTGACCCTGTGGCTTCTGAGGTGGTAAAGCGTATCTTTCTGCTTGCCAACGAGGGCAAAAGTCCGAGAGCAATCGCTGAATTGCTTACCGAAGAAAAGGTTTTAATTCCGGCAGCACACGCAAAGGAATATCACCCCGAACAGTATAATGGAACGAAGTTTTCAGACCCATATACTTGGGGAATGTCAACCATAAGAGCGATTTTGAGCAGACAGGAATATCTTGGTCATACTGTTTTGCGTAAGTCGGTCAGCACCAATTTCAAACTGCACAAAAGGAAAAATACCGATGAAGATGAACAGTATGTATTTTATAATACGCACGAGCCTATCATCTCGCAGGAACTTTGGGACAGCGTTCAGAAGCGAAAGAAACGAGCCAACAGAACAGCGGCAAGAGGAACGCACAGCAATCGTTTAAGCGGTTATCTGTTCTGTGCTGACTGTGGCAGAAGAATGACCTTGCAAACGCATTACAGTAAAAAAGACCGTTCGTTACAGTATTCTTACCGTTGCGGTGGGTATGCCAGCAGAGTAAACTCCTGCACTGCCCATTCGATTAGTGCTGATAATGTTGAAGCCTTGATATTATCGACTGTAAAACGATTATCAAGATTTGTTCTGAATGACGAAGAAGCCTTTGCAAAGGAACTTCAAGTATTGTGGAACGAAAAGCAGACAGAAAAGCCAAAGCACAATAAATCGGAGTTGCAGCGTTTTCAGAAGCGATACGATGAACTGTCAAAACTTATTCGTGGGTTGTATGAAAATCTTGTTTCGGGATTACTGCCCGAAAGACAGTACAAGCAACTAATGAAGCAGTATGATGATGAGCAGGCTGAACTGGAAACGAAAATTGAGGAAATGCAAAAGGAACTGACCGAAGAAAAGGCGAATACGGTTGATATTAAGCATTTCATTTCTTTGATACGCAAGTGCAAAGAGCCGACAGAAATTTCCGATTTGATGTTTGCCGAACTCATTGACAAGATTGTGGTTTATGAAGCAGAGGGTGTGGGAAAAGCAAGGACACAAAAGGTTGATATTTATTTCAACTATGTGGGGCAGGTCGATATTGCCTACACAGAAGAAGAACTTGCTGAAATCAAGGCACAGGAAGAACAGATTGAAATGGAACGACTGGCAAAACAGCGTGAGCGTGAAAAAGTTTACCGAGAGAAGCGAAAGGCGAAAAAACTCGCTGAAAACGGTGGAGAAATCGTAAAAGCAAAGGTATGCCCCCATTGTCAAAAGGAGTTTGTACCTACAAGCAACCGACAGATATTCTGTTCAAAGGATTGTTGCTATCAGGCAAGGCAAGACCAAAAGAAAGCCGACAGAGAAGCAGAAAAAGGAAATCATTATTATCGTCAGCGTGTCTGTGCTGTGTGTGGCAGTACCTACTGGCCTACACACAGTCAGCAGAAATTCTGTTCCGAAGAATGTCAAAAACAAAATCACAACGAAAAATCTTTGGAATTTTACCATAAGAAGCAAAAGGAGAAATCAAAATGCAAAGATTTATTACAGACGAAAGAACCGGTATCCAGTACGAACTCATCGGAGATTATTACTATCCCTGCTTGACGATAGAAAACGAAGAACCGCCCACTCTCACAAAATACGGAAGAATGAGGGAAAGATATTTAAGGGAACACAGGAAAATCTTGTATATCAATCTGCTTACAAGCGGAAAGTTATATGAACACCTTGCCGATATTGATACTTCGGCGTGTGATATGGCGGAGTATCTGATAAAGGAAATGGCAAGAAAGCAGGGTGTGACGGAAGAACTGAAAGGAAAGGATATGATGAAATGGATAGGATTGATGAACAATATCCGAGCCTGTGCAGATGAGATTGTATTGAACGATATTGTGTATTCTTAATAGCATACCAGCCGAAAAGGAACTGCTGTCTTAACGGATGGCAGTTTTTCTTTTTCGGGAAGTATTTAAGAAGTTATTAAGTCGTGAGTATAATCGAAGTGGCTAAGTTGAAAAATTCACAAAAATATGGTACAATACGTCTAAATCAGCGAGATAAATCCGAAGTTGTGGAGGTAAAATATAGATGAATCAAGGTAGAATTATTGTAATCACAGGTGCGCCGGGGACAGGAAAAACTACAACGGCATCTGTTGTTGCAAAAGAATCAGATTTGGAAAAGTCTGTGCATATGCACACAGATGACTTTTATCATTATTTGAGTAAAGGGGCAATACCACCGCATTTGCCAGAATCAAATGAGCAAAATTTGATTGTCATTGAAGCGTTTTTAGAAGCTGCGAAGCGATATGCTCGTGGTGGATATGATGTAATTGTAGATGGCATTGTAGGACCGTGGTTTTTAGAGCCGTGGCTCAACATTGTTCAAGAGCATTATGAAGTACACTATATCGTTTTAAGGGCAAGTAAAGAAGAAACTATGAAGCGAGCTATCGAACGCTCAAAGTTAGACAGAGAAACAAATATTGAATTAGTTGAAACAATGTGGAATCAATTTTCCAATTTAGGAATCTATGAATTAAATGTTATAGATACAACTACGCATTCAATCAAAGATACTGTTTCAGCAGTAAAAGAAAAAATAGTAAGCGGTACGGCCTTACTATTTTAGACAATTATTGGTGGTAAGTTTGTTAAAATTAGAACATTCAAATTGCCTAATCAAGAATTGCCAGAAAATGTTTATTATTATGACTCTATTTAGTTATTAAGAATGAGGTGCAAAGATGGATATTATAAGTAGAAAATACATAAATGAAGGCTTTAATAGTAAGGCATATATTATAAATGATGATTATATTTTACTTGATGGAGTAAATCAAAATTCATATAAAAACTATCAAAAATATGTGAACGTAATTAATCAAATAAGTAATGTTAAATCGTTGGAAATACCAAGAATTATTGAATTGATTGAGCCTTGCGAAGAATATCCAAATGGCGCATTAATTTATAAAATGATTAAAGGACATACTTTTAGAAAAGAACATATTGAAATAGTTAATTTAGATAATATTGCTAAAAAACTCGCTGAATTTATGGATGAATTATATGAAATAAGAGTTGATTTTGATAAAGATGAATATATAAAAAATGAATTAGAAATAACTGAACAAAGTGTTATTGAATTAAAAGAATATTTAAGTGAATCTAATTATGAAAAAATATTATCTTGGTTTAATGAATATAAAAACTATTTATTAACATTTAATGATTATCATTTTATACACGGAGATTTATGGTATGAGAATTATATTCTTAACGATAATAACGAATTAGTTGGAATAGTGGATTTTGAAGGCTCTGGTATGGGTGATCCTGCTTATGATATTGCTGCACTTTATTATTTAGGAACAGGTTTTATAAATAAGGTATTAAGTTATTATAAATATACAGATGAAGATTTAATCAAAAGAGTATCAATGTTAATAAAGGCACGTGAAATTGCTGATTTTGATGATATGGTTAAAAACTATCCGGAAGAAGTAGAAGAACAAGTTGATAAAATAAAGAAAGTTTTATAAATGGTGGTACAAATGGATATATATGATTTAATGAAACAAGTTAATGAGTGGGTTAAAGAAATATTGCAGGATAATTATGTTGGAGTTTATTTTCACGGCTCATTAAGATTAGGAAGTTTTAATCCTAATAAATCAGATTTAGACTTTATTATAGTTGTAAAAGAAAAAATAGATAATGAAATAAAACAACTTATTTGGGATAAAATGTTAGAAAATGAGCAATTATTTCCTAAAAAAGGTTTTGAATTTAGTGTTGTACTAGAAGATAATTGTAGAAATATAAAACATCCAATACCTTACGAACTTCACGGTAGCAGAGATTGGATAGAAAGATATAAGGAAGATAAAACAATAGTCATCAATGATGATTATAAAGTTGACCCTGATCTAGCAAGTCATTTCAATGTTATAAATGTTCCAAATGATAAGATGGATTTTGGTAAGCCATCAAAAGAAGTGTTTTCAAAAGTACCAAAGGAATATATTATAGATTCTAATTATTCTGATACATTGGATTGTGTAGAAGAAATTGTTAATAATCCTGTATATTGTATTTTAAATTTATGTAGATTTTATGCACTAATCAGGGATGATTTAACTTTATCAAAATATGATGGTGGTAAATGGGCATTAGAAAATATGAACTCAAATTATAATGATGTTATTAAAAATGCTATGGAAGATTATTTAAGTGATACAAATAATAGTTATGATAATACAAGATTAAAGGAATTTGCACAAGAAGCAATTAGTTTAATTAATGATTGTGTAGATACTAATAAAATTAGAAAATAAAATTGTAGATGGAGTTGAGATAGATGGAATATAAATTATTAGAAGAACAAGATTTGGGACTTATGTTAGATTTTGTTGATGATGAAAATACAAAATATAATGTAGATGTTTTAAAAAAATTTATAGATAATAAAAATGATTTTGGATTTATTGCAAAGATAAATAATAAGATAGTAGGTTTTGCTTTTGGATATATTCTTTTGAAACCAGATGGAAGAAAAGTATTCTATCTTGACGCTATTGATGTTATGCCTGATTATCAAGGCAAAGGTTATGGAACGGGTTTAATATCATTTGCTCGTGATTATGCTAAAACTATTGATTGTTATAAAATGTATTTAATAACGAATAGAAGCAATATTTCTGCTTGTAAATGTTATGAAAAAGCAGGAGGAATAAATAAAGTAGATGATGAAATTATTTATGTGTATGATTTTAAGGAGAAAAACTAATGGATATAAAAAAGATAATAGAAGAAAAATGCAATATAGTTGTTGATAGTATAAAGTTGATTGGTGAGGGTTATGACAGCAAAGCATACATTGTAAATAATGAATATGTTTTCAAAATCAAATTTAGTGCTAATAAGAAAAAAGGGTATGAAAAAGAAAAAGCAATATATGATTTTCTAAACAAAAAATTAAATACAAATATTAAAATACCAAATATAGAATATTCATATATAAGTGAAGAATTATCTATTTTAGGATATAAAGAAATTAAAGGAACTTTTTTAACACCAGAAATATATTTTGCCTTATCAAAAGAAAAGCAAGAATTATTAAAGCAAGATATTGCTATGTTTTTAAGACAAATGCACGATTTAGATTATAGTGAAATAAGTTCATATACGATAGACAATAAACAAAATGTTTTAGAAGAATATCAATTACTTAAAGAAACAATATATGATAGTCTTACTGATATTGAAAAACAATATGTAGAAGAATTTATGCAAAGATTAAATAGTACAACTATATTTGATGGTAAAAAATGCTTATGCCATAATGATTTTAGTTGTAATCATTTATTACTTGATGATGAAAATAGATTATGTGGTGTAATAGATTTTGGAGATTCTGGAATTATAGATGAATACTGTGATTTCATATATTTGCTAGAAGATAGTGAAGAAGAAATTGGCGTGTCTTTTGGAGAAGATATATTAAGATTATACGGAAATATTGATATTTCAAAAGCAAAGGAATATCAAGATGTTGTAGAACAATATTATCCAATAGAAACTATTGTATATGGTATTAAAAATAATAGACCTGATTTTATAGAAAAAGGTAGAAAAGAGATTTATATAAGAACTCGCAAAGATGAAAAATTAAGGAAGTGATGATATGGTTAAAAACTATCCGGAAGAAGTAGAAGAACAAGTTGATAAAATAAAGAAAGTTTTATAAATGGTGGTACAAATGGATATATATGATTTAATGAAACAAGTTAATGACGCATTCAATCAAAGATACTGTTTCAGCAGTAAAAGAAAAAATAGTAAGCGGTACGGCTTTACTATTTTAGACAATCCCAGTTTGTCAGTATCTTAAATAGAATATATGTGACAGAAAACATCGTAGAAATACGGTGTTTTCTGTTACCCAAAACCCCACAATTTCATACATAACCACAGGTTAGTACGAATACCTTGTGTGATTTTTTGAAAGGCTTAGAAAGGCAATTTTGCCCGATTTTCGCCCCGAAAAATGACAGAAACAAGGCAGTAAGTATCTTCCCTGTGGTTTTTTTGTTTTCAGGCGGAAAGGAGGATTGATATGCCGAGAATGAGCAAGAAACGGAAACAAGAGTGGGCGTTGTTTCTGAATGAAAGAAATCGCATTACCTACAACGAACTTTGCAGAAAGTGCAGTAATGACTGCAAGCAGAGTTTCCGCTGTATCGTAGTGCTTTGCCCGAAGTATTTATCGAAAAGGAGAACGAAGAACAATGAAGCAGACGGAAAATGAAATGAATGTAAATGTACCTCTTGAAGTTATCAAGGCAAGTGAAATCGAACCGAAAGAAGTGAAATGGCTGTGGTATCCGTATATTCCGTTCGGCAAGGTTACGCTGTTGCAGGGCGATCCGGGCGATGGAAAAAGCAAGTTAATGCTTTCCATTGCCGCCCTACTCTCTAAGGGCGAACCTCTGCCCTTTACTGAAACGGAAGAAACCGAGCCTATGACTATCATCTATCAGACAACGGAAGATGACGCAGACGATACGGTAGTACCCCGATTTAATTCAGCCGGTGGGAATGGAGAAAATCTTATCTTCATCAAGGAAGATGAAAAGTCTTTATCCTTTGGGGATAACCGTATTGCTGAAGCAATCGAAAGGTATCACGCAAAACTTTTAATTCTTGACCCGATGAGTTCCTATATCGGAGAGAACTGTTCAATGAACAATGCCAACGAAACACGAGCAGAGTTTAATCATCTGATTGCGGTTGCGAAGAATACTGGCTGTGCAATCGTGATTATCGCTCATATGAACAAGATGAGAGATACCAATCCACTTTATCGTACCAATGGTTCTATTGATATTGCGGGTGCTGCAAGAAGTATTCTTGCAATCACACGCACACCGAACAAAGAAGCACCAGCGGAAAGATATATGGTGCAAGTGAAATCCAACCTTGCCCCGACAGGCTCTGCAATTCTCTTTGAGGTTGCAGAAAAAGGAGTGGACTTTATCTCTGAAATGGAAATGACAGCAGAAGAAGCGTTCCAATCCCTTGCCCCTAAAATGGGCAGACCGAACGATAAGGAAATCAAGGCAAAAGAATTTCTTTTGGAAATGCTGAAAGACGGAGAAATGCTTTCTTCGGATTGCGAAGAAAGACTTGAAGCCGCAGGGTTCAAGAAATCGACCATCAAAAAGGCAAAGAAGAAAGCAGGAGTTATCTCCAAAAAGAAAGGCTTTCTGTGGTACTGGTCTTTGCCGATGGGCGATATACCGAGAGAATAATGCAGGCTGTCTGATGAGTGGACAGTCTGTTTTTATGATTGAGGTATCATAAGGAGGTCAAGGGGGAACTCCCTTGCCCACGACATCTTTGCAGACGAAGTCTGAAAGTGTCATAGTGGGTTACACACATTCAAAGAATGTTGTGTAATGGCTTCGCCCCTGTCTGGAAAGGAGAGTAAAATGGCAAAAACCAACAAGGCAGATATGAGTTGTGCAAGGGTAAAACAGTACACCGCTTCTGATGTGAGCAAGGCGGAAAGGCACAACGAACGCAAGAATGAAACCTATGAAAATATGAATGTAATTGTGGAACGAATACCCTTTAATGTGCATTTCAAAAAACCGACTGCCCCGACCTATATGGAACAGTTAAAGCAGATGGAAACAGACGGGCAGGTGTCGCTTCGTGGGTTAAGGAAAGACGCAACACTCTTTAATGAGATTGTGATTGATGTGAACACGATGTACTTCGAGCGTAACGGTGGTTATGAATACGCAAAGCAGTTTTATGAAGAAGCCTATCATTTCATCGAAGAAAAATTCGGTGCTGACAATGTTATATCGGCAGTAATGCACGCTGATGAAATCAATGTAGCGGCAACCGAAGAACTTGGAAAAGAGGTTTACCACTATCATCTTCACGCTATGGTTCTGCCTGTGGTGGAGAAAGAAATCTTATGGAGTAAGCGTTGCAAAGACCCCGAACTGCGAGGAACGGTCAAGGCGGTTGTTAATCAGATAAGCCATTCAAAGAAATGGAAATCGGATATTCCGCTGACCGATGAAAAAGGAAATCCATTGCTAAGAAAGAACGGGAAACCGATGTTCCGAGCTTCGTACAGCATACTGCAAGATGAGTTGTTTCACTATATGACGGAACAAGGGTTCAAAGGCTTTCAGCGTGGCGAATACGGAAGTACGGCAGAGCATTTGACTTCCCTGCAATATCAAATCAAACAGGATAAAGAGCGATTGGAGAAGTTGCAGAAGCGTATTCAAAAGGAACAGGTTAAGTATGAGCCTGCCCGTCATATTTCCAAAACCTTAAACGAGATTGACAGTATGGGGCAGAAAACAATCACAGGTAAAATGGCAATCTCCAAAGAGGATTATTCTGAGCTGACTTCCCTTGCCAAAGAGGGCATTACCAGTCGTGCGGAAATCAATAAATTGGAGCAGAGTGCAAATTATTACCGACAGAAATATTTTGACAGTGCAAATGCACTGGAAAGAATGAAAACCAAATACAACGAACTGAAAGAAAAGTGCAGACCTTTTCTTGAAGCGTTGGAGCATTTCCCCGAAGTTGCTAAACTTTTTACCGAAAAAGTGAAGCAACTTTTTTCTTTTAAGGAAGCACAGGAACGAGCCGAAAAAGAAGCAAGGGAAAAAGAAAGACAGGAGCGTATCAAGGCACGAAGAAACAAGCGTGGTATGGAAAGATAACCATTTCCATTGTACTTGCAACTTAATGACTTCTTGATATGTTCAGATGAAACAGGCTGTATTTGTGGGGTGTTCTAAACGGAATGCCCCACAGTCAATTTATGAAAAGGAGAAACGGACGATATGAAAGAAAACACTTTATCTTATACAACACGAATAGGTAAAACCACTTTTATTGTAAATGTGAAGCAATCGGAAAGTGCGAAGAAGCCTTTGAATACGGTGTTTCAAGAAATATGCAGACACGAGATGTTGGGAGATTTTTCAGCGGATAAATATTTGAATTTAGAAAACTTACAAAAATCATCTTGACAAACTCGTTCCCGAGGGAAGCGGTTTCCGTTTTAAGAGCAGGTTTAATAAGTTTACGAATCTGCCGGAGCTTATGAATATCTTTAGAGAGGTAGCTGATGTGCAGACCGCAGACATGCTTGACCTTGATGTGCCAGCCCTCAGAGGAGGCAAGCCTATTATTGTGGAGTCGGAGCCTGACTGGTATGTGAAGCAGGTTATGGAAGACTTTGTTGTGAGGGCAGAGCGTATCAGAGGTGGTGGAGTTGATCCAAGTGTGGATAACTTCTTAAAGATTACCCATGAGGCAAGACTTCTTGGAACAGATGCAAGACTGATTGATAAGGATGCACCAAATAATCCTGACGGAAAGCTCAATAAGGTAGCAGAAAATGTGTGGAAAGAATATGAGAAAGGAAATGCCAACGGTCATATAGGCTGCCAGCTTATTTTTTCGGATATCGGCACACCGGGACCGGATAAGGACTTCACTATTTATGATTATCTGAAGGAAACTCTTATCCAGTATGGTATTCCGGCAGAAGAGATAGCATTTATCCATGATGCCAAGACAGATGCACAGAGGGATGCACTTTTTAAGGAGATGAGGACAGGTAAAAAGAAAGTTCTTATTGGTTCAACGGACAAGTGTGGAACAGGTGTCAATGTGCAGACACACCTTGTAGCAATGCATCATGTGGATTGTCCGTGGAAGCCAAGCTCCATTGAACAGAGGGAAGGACGAGGCATCAGGCAGGGCAACGAAAATGAAGAAGTAGCAATCTACAGATATGTCACCAAAGGAACCTTTGATGCATACAACTGGTCGCTCGTTGAAAATAAGCAGCGTTTCATCAGTCAGGTCATGACAAGCAAGGCAGTAAGCCGAAGCTGCGAGGATATCGACGAGGCAACACTTTCCTATGCAGAGATTAAGGCGGTTGCCACCGGTAATCCTTTGATCAAGGAAAAGATGGAGATTGACAATGATGTCCAGAGATTAAAGCTCTTAAAGGCATCCTATGACAATCAGAGATATGGACTTCAGGACAACTTTATGATTAAGTACCCGAAGCTCATTAAGACAGCAACAGAAAAGCTTGCCAATGTAAGAGAAGATGTAAAGGCAAGGGATAAAGAACTGATTGATAATCCGGAATTTGCCATTACCATAGGCAAAGCAACCTACACAGAGCGTGTGGATGGAGGAACGATGATGCTTGAAGCAATCAGCAAATGTAAGACCGGAGAGACAACTGCAATCGGCAAGTTCCATGGATTTGAGCTGCTTGTGGAAAAGAACTTCCTTGACATCAATTATATGGTGCTTCGTGGAAAGACTGAGTACAAGGCAGAACTTTCCACAAGTCCGGTCGGCAGCATGGTAAAGCTGGAAAACCTGTTCAATGGACTCCATGAGAACATTGATTTCTTAGAAAAGAAGATTGAGCAGTACCAGAATGACCTTGAAGCATCAAAGGCAGAGTATGACAAGCCATTTGCATACAGCAAGGAACTGGAAGAAAAACTGGCAAGGCAGTGTGAACTGAATGCTCAGCTTGACCTTGAGAACGCAAAGGCTGTGGATGCAGACCTGAGCGGACCGGAGGAAGAAAGAGAAGCAGATGACAGGATGGAATCTGCAGCAATTGTAGCAGAGGATAAAGGTGCTTATCCAGCCGACAGAGAGGGCAGAACACGATAGGAGAGTGAATAATATGAGCATAAGAAAAGTGGTCGCAGGACTACTGATTACAGCAGGGATTGCCATTATGGCAGTCCCTTTTTTCTGGCGGGCAACAGGAGAAAAACAGACAGAACAGCTCATAAGTGAATTTGAGCAGACATTGGAGGATGATTACGATGAAGAAACAGGTGTGGAGGAAGAGCAAACCTCCATTAGTGAAGAGGATGAAGCCATTTTTAAAGAAGGCGGTGTTATCGGTATCATTGAGATACCGGGCATAGATATCCGGTATCCGGTAATGGAAGGAACCACAAGTAAAGTGCTTAATGCCGGGATCGGTCATATAGAAGAAACAGCAGGGATTGGGGAGAGTGGCAACTGTGTATTGTGCGGTCACAATGGCAGCAGATATGGCACATTTTTTACACCACTAAGTCAGATATCCATAGGTGATGAAGTAATGATAACCGACAAAAATGGACAGAAGCATATCTATGAGGTAACAGAGACAGATGTAGTAAATCCGTATGATAACAGCATCAAGACACAGGGTGATGAAAAAGAACTAACTCTTTTTACCTGTTCCCAGAAAGGAACCATGCGTTTTGTAGTCAGGTGCATTTATAAGGAGGCGGAGATGGATGAATAAGAGATACCGGTTAGGTGAGATAGAAGAGGCAGTATCGGAAATGGAAGAGCTAATTGACATCGAGGATGATATTGCAGAGATTGATGATGAATTTCAGATAGTCGTAAGCGGCTGGTCTGTGTATGTCGAAAGCCTGAATCTGACACTCAGACAGGGAATAGCCTGTGTATGGGATGCAGTGGAAGGATTATTTATGCCTGATTTTGATGTGACCATCGTGTATGAGGGGAACATTGAAACACAGGAGTGGCTCTACTATGAGCAGGACGGAATGGTCGTTACACTTGGCAACTGGTTAAATGGCAGATTGTCTTGTGAACAGATAGAACAGCTTTGGTGTGAGTTTATCATACCGGAGTAAAACAAAGAACAAAAAGAAAGCGAGGAATAGCATATGAAGTATTCAATTAAGGTAAACGAAGTAAGGGCAAAAGAGGGCAGCAATATCAAAGGATTTGCAACAGTGGTATTCGGTGATTCATTTAAGATGAGGAGGTTATAAGGGAACTTCTCAAATTACTAAAAAAGAATACCATGAAAGAGCAGGCAAATGATGTATTTGAAATATGCAGTTATGTGGATGGTCTGGAGAAAAAGATTGATTCCATGATGGAAGAACTCACCAACATGCAGAACCAGATCAAAGAAATGCAGGAAGATACACTTGTCAATAATGCAAAAAAGGCATTGTCAGAAGCACAGGAGCGACTTAATACCAGATGTGAGCAGATAAAGTCACAGGTATTAGAAGTGAAAGAACAGGTCAAATCTACAGCAAAGAGCATAGTTGATGAAGCAAAGGCAAAGGGAAGAACTGCATTATACAGGGTGTCGGAGTTCTTAGCAATTAAGAAAAGGCTTCTTGATATCCGAGAGAATGTAAGAGGTGCAATCAAGACCACGGATAAGGATATAGCAAAGACAGCGCTTCTTACAAAAGGATTTCGTGAAGCTGGTCAGACAGCAGCTAATGCATTCCGTACTTTTGCTGACAAGCCAGAGGTGGATTATTCACAGAAAGAGCAGAAACATCCCATTACAAAGGCGGTGCTTGCACCTATGAAAGCAGTGAGAAAGTTGTTTGTATCAATGGAGCTGCATTTGGATGCATCTATAGATAAGCTGGATAATCTGGCTATGAATGTGCAGCTTGATAAGGAAAAGTATATGGAGAATGTGAAAACAAAGGAACAGGAACAGACAGAGCCGGAGAGGGCAGAAGCTGAGCGAGTGGAAGCAGAGGTTGTATATTCACCGATGGTTGCTGAACCACAGGAGTATCAGTATAATGCAGATGCATTTGATGCTAGAGGTGTGGATGAGGTGAAGCAGGAAGCGGCACATAAGGAAGTATCAAAGGTAAGAGAAGATAAAGCCAGATAGTTTTGAGGACGTGGGAGAGATTCTGCGTCCTTTTTTAGTGCGGATCAATTTGATAGATGTTATAATGTGAAAAGATAAATGCGAAACATGCGCTATACTAGCAAAAGTTATTAATTATATAAAGGTGGGAGAAATTTGGCAAAAAGTAAAAAGACAAAAACACATAAAAAGATAGATGGTCAGCTTTTACAGATGAACAAGAAGTTTAGTAATCTCAAGATGAAACAGAAGGATAAGATTACAGGCTGGGTGTATGAAGAATATAAAAAATATGTAGCAGAACATGAAAAAGCCCCGGATTCATTAGCTGATGAACAGATTGTTGAAGCTGTACTTGATAAGATAAATGAGGCACAAATCTGGATACCAGATGGAGAGATATACGATTATTATCGAAGAAAGAAACCACAACTTCAGAAGAGGCTTGATAGTGAAAAGTTGATTGAGTTTAAATCATATGTCAGCTTTTATAAGAGCATTGTTGATCAGGACAGGGCATCCGTTGTTATATGCAATCTCAAACATGAGATTATCTACATGAATCCGGCAGCTGTTACCAGCTATGCGAAGCGAGGAGGCGACAAACTTATCGGAAGAAGCCTGTTAGACTGCCATAATCCGGAATCAAGAGATAGAATACAGCAGGTAGTGGACTGGTTTGCAGCAGATGAAAGACATAATATCGTTTATACTTTTCATAATGAGAAACAGAATAAAGATGTTTACATGGTGGCACTCAGAGATGAGGGTAATCTGATAGGATATTATGAGAAACATGAATATCGAAATTCAGAAACCATGAAACCATACGATTTGTGGTGATGATATGACTAAGGATGAATGGTACAAGCAGTTATTTGAGAGACTGGATAATTCCAAGTTCAGAAGCAGTTTCCATCTGAAGCAGAAAGATATTGATTACATAAATGAAAAAGGTCTTGATACAATAAGACAACATGCAAAGGATTTTATTGCAAAGAGAGAAGCTCCGGCATATATAGCAAATGATGGCAAACAGACACCAATGCGTGGACATCCAGTATTTATTGCTCAGCACGCTACAGCAACATGCTGCAGGGAGTGCATCCGAAAGTGGCATAAAATGCAGCCTGGCAAGGAACTAAGTCAGGTGCAGCAGGATTATCTTGTAGATGTAATTATGACATGGATTCAAAAAGAAATGGAGAGGCAGGAACATAAAATATGAGTTTGAAAAATGTATTGATTATTGTTGATAACATTGACGAATCAATTGATTTTTATGAAGAACTGTTTGGACTGCGTGTGATTACAAGGCAGGAAGGTAATGTGATAATGTCAGAGGGGCTTGTATTGCAGGATGTAGATGTATGGTATGATAGTACAAAAATACATACAACTCCACATAACAATATGACAGAACTTTATTTTGAAGATAATGATATAGAAGGTATTATTGAAAAACTGGAGTCTGGCAAGTATGTTGTAAGTTATGTTACGGATTTAATGGAACTTGAATGTGGACAGAAGCTTGTAAGATTTTATGATCCATCAGGAAATCTTATAGAAGTACGAACACCAGTTAGCCACAACTGAAGAAAGCGGATTTGAGAAAAAATGCAGATATTTGTAGATGCGGATGCGTGTCCGGCAGTGGACATTGTTGAGACAATAGCAGAGAAATACAATATTTCCATCACATTGCTGTGTGATACGAATCATATTTTGTATTCTGATTACAGTGAGGTGATTGTGGTAGGCGCAGGAGCAGATGCAGTAGATTATAAACTAATTAGCATATGTCATAAAGGGGATGTAGTAGTATCGCAGGATTATGGTGTCGCTGCAATGGCACTTGGGAAAGGTGCATATGTTATTCACCAATCAGGCAAGTGGTACACGAATGAGAACATAGATCAGATGCTTATGGAGCGACATCTTAACAAGAAGGCAAGACGCAGCTCTCATAAGAATCATATGAAAGGACCGAGAAAGCATACGGAAGAAGATGATGTACGCTTTGCACAGTCCTTTGAAAAACTTATACTGATGGCAAAGTCAAAAGAAGGTGCTCAAAGTGGGACTATTTAGGAAAAAGACAGTTACAAAGACATATGATAAGGAAAATAAGAAACCGGTAATTAAGGCCAGCATATGTAATGGTGAACAAGTTGCAGGTTTTAAGGATATTCATACAGGTAAAATAGAAGAGGTTATGCTGATTAAGAACCAGGCAGACCTTGATGCATTCAAGAAAATGTATGGAATAGATGGAGAGATAGAAAAGGAATACTGATATGAATATACAGATATTTGGAACAAAGAAATGCAATGATACTAAGAAGGCGGAGCGTTTTTTCAAGGAGCGGGGCATAAAGTATCAGTTCATTGATATGAAAGAAAAAGGTATGAGCAAAGGAGAATTTAATTCAGTAGCTCAGGCAAATGGTGGATTAGAAAATATGGTTAACTGGGATGGTAAGGACAAAGATTTACTTGCTCTTATTAAGTATATCGCAGATGAAGATAAGCTTGAAAAAGTGCTTGAGAATCCACAAGTAATTAAAACACCAGTAGTAAGAAACGGAAAGCAATCAACATTTGGTTATCAGCCGGATATCTGGAAAGGATGGAACTAAATGTACTTAATTAAGACTTTAATGGGAGATATAACAAAAGTAACAGATGTGCAGGCAATTGTGAATGCAGCAAATAACTCTCTTCTTGGCGGAGGCGGTGTAGATGGTGCAATTCATAGAGCAGCAGGACCGGAGCTTCTGGCGGAGTGCAGGACACTACACGGATGTGAGACTGGAGAAGCAAAGATAACAAAAGGATATAATCTGTCATGTGATTATGTGATACATACTGTAGGACCGATGTAGGACGGATTTTGCGGACATTCAAAATAAAAAAGAATGTGGAGGTAAC
>CAJTVQ010000006.1 GCA_910579935.1 uncultured Lachnospiraceae bacterium
TCCATCTTCCGCCTTGCCTTTGTGAACTCATCCTGCGTCAAAGTGTAAAGTTATATCTTAACAGTTCCTAAGCGTTTGATAAGAGCTGCCGGACAGTGCGGTTTTTTGGCGGAAATAGTTTCATGGGTTTTCGTCTGTAAACAAGTTGAATATTAAAAAGAAAAGGATTATAATGGGCGTATGTCCAGTTCGGAGTGAGACAGCAGAATTGCGGTGACGCAGCCGTTGGGCAATATAGAGCAGTAATGGGGAAGGAGAAATGAAGTATGGGGGCAGGGAAAGAATTTTAGCGAGAGAGAGGAGAGTATTTAATGTTAAAAAAAGAAAAGATTGAAAAGAGGCTTGTCAGGTCTTTTTTCACGGTGTCGGCGATTACTGCGGTTGCGGCGATTGTTGGTTTGGCTGCGATTATTGTCGTATCCAGCAGGTATTCTTATGCACTGAAAAATTTTGGGTTTGCACAGGGGGATATTGGAAGGGCGATGTTTGAATTTGCGGATCTAAGATCATCACTCCGGGCGGCGATCGGTTACGACGATGCGGAAGCCATTGCCACGGTAGTGGAACAGCATGAAGAGATGAAAGCTGCATTTGAGAATAGTTTTGCAAAAATAGAAAATACCATCGTTTCAGAGGATGGCAGGATGACTTATGATTCGATTAAAGAGGAATTGGTTGAGTATTGGAAGTTGGATGCAGAGATTATGGAACTCGGCACGACAACGGACGGGGAACTAAGTGAGCAGGCACAGCAGTTGGCCCTGAATGAACTGGCGGATGCTTATAACAGCATTTATAATAAACTGGAAGGTCTTCTGGAGGTAAAGGTAAAGGAAGGAAATCGGCTGTCAACGTGGCTTACCGCGGCAAGCGTGATCTTAACAGTCGTGATTGTGGCAGTCATTGTGCTGGCTATTGTGGTTTCCATGCGGATAGGAAGAAATATCGCAAAGAAAATCGCCAATCCTATGCGTGACCTGGGCGGGAGGCTTGAAACATTTGCAGTGGGCGACCTGACTTCCCCATTCCCGATGACAGATACCGGTGATGAAGTGGAAGAGATGGAAAAACATGCAGTACATATGGCGGATAATCTGAGTGCGATCATTCATGATATGGGAGAAGTGCTGGCTGAAATGGCCGGAGGGGATTATACGGTACGGTCTAAGATCAGGGAAAAATATACCGGTGATTTCCAGAAAATGTATGAATCCATGCGAGGGTTAAGGGATCAGATGACGAAAACCCTGCATTCAATCGGAGAGGCTTCGAACCAGGTACAGGCCGGCTCCACAGATCTGGCGGAGGCATCACAGTGTCTTGCGGAAGGTGCAACAGAGCAGGCCAGCGCAGTGGAAGAGCTGCATGCGACAATCAGTGATATTACTTCAACAATGGAAAGAAGTGCAGAGAGTGCGGATGAGTCTTATATAAATGCGCAGCGGTATGCAAATCAGGCAGACAGCAGCAGGGAAGAGATGAACGCCATGATGGCCGCCATGGAGAGAATTAACGATACTTCCCTGAGGATTGGAAATATCATTTCGGAAATAGAGTCCATTGCGGCCCAGACTAACCTGCTGTCCCTGAACGCTTCCATAGAGGCGGCAAGAGCCGGAGAATCGGGCCGCGGTTTTGCAGTGGTTGCGGATCAGATCAGGGAATTGGCAGATCAGAGTGCAAAAGCAGCAGTAAATACAAGGGAATTAATTGAGGGCTCCATCAGGGAAGTGACGGAAGGAAACCGTGCAGCAGAACATGCGGCGGAGGCGATCATGTCGGTAATGGACGGAATCAAGCAGATTGCGGAATTTTCCAAAAACCTGAAGGTTATGATGGAAGAGCAGACGGAAGCAATGCGGCAGGCGGAAATCGGTGTAAATCAGATTTCGGAGGTAGTACAGAGCAACGCGGCAACCGCAGAACAGGCTTCCGCAACCAGCCAGGAACTGTCGGCACAGGCGATCACACTGGACGGGCTTGTATGCCAGTTTAAATTAAGGCAGCAGCAGTAACGTTACTGTTCACGGTCGAAATGCGCATAAACTGAGCATTTACGACCCGATACAGTGGACCATGCAGGCATCTGCGCCTTGTCGCAGGCGGCTTTTCATGCGCAAATGCCGCTGCTATGAGCAGCTGAAAGCCGTGAATAGTAACGGCGACTGATAAAATAAAACGCTTGACAATTATCTTTTGATTGACTATATTATAGAATATATTGAGCAGAAAGGTAATGACAAAGAGGAGTAAGTACAGCCCCTTAAAAGAGAGAACGGCTCACCGGCTGAAAGGCTGTTCAAAGAAAGGCGTACGGAAGGTAGCTTTGGAACCGGGAAGCAGAAACGTAAAAATGTAAGTAAGTTTCCACGGTTTATCCCCGTTATCGGATAAAGCTTTGGTTCTCAGGGAATGCGCAGGGCAGGCTGCGGAAGGAACGAAGCAGCAGAGTGAAAAATAAAGGTGGTACCGCGTATCAACGCCCTTTGCCGTAAGACGGCAGAGGGCGTTGTTTTGCCGCCAAAGGAATGGAAGGGCGGATGCGGAACTGGAAAAACAGCAGAAGCCCTGCCAGCCCCCAGAGGAAATTATGGCTGCAAAGCAGACGGAATTTTCTCTGCTGACGAGGGGATGGAAGGGCGGATGCGGAACTGGAAAAACAGCAGAAGCCCTGCCAGCCCCCAGAGGAAATTATGGCTGCAAAGCAGACGGAATTTTCTCTGCTGACGAGGGGATGGAAGGGCGGATGCGGAACTGGAATAGGAGGCAGACTATGAGCAAAGAACTGGCAAAGACCTACGACCCGAAAGGGATCGAAGACAAGCTGTATCAGAAATGGCTGGACAAAAAATATTTCCATGCGGAAGTTGACAGGAGCAGGAAACCTTTTACCATCGTGATCCCGCCCCCGAATATTACAGGGCAGCTGCATATGGGACACGCATTGGACAATACGATGCAGGACATTCTGATCCGTTTTAAACGGATGCAGGGATATAATGCCCTTTGGCAGCCGGGTACGGACCATGCGTCCATTGCCACGGAAGTGAAGATCATAGAAACGTTGAAGGAAGAAGGAATAAACAAGGAAGACCTGGGCAGGGAAGGTTTCTTGGAACGCGCCTGGGAGTGGAAGAAGGAGTACGGGGGAAAGATCATCAGTCAGCTGAAGAAGCTGGGCTCCTCCTGCGACTGGGACAGAGAACGCTTTACGATGGATGAGGGCTGCAACAGGGCCGTTACAGAAGTGTTCTGCAAGATGCATGAAAAAGGATGGATATACAAGGGCAGCCGGATCATCAACTGGTGTCCGGTGTGCAATACTTCCATTTCCGATGCGGAGGTGGAATATGAGGAACAGGCGGGACATTTCTGGCATATCAAGTATCCTTTGATGGATGAGAACGGGCAGCCCAGTACAACGGAATTTCTGGAATTTGCTACCACCCGTCCGGAGACGATGTTAGGCGATACGGCAGTGGCTGTCAATCCGGAGGATGAAAGATACCGCCATTTAAAGGGTAGGAAAGTCCTGCTTCCCATTATCAACCGGGAGATTCCGATCGTGGAGGATTCTTATGTGGATATGGAATTCGGTACGGGTGTGGTTAAGATTACACCGGCGCACGACCCGAACGACTTCGAGGTGGGAAAGAGACATGATCTGCCGGAAATCAATATCATGAATGACGATGCGACCATCAATGCCAACGGGGGAAAATTTGAGGGAATGGACCGCTATGAAGCCAGGGCTGCCATCGTCAAAAAACTGGATGAAATGGGATTGTTAGTGAAAATCGAAGATTATTCCCATAACGTGGGTACCCATGACCGGTGCGGGACGACCATAGAACCGCTGATCAAAAAACAGTGGTTCGTGAAAATGGAGGAACTGATAAAGCCTGCGGCAGAGGCGGTTAAAAATGGGGAGATCAGACTGGTGCCGGAACGTATGGATAAGATCTATTTCAACTGGACCGACAATATACGCGACTGGTGCATCAGCCGTCAGTTATGGTGGGGACACAGGATTCCGGCTTATTACTGTGATAAATGCGGGGAAACCATAGTGGCAAAAGAGCTGCCGCAGGTATGCCCCAAGTGCGGGTGCGAACATTTTACGCAGGATCCGGATACGCTGGATACGTGGTTCTCGTCTGCATTGTGGCCGTTCTCCACGCTGGGTTGGCCGGAGAAGACGGAAGATCTGGATTATTTTTATCCTACGGATGTGCTGGTAACGGGATATGATATCATTTTCTTCTGGGTCATCCGGATGATCTTCTCCGGTTATGAGCAGATGAAGGAGAAACCTTTCCATACCGTACTTTTCCATGGGCTGGTAAGGGATTCGCAGGGAAGGAAAATGAGTAAATCACTCGGAAACGGCATTGATCCGCTGGAAATCATCGACCGGTACGGGGCGGATGCGCTGCGGCTGACTCTGATAACCGGCAATGCACCCGGAAATGATATGCGGTTCTATTATGAAAAAGTGGAAGCGAGCCGGAATTTTGCCAACAAAGTGTGGAATGCTTCCCGCTTCATTATGATGAATATGGAGACGGGCAGCGACGGGGAAACGGCAGCGGACGGATTCCCGCTGGAGGAACTGGAACCGGTGGACCAGTGGATCCTGTCCCGTCTGAACCGTCTGATAAAAGAAGCGACCGATAATATGGAACATTACGAGCTGGGAATTGCGGTACAGAAAGTATATGATTTTATATGGGATGAATTCTGTGACTGGTATATTGAAATGGTGAAGCCGAGGCTTTACAATTCCGATGATGCCCGGAGCCGGAAAGCGGCTCTTTGGACGCTGAAACATGTACTGATCGATGCGCTGAAACTGCTGCATCCGTACATGCCTTTTGTCACGGAAGAAATTTTCTGTTCCCTCCAGTCAGAAGAGGAATCCATTATGATTTCCTCATGGCCGGTATATCAGGAGGAACGGAATTTTGCAAAAGAGGAAAAAGATATCGAAACCATCAAAGAAGCGGTGCGCGGTATCCGGAATGTGCGGACGCAGATGAATGTGGTGCCCAGCCGGAAAGCCGGAGTATACGTGGTAAGCGGGGATGCAGGCATCCGCAGGACATTTGAGGAAGGAAAGCTGTTCTTTGCATCTTTAGCCTATGCTTCCGATGTGGCGATTCAGGAGGATAAACAGGGGATAGCAGACGATGCGGTATCGGTGGTGATTCCGGGCGCTACGCTGTATATTCCTTTTGCAGAACTGGTGGATATCAGACAGGAGACAGAACGTCTGAAAAAAGAAGAAAAGCGTCTGCAGGGAGAATTGGACCGTGTCAACGGTATGTTGAAAAACGAGAAATTCATTTCGAAGGCACCGGAGGCAAAAATCGCGGAAGAAAAAGAAAAGTTGGAAAAATACACGCGGATGATGGAGCAGGTAAAACAGCGTCTGGGGCAGCTTGAAAGTGGGGATTAGGACAGGAAGAGGAAGCAGGATACAAAGCAATGAATTGGAATTCCTATGAAGAGGCGGAAGCTTTTCTTTTGGAAGTGCCGAAGTTCACCAGAAAAAACAGTCTGGAAGAAACCGGACTGTTTCTGGAGGCGCTTGGTTCACCGGAAGAAAGCTGTAAAATTATTCATGTAGCAGGCACAAACGGAAAGGGGTCCGTTTGTGCCTACTTGTGTTCCATTTTGAAAGAAGCGGGATGCCGGACGGGGATGTTCACATCTCCCCATCTGGTGGAAATGAGGGAACGCTTCCGGGTGGATGGAGAAATCATTTCAAAAGAGCGGTTCCTTTGGGGGCTTTCTTTTGTGATGGAACGTTTGAAGAAAGTCAGGAAGGCAGCCGGCAGGCCGGAATACCATCCGACTTTTTTCGAACTTTTATTTTTAATGGGCATGGTCATTTTCCGGGAAGAAAAAGTGGAATACCTGCTGATGGAGACGGGGCTGGGAGGAAGACTGGATGCGACCAATGCAGTGAAACATCCCATTCTCACCGTCATTACGGAAATCGGCATGGACCATATGGAGTATCTGGGAGACACCATAGAGCAGATTGCAGGCGAAAAAGCAGGAATCCTGAAGGCAGGAGTTCCCGTCGTTTTCTGCGATAAAAGAAAGGAAGCTTCCGAGGTAATACGCAAAAGGGCGGAAATACTGGAAAACAGAGTGGTTGCAATAGGAAAAAAGGATTATTTTTATAGGAAATTAACAAATAAAAGCATTGATTTTTCCATGCAATCTCGGTATTATGATTATATTAGGCTTTCGTTGGCTACCACGGCATTATATCAGATTGAAAATGCAGCGGTAGCGGTACGCTGTACAGAGGAACTGCGGAGGCAGTCCGTGGACAGACGCATCCTGTCCATGACAGGGGAACAGATTCAGAAAGGTTTGAAGGAAACCGTCTGGGAGGGCAGGATGGAGGAAGTGCTTCCTCATATCTTTGTAGACGGAGCCCATAACGAAGACGGTATACGGGCATTTGCGGAATCGGTAGCAGCAGATGGATGCAAAGGCAGAAGAATTTTGGTTTTTTCCGCCGTGGCGGACAAGGAGTATGAGAAAATGATAGGGATTCTGCAGGACAGGCAGCTGTTTGATGCTGTCGGGGTTGTAGGAATCCACAGTGAAAGGGCAGCAAAGCCGGAAAAGTTACAGGAGTTATTCGATACCGGCAAGGGAATGGCAGAAACCATGTTTTTCAAAGATATGGCGGAAGCGCTGCCGGAACTGCAAAAAAGGAAAGAAAACGATGACTATATATATATAGCGGGATCGCTTTACCTTGTTGGAGAGGTCAAGAAAGTGGCAGGGCGGATGCGGAACTGGAATAAATAAAAACAGCAGAAGCGTGAACAGCCCCCAGAGGAAATTATGGCTGCGAAGCAGACGGAATTTTCTCTGCTGAGAAGGGGCTGGCAGGGCGGATGCGGAACTGGAATAAATAAAAACAGCAGAAGCGTGAACAGCCCCCAGAGGAAATTATGGCTGCGAAGCAGACGGAATTTTCTCTGCTGAGAAGGGGCTGGCAGGGCGGATGCGGAACTGGAATAGGAGGAGCACGGATGATCAATTTCGAGGAAGAATTGAAGAAGTTTCATCCCAGTCTGGAAGTAGAGGATGCGGAAGAGGCTATTTATAATCAGGATTTGACGGATATGGCAGATATATTGGTAAAGATGATAAGCGATGTCAGCAGGGAGTCTTATAACAGCCGCCAGCCGGCGCACCGGGAGACTCCGGCTCAGGACGAAGAAGATTCATTAGAAGAATAGGGGGAACGGCATGATATGTTATAATTGCGGGTGCCGTTTATCGGAACACGATTTCTGTACTGCCTGCGGGGCGGATGTAACGATTTATAAGAAAATAATGCATATATCCAACCGTTTCTATAACGACGGTTTGGAAAAAGCACAGGTAAGGGATCTGACCGGAGCAATTACCAGCCTTCGTCAGTGTTTGAAATTCAACAAGAACCATGTAGAAGCGAGAAACCTGCTCGGACTGGTCTATTTTGAGATGGGGGAAGTGGTAGCGGCCCTCAGCGAGTGGGTCATCAGCAAGAATTTAAGACCGAAGAAGAACATTGCCGATGACTATATCAACATGATTCAGACCAATCAGTCCCGCCTGGATTCCATTAACCAGACAATCAAGAAGTACAACCAGGCGTTGCTGTACTGCCATCAGCAGAGTCTGGACCTGGCCATTATACAGCTGAAGAAAGTGCTGTCACTGAATCCGAAGTTCGTGAGGGCGCATCAGCTGCTAGCGCTTTTGTACATCAACAGTGAGGAATGGGAACGGGCGCGAAGGGAATTATACAAATGCAGTCAGATCGATACCAATAATACGATTACCATGCGCTACCTGAAGGAAGTAGAGCATATGCTGGCACCGGAGGAAGGCGGCAAGGCATCCTCAAAGAAAAGAAACAAGCCAGGGGACGTCATTAAGTACCAGAGCGGCAACGAAACCATTATACAGCCGATGAATGTGAAGGAATCCAAGGGAGTGTCCACGGTAGTCAATATGGCAATCGGTATACTGATCGGTCTTGCTGCGGCATGGTTTCTCATTCTGCCGGCGAGGATACAGTCTGCACAGGCTTCCATGGACGAAGATTTACGGGAAGTCAGCGAACAGCTGGATGCCAAAACAGCCACCATAGGAGAATTGGAGCAGCAGGTTAAGGAACTGACAGATAAAAATGTTTCAATACAGGCGGATTTGGACGGCTATGTCGGTACGGACGGGGCTTTACAGGCAATGGATAAGCTGCTTGTGGCGGCAAGTGCATATCTGACGGATCCGGGCCAGGTAATGCAGGTAGCGGAATCTTTGGATGAAATAGATATGGAGGAATTAGGGGATACGGTATCAGAGGATTTCAAGACACTTTATGAAAGATTGACTACTTTGGTCGGACCTGAACTTGCCAAGGCATATTATGATGAAGGATATGAATTATACAGTCAGGAACAGTATGCGGCGGCACTTCCGATCTTAGTCAAGGCCCACCAGTATGATGAAAGTAACGGAGATGCATTGTACTATTTGGCACATTGCTACCGCTTTACGAATAACAATGCAAAAGCAAAAGAAGCTTATGAACAGGTGATAGAGCAATTCCCGGGAACGGAGAAGGCAAGGAATTCCAGACGTTTTCTAACGGAACTGGAAAATGCGGATCAATCAACGGCAGTCAGATAAGTTCCGTGGCGATCCGCCTTCCGGCAGAAGGAATCGTGCGGTAAATACGGAAGAGGACATAGCAGATATGTTCTCTTTTTTGTACGCTGATTATCTGCAGAACCAGAATAAAAAACAGCAGTAGCCCGGACAGCCCCCAGAGGAAATAGCGGCTGCGAAGCAGACGGAATTTTCTCTGCCGGAAAGGGGCCGGAAGGGCGGATGAGGAACTGGAATAAAGACGGAACTGGAATAAGAAAGGAGAGAGGTATGGAAGAGGATTTCAAAGTGATTGATAATTATCTGATGGTAAAAATGCCGGAAGAGATCGATCATCACAAATCGTCTTACATAAGCGAAAATGCGGACAGGTTTATTTTGCGGGAAAATGTGAGCAATGTGGTATTTGATTTTGAGGATACAAGGTTCATGGACAGTTCGGGGATCGGCATCATTATGGGGCGGTATAAGAAGATTTCGTGCTTCGGCGGGAAAGTATTTGCCATCCATGCCGACCACAGGATCAGGCGTTTGTTAATGATATCGGGTTTGCATAAAATAGTGGAGATCATGGACTAGGAGGAACAGAATGAAAAACGAAATGAAAATGGAGTTCGATGCGATATCGGCCAATGAATCTTTTGCCCGTGTGGCGGTAGCTGCTTTTGTATCGGAGTTAGACCCGACTTTGGAGGAAATATCGGATATCAAAACGGCGGTATCCGAAGCGGTGACCAATGCGGTCATTCATGGTTATGACGGCATTGAGGGAGGAAAAGTAAAACTGCAGTGCAGGCTGGACAAGGATGTGGTACATATTGAGATATCGGATGAGGGAAGAGGAATCGAGGATGTGGAAAAGGCGATGGAACCGCTTTTTACAACCAAACCGGAGCTGAACCGTTCAGGGATGGGATTCCCTTTTATGGAAGCCTTTATGGATGATCTGGAGGTCATATCCGGACCGGGAGAGGGAACAACGGTGCTGATGAAGAAAAAAATCGGCTGCATTCCCTGGATAGAGGACGAGGAATAGATTATGGAGGAAGTTACCGTTCTGATCGCACGTTCACAGGCTGGGGATAAAGAAGCGAGGGAGATACTGATTAAGAAAAATCTGGGACTGGTGCATCATATCGTAAAGCGTTTTCTTGGCAGGGGTTATGATGCGGAGGACTTATTCCAGATAGGAAGTATAGGACTGATGAAAGCAATCGATAAGTTTGACCTTTCCTTTGACGTTAAATTTTCTACTTATGCGGTGCCGATGATAAGCGGGGAGATCAAACGTTTCTTAAGGGACGACGGAATGGTAAAGGTGAGCCGGTCGTTAAAAGAGAACGGGTGGAAGGTCAGACAGGCTTCGGAACGGATTGCCCATAAAAAAGGCAGGGATGCATCCCTTCAGGAAATTTCGGAAGAGACAGGTTTATCCAGGGAGGATATCGTGATGGCGATGGAGGCCAATGTGGAGGTGGAATCCATTTATAAGTCGGTTTATCAGTCGGACGGAAATGAAATCTATCTGGTGGACAGGCTGCCGGAGAAACGGGACGAGAATGAAAAACTGCTGAACCATATGCTGCTGCAGCAGCTGATGGATGAGCTGGGAGAGGACGAAAAACGGCTGATCACGCTCCGGTATTTTCAGGATAAGACACAGGTGGAAGTGGCGAAGAAGCTGGGAGTCAGTCAGGTGCAGGTGAGCCGGATGGAGAAGAAGATATTGATCCGGATGCGGGAGAAGCTGACGTAGGCAGGAATATAAATAAGCAGCAAAAAAGACGCTGGGCGGCAGCGTCTTTTTTGCTGCTTATTGCATTATCCCATAACACGGAGTTTAAATTCGCCGACCAGCTGGCTCAGAGTAGCGGCCTGCGCGGACAGTTCCTGACTCGTAGCGGAAGCTTCTTCGGCGGAAGCGGAGTTAGACTGCACGACATTGGAAATTTGCTCCACGCCCAGTTCCAGCTGGTGCATGGATTCCGCCTGGGTTTTGGCCGACTGGCTGATCTGTACCATGTCGTCTTTGATGGAATTGATCTCATCCACCACCCGTTTCAGGGATTCGGCAGTTCTGGAGGAGATCCGGCTGCCGTTTTCCACTTCCAGCAGGGAAGTTTCGATTAAAGCACGGGTATTCTTGGCAGACTGTGCACTCTGCTCGGCGAGTATTTTTACCTGATCCGCTACTACGGCAAAGCCTTTTCCTGCTTCTCCGGCACGGGCTGCTTCAATGGCTGCATTGAGGGATAAGAGATTCGTTTGGGAAGCGATATCCTCAATGCCGGCAATGATATTTCCAATCTGCTGCGACGTGTCGGAAATACGTTTCATTGCTTCCGTCATGGTCTGCATTTCCTGATTGCTGATATCTGCTTCATTTACGGCATTGTTAGCGCCCAGGGATGCTTTTTCCGCCTGGGCGGCATTGGTATCCACCTGGCTGGCAATATCGCTGATGGTTGCCTGCAGCTCTTCCACGGCGCTGGACTGGTCCAGTGCGCCCTCTGCAAGTGACTGGGCGTTTTCTGCCATTTGATTGGAGCCTAAAGCAACCTGCTCGGAGGCAACATTGATCTGTTCCAATGCCCGGCTGGTATTCTCGGCCATCGTGCGGATGGAGCGGTAGAGCGTCTCAAAATCACCCTTATAGGAATCCCGCTGCAGGCTTCTGGCATCCAGATTGCCTTTTGAGAACTCGGCAGTCAGGTAATTAATATCGGAAACCATGATCTTAAGGCCCTCGCAGGTTTCGCGGAATGCGTTGGCAAGCGTTCCGAGTTCGTTGCCGGAAGTATTGGCAATTTCGATGTCCAAATCGCCTTCTTTGATTTTGTTGGCAGCAGTAACCAGTTCCCCCAGGGGACTGCTGATGGATTTTGCGATCCGCTTGGAAATGATGCGTCCGCACAGGAAAGCAAAAATGGAAAAGATTAAAGTGATGACAATCATGGCAATGCCAAAAATAGAGGCGGAAGTCATGGTTTCATTACATTTTTTTATGTTGAAGTTTAAGAGTTTGTTAATGTCGCTTTCGATGATGGAACCGTAGTTGCTGGATGCAACGCTCAAAACTTTATATGCGGTTTCGTCTTCATTCGCCATTGCTTTGGTAATGACTCCGGCATAGGTGTCGCTGAAAGAGGTCATGGTATCCTCAATATGCTTGATGAGCGCCTGTTCGGAGCTGGTGTTGGCTGTTTCTTTCACAAGGGCAAGATATTCGTAGAGCGTTGCCTTATTTTTCTCTAAAGTATCATTGAGGGCAGATATTTTGGCTTCATCCGATTCCAAAATCATATCCCGCAGGTTGGAGGTCATGGAACTGAAAGCAATACCCATATGCCCTATGTATCCCTGGCTGAAACCGTAATGCTTCATCGCGGTGGAATAATCAATTTCTGTCTTGATCAGGGAAAAAAGACCGATCACAGCGATGATGACCATTAACATGAGCAGGCTGAAAAAGCCTTTATCCAGTTCTTTTCCGATACTGACACTGGACTTTTGTGGTTTTTTTTGCGATTTTACGTTTGGTACACGTGTTTTTTCTGCTTTTGCCATAACTGCCTCCTTTATATCCGCAACCGTTTTGGCGGATGGCTCCATATGTTTTAGGAAAAAATAAAATAATATATATTTTATTGTAACATTAAATAGGCATTTGTCAATTTTATCAGAAGAATTTGTTTTAAAAAAACAGGTAGATCTTGCGGCAATATGAAAAAAAATTTCTGGGGCTGCGGGATGATGCAATTATGATGCAAGTGTATGCTAAAATAGAAAAAACGGTACGGGAGAGAAAGTGCGGCAGGAGGGATATTGATGACGGAAGATGCAGAAGAACAGGATAGGCAGGGAGGCATAGGAGTTCTTCTGTTTACATTGACAGCTGTCTGGGGATGCGGTATTGTGATAACTGTGAAGAAGAAATATGATCAGGAATTGCGCATGGCGGTGTTTTCAGGAGGAAAGCGCTGGAAGGGCCGTTTTATTACGGATCTGACGGTAGATAAGGCGTGGCATTTCCATTGACTTTTTTGGTCGTAATGTCCACGGAGGTTTTATTGGATACGGATTGGCGGACATTCCTTATGACGGAATTGCGGACGGATATTTTCGGGTGGATACCATGTCAAAGTTTCTGAAAGAAAAATTCGACCGGTATCGGACGCTTGTGAAGAAGGACAGGATGTCGGATGAGGATAGGAAGGAGCAGACATTATGAATACATTTGATTATGCTGTAGTAAGTATTGACGGGGATTATGCGAATCTGAGGAGGACGGACATCCAAAGCGATGAACTGAAGCTGGTGGCGCGGGCGCTGCTGCCGGATACCATTGCGGAGGGGACGAAGCTCCATTATGAGTATATGGAGTACAGCATTGTAGAATAAAGACATGAATAAAAAACCACATCCATGCAATAATAAAGAAAATAAAATGTGAAAAACGGAATGGCACGAACAGGAATGGAGTGTTTGTATGGCACAGGAGACTCTTTATTTAAAAGCAGAACGGAATGTGGAGGTCACGCAGGAAGACGTATTCTTAAAGGACGTGGCGAAGATTTATTGTAAGGATGCCCATATAGAGGCGAAGGTAAAAGCGATCAAGATACACCGTTTCGGAAAGGAAGAACAGAAGCGGCAGGTGTTCAGCGTATTGAAACTCATTGAGCTTATCACGAAACAGTGTCCGGAAGCGGAAGTGCAGAATCTGGGAGAAACGGATGTGCTGGTGGAATTGGTGGATGTGGATAAGCATAAGGGTGCGGTGCAGGTACTGAAAATCATTTTTGTGGCCTGCATCAGCTTTTTCGGTACGGCTTTTACCATTATGGCATTTCATAACGATGTGGGCATCAATCAGGTCTTCGGAAAAGTGTATGAATTGATAATGGGGCAGCAGGCTCCCGGCTATTCCATTTTGGAATTTACTTATTCCATCGGGCTGGCAGTGGGAATTACGGTATTTTTCAATCACATCGGCGGCAGGAGGATTACGAATGACCCTACGCCCATTGAGGTTGAGATGCGCATTTACGAGAAGGATGTGAACGATGCGCTGATCGAAACTGCAGACAGGGAGGGAAAGACCATTGATGTTTCTTAAACAATTGTTTCTGGCCATTGTGGGAACCAGCTTTGGGGTGTTTGCGGCGGGCGGCGTCTTTACCGTATTGATTTCCGTAGGGCTGATTCCGCGTTTTGCAGGAAAAATGCATGTGAGCAGGAAGGTGTTTTTATTCGAAGAAGCGGTAGTGCTGGGTGTCATTGCGGGAACTTTTTTCAGCGTATTTGACCGGTATGGGAAAATCGGGGAATTTATCAGGGACAGGCAGTTATTTGGAGCGGGCACGGATGGGATATGGTCGGGAATCGGTACGGCGGCAGTGATGGTATTCGGTCTGTTTGCCGGGATTTTCGTGGGCTGCCTGGCCCTTGCCATTGCAGAGATGTTAGATACGATTCCGATCTTTGCACGGAGAATCGGATTCCGGCACGGGCTGGGTATCGTAGTGCTGTCGATTGCCCTTGGAAAAGCGGCAGGAAGCCTGCTTTACTTTATCAAGGCGGTTTACCTGCATGGCGGGATGTGAAGGCATTGGATGACAGACCGCAGCAGCACGGCGGCAGGACGGGCAGAAACTGAAAACTGCCTACCGGACGATGGCAAAAAGGACATCCAGCAGGTAAAGGAACACCATGACCACTCCCTCCGGGCGTCTGACAGATTCCCTGCTCAGAGAGAAAATATAGGCAATGATGCTGATCGCCATAAGGATTGCCATATCATAAACGGAGGCCGTATTGATCACGATGGGATGAATCGCGGAGGATATTCCGAGAATAAAAAGCAGGTTGAAAATACTGGAGCCGACCACGTTTCCGATGGCGAGTCCGTTTTCCCCTTTTCTTGCGGCAACCACGGAGGTCACCAGTTCCGGCAGAGAGGTGCCTGCGGCAACGATGGTCAGGCCGATGAGGGTTTCCGACATTCCCAGGGTTCCTGCTATTTCCTTTGCGCTGTAAACGACGGCCTGTCCGCCTGCCACGATCAGGGCCAGTCCGATGACGATGAAAAGGAGGCATTTCCAAACCGGTAAGCACTGTTCCGGTTTTTCTTCTTCCGGATGTTTTTTTGCATCGTATATCAGATAGAAAATATAGGTCAGAAAAATGGCTAACAGGATAAGTCCGGTTCTCCGGCTTATGGTTCCGGCGGTATCGTCCATGCCGAGCTGGAAAATTTTGCCGGAACATATGGTTTGGGAGGAAGTCATAAGCAGAAGCAGGAGAGCGGCGCCGATGAACAGGGGAAAATCCCTGCGGATGATGCCTTTATCCACGGGCACGGCATGAATGACGGCGCATACGCCGAGTACGCATAACAGGTTAAAGATATTGGAGCCGACCACATTGCTGAGCGCGATTTCATTGGAACCCTGAACGGCGGCGGAAATGCTGACTGCCAGTTCGGGTGCGCTTGTTCCCAGGGCAACGATGGTCAGACCGATGATCAGTCCCGGCACCTTGAAATTCTTAGCCAGCGAGGAACTGCCGTCCACGAACCAGTCGGCGCCCCTGATCAATGCAAAAAATCCGACGAGTAACAGTAACAAATTCAGAAAGAACATATTTCACCATCCCATTTTTTATCAGATAAACATAAAAGAGTTTATCACTTTCCGTCACGCCCGGCAAGGGGAAGGGAAAAAAATTTACATAAATTTTACAAGTGTATCTCCTTGATTTTACAAGGGGGTGCTACTTTATTTTGTAAAAAGATTCTATGTTGCGGAACAGGGGGTTGGAAGATGAGTATATTTCATGTGATCACGATGGTTGGAGGACTTGCGCTTTTTTTGTATGGGATGCACATTTTGGGAGAGGGGCTTTCCAAACTGTCCGGGGGCAGACTGGAAGCAGTTTTGGAAAAGATGACGGATCACCCTTTGAAGGGCGTGCTGCTGGGGGCGGCGGTAACGGCCGTCATACAGTCTTCTTCCGCCACGACGGTGATGGTGGTGGGTTTTGTCAATTCGGGCATCATGCAGTTAAGGCAGGCGGTCGGCATTATCATGGGAGCGAATGTAGGAACCACGGTTACTTCCTGGATCCTGAGCCTTTCCGGACTGGAAAGCGACCATATTTTCGTCCGTATGCTGAAGCCGGAAAATTTTGCGCCGCTGCTGGCAATGACAGGCGTTATTTTCCTGATGTTCCGTAAAACGGAGCGGAAAACGGTCAGGGGAAATATCCTGCTGGGATTTGCCATACTGATGATGGGAATGGATACCATGAGCTCCGCGGTGAAGCCTTTAAGGGATGTGCCGGAGTTTACAGGGATGTTTGCTTCATTTTCCCATCCGGTGGCGGGAATGACAGCCGGGACCGTGCTTACGGCAGTGATACAGAGTTCTTCCGCATCGGTCGGTATCCTTCAGGCGCTCTGCAGCACCGGGGCCGTTCCTTATTCTGCGGTTCTGCCTATCATTATGGGGCAGAATATCGGAACCTGTGTGACGGCGCTGTTGTCTTCCGTCGGCGCCAGTACGAATGCCAGGAGGGCGGCTTTTCTTCATTTGTACTTTAATCTGATCGGTACGGTTGTGTTTATGGCCGGTTTTTACGTGTTACACTATTTCGTCCCGTTCGGGTTTCTTGAGCAGCCTGCCACGGCGTTTGGAATCGCGTTTGTGCATTCCTGTTTCAATATAGCTTCTACGGTTATCCTGCTTCCGTTTACAGGCGGACTGGTGAAGCTTGCCTGTATTTCCATTCCGGGGAAAAAAGAAGATGCAGTGGGGGAATTGCCGAAAGAATTAGAGGCATTATCCAATATGGATAAGCGTTTTCTGGATAATCCGTCTTTTGCCCTCAGGCAGTGCAGGAAAACGGCGCAGGCCATGCTGGCGCTGGCATGCGGAACATTCCGCGGGGCGCTGGAACTTCTTTTTGATTACAGCGAGGAACGGGTGGAGCGCGTGAAGAAGCTGGAAGACTATGTGGACCGGTATGAGGAGGCGATCATTGATTATATGTTCCATCTCGGACTGAATCCTTTATCAGAGGCGGATGTGAAAGAACTGTCCGTCATGCAGCACAGCGTGGGGAATATGGAGCGCATTGCCGACTATTCTCTGGGTATTGCCATTAATCGGAGCAAGATGGAGATAAAGGAACTGGAATTTTCCAAAGAGGCGGAAGAAGAACTGAGAGGATGCGGCGAAATAGTCCTCGAACTGATGCGCCATATTATAGTCTATTGGGAAGAAGCGGATACTTTGGCCGCGGACAGTGCGCTTCAACTGGAAATGGAATTGAGCCGGAACAAGAGAAAAATCATGAAAAATCACAGGGAGCGTCTTAAGAGAGGGAACTGCAGCGTGGATTTGGGCTTTCTGCTTGCCGATATTTTACTGGGATTTGAGAAAGCGGCGGAGCACTGCATCCGCATTGCGGATGACGCATATACGGTCAGCTCCGAATAAGGGCGGAATCGGGAAAACGGACGCAGAAAGCAGTCCCGATATTCTCCTCGCTGTCCAGGGAAATATCCGCATGGTGGACTTCGGCGATATGTTTTACGATGGCCAGTCCCAGACCGGTTCCCCCTGTTTTTTTGGAACGGCTTTTGTCTACGCGGAAGAAGCGTTCAAAAACCCGTTTCTGGTGTTTTTGCGGAATGCCGATGCCGTCATCCCGAACCGTCAGCCGGTCCGTGACGCTGATCCATACGTGCCCGCCTTTTTTGTTGTAACGGATCGCGTTGTCACAGAGATTGCAGAGCATTTCTTCCATCAGGGTTTTGTCGGCATACAGCTTCAGGGAAGTTCCTTCCAGAGAGAGGGAAATACCGTGTTTTTCAGCAACCGGCTCCATCGTTTCCATGCAGTGGGCGGCAAGTTCATATAAATCCACCGGTTCGATGGAAAGGTTCTGTCCGGAAGCCGCGTCCAGTTCGGACAACTGAAGGATATCGTTGATAAGGGTTAAAAGCCGCTGGGCATTGTCATGGATTTTGGCTGCGAAGTGACGGGCTTCTTTTTTGGATGCCATTCCGGTTGCAATCAGTTCCGAATAGCCGGAGATGGAAGCCAGCGGGGTTTTCAGTTCGTGGCTGACATTGGCGGTAAATTCCTGTCTGATTTTGGCATGTTTTATCATTTCCTCGTGCTGGGAATGGATCAGGGAGATAAAGGGCATAAGTTCTTTATAAGTGTTCATCTGTTCCGGCTGGCTCAGATTTCCGGCCATCTGTTCGATCGGCCGCACAAAAGCCTTTGTCAGCCGGCTGGCGATCCATAGACAGAAAGCGAAGGACAAAACGGTGATAAGGACGGTTACGGGCAGGGCATTCCGGTAAATATTCCAAATATTTCCGGCTTCTTTTGCAATGCGTAAAAACGTCCCGTCTTCCATGGTCCGTGCGTAAAAAAATATGTCCTGTCCGGTTGTCTGCGACCGGCGGATACAGGAACCTTCGCCGTTTTTCCGGGCCTGCATGATTTCCGGGCGCTCACTGTGGTTGTCCAAAGCGGCGTCTTTTGTGTAACTGTCATACAGGACGGAGCCGTCGCCGGCAATCCACGTGATCCGCAGTTCGTTTTCCGGCATGATGATTCCCTGATCTTTCATCTGTTCCGTTAAGTTCAGGTTATCCGTCATTTCGGCAAAAGATGAAAGATCCGAAAAGACTTCCTGCTTGAACAGCTGATAGGATACAACGGCTGTGGAAAAAACCGTCAGGAAAATGGAAATCGCTATGACCAGCAGGAAGTTCAGATTGATTTTTTTTGCCATCGGTGCGCTCCTTAGTCAGCCAGGTATCCCACGTTCCGTATGGTTTTGATGTGGGATTCCGCGGGCCCGAGTTTTTTTCTCAGGGTTTTGATATGTACGTCCAAAGTTCTGGATTCACCGGCAAAGTCCGTCCCCCATATGTGTTCCATCAAAACATCCCGGGTCAGTACGGTTCCGGCATTCCGGACCAGAAGGGATAACAGTTCGAATTCTTTATAAGTCAGTTCCACCGGCTTACCGGCAGCCTCACAGGAACGGCTGGCTGGATGCAGGATAATATCGGCCAGTACGAGCCTGCTTTCCTGTGCG
Organism: uncultured Lachnospiraceae bacterium; assembly: GCA_910579935.1. Lineage (GTDB taxonomy): Bacteria > Bacillota > Clostridia > Lachnospirales > Lachnospiraceae > Kineothrix. The sequence continues at coordinate 18,814 of CAJTVQ010000006.1, forward strand.
CCGGGGCCGGTTCGCCTTAACAGGGCCTTGACCCGTGAAATCAGTTCCATGACGCCGAAGGGCTTGGTAATATAGTCATCGGCTCCTGAATCAAGACCTTTCACCTTATCAATCTCGGTCGTCCTGGCAGTGACCAGAATGATAGGGAGCTTCTCCGTATCCGGATGGGAACGCAGTTTTTTCAGAACCGTGATGCCGTCTTCATCGGGAAGCATGATATCTAATAGTATAAGCGCCGGAATTTTTTTTCGTATGCCCTTCCAAAAATCGGAGGCACATTCAAAACCGTCTGTTTTGTAACCGCTGTTTTGCAGGGCAAATAATTCAATTTCACGGATATTGGAATCGTCTTCTACGATATAGATCAAACTCATATGGCTACCTCATGGGCTGTCCATAAAACCAGCCTGGTATGAATGGAATGTATTTGTTATTATAGTGGGTTATTCGGGGAAATTCAAGATGGTGTCGGGAATGCCGGGGACAAATCAATTTTCAGTGCGGATCACCGCAATGTTTTTACGAAGTCATTGACGGACTTTTCAAATTCGTGTAAGGTTAAAGGTAGTGGAAAAGCAATAGGTATGTTGACAAAATGTATGAAAGGGAAGGTATGGGTATATGAAACTGCCGATTTTTGAAAAGTATATTGACGGGTTAATTGAAAAGAGTACATTGGATGTGCCGGCGTGGAATATCGAGAAAGCGCGGGAGGGAAAGGCAGCGGGATGGAATTACATTGACGGCTGTATGATACTGGCGCTTCTAGAGATTTATCAGGCAACGGGGGAAAAGAAATACTATGAATTTGCGGATGCTTTTATCGACCACAGGGTAAAGGAGGACGGTACGATTACAGGTTATTCCGTGGAGGAGTATAATATTGATAATGTAAATGCGGGAAAAACTCTGTTTTCCCTTTATGAGATAAACGGAAAAGAAAAATACCGCAAGGCGATCGATCTGATATACAGCCAGGTACAGAACCAGCCGAGAACGGAGGAGGGAAATTTCTGGCACAAGAAGATTTACCCGAATCAGGTGTGGCTGGACGGCATGTACATGGGACAGCCGTTTTACATGGAATACGAAACGAAATTCAATGACAGGAAAAACTATAAAGACATTTTCCATCAGTTTGCGAATGTGGTGAAGTACATAAAGGATGAGAAAACAGGGCTGTATTATCACGGTTATGATGCGTCCCGTTCGATTTTCTGGTGCGACAGGGAAACGGGGCTTTCCCGTAATTTCTGGCTGCGGGCGCTCGGCTGGTATTCCATGGCGCTTCTGGATACCCTGAATAAATGCGAGCCGGGAGAGGAATACCGGGAGGAATATGAGAACCTGAAAAAGGTATTCGTGGATTTGACGGATTCCATGCTGAAATATCAGGATGAGAGCGGTATGTGGTACCAGCTTCCGGCGCTGGGAGGAAAAGAGCCGAATTACCTGGAAACCAGCGGGAGCGCGATTATGGCATATTCCCTGTTAAAGGGCGTGCGCCTTGGATTTTTGCCGGAAAGTTACAGGGAGTATGGTCTGAAGGCATTTCATGGAATCTGTGACAGGTATCTGAAGGAAAAGGACGGGAGCTTAAGTCTGGGCGGCATCTGTCTGGTAGCCGGACTTGGCCCTGCGGACAATACCAGAAGAGACGGCAGTTTTGAGTATTATATGTCGGAGCCTGTGGTGGAGGATGATGCGAAAGGCGTGGGACCTCTGCTTTTGGCTTATACGGAATTACGGAGGCTGGAGGAATAAGAGATGGCGTTATTGCATGTGGACTTTTTTTCGGATGTACTTGGGATGTGCATGAATATGGATGTGATTCTGCCCCAGCAGACCCACGGGCAGATCGGAATGGAGGGAACGGCAGCCGGCGGGCGGTATAAGACGATGTATCTGCTGCACGGAATGAGCGACGACCATACCATTTGGCAGAGGAGGACTTCCATAGAAAGGTATGTCAGTGAGCTTGGCATCGCGGTAGTGATGCCAACGACCCATCTGGCTTTTTATACGGATACGGTCTACGGAATGCGGTACTGGACGTTTATTTCAGAGGAACTTCCTGCCATCTGCAGGGAGTTTTTCCCCCGTATGTCGGAGAAAAGGGAGGATACGCTGGCGGCCGGATTGTCCATGGGCGGGTACGGCGCATGGAAGCTGGGGCTGCGTGCCGGGGATACATTCGGCGCGGCGGCGTCTTTGTCGGGTGCATTGGATATTGTGGGGGATTACCGGAGAAACTGCGATGCCGGATTAAGGACACGGTTCAGGGGAATCTTCGGAACCGAAGAAGAACTGGAGGGGTCGGAGAATGACCTGATGGCTCTGGCGGAGGAACTGGCAGAGCGGAAAGGGGAACTGCCGAGGCTTTATGCATGGTGCGGAACGGAGGATTTTCTGTATGAGGGAAATCTGCTGGCGTGGGAACATGTGAAAAAGCTGGGCTACGATCTGACCTGCGGACAGTCTGCGGGCGACCATCAATGGAAGTACTGGGATGAGAAAATACAGGAGGTGCTGGGCTGGTGGCTGGGAAAGGACGGGGATTTGTGGTAGCGGCTGGCAGGATGGAATTGCTTACGGAACTGCGGAGAACAGGGTGCCGATCGGGCGGTGATGGTCTGTTTGCGGAAATGGGCCGTGGTCAGGCGTTTTCTTTCTTATATTCTTCAGGATAGGAAAAATGCAGGATCATGAGTGATGGAATGCAGAAAAATGCAGGCAGTCGTGCGGAATGTGCGGCTGCCTTTTCGTCTGCTGTCGGGCAACACGGATTGAATTTTCGGAAATATTATAAAAATCAGACAGATTTTTCCGATTGCTGTATATCTTTGACAGGTAAAAAAGCTGCCGTTTGTCCCATGCTTTCATAACTTTTAACTGTATTTCAATATTAATTTTCGTATGGTTATTCAATTCGGTAAGGATATCCAGTATGCCCGGTTTGCTATTGCGGTAGTGCCTGTACAGGAATGGGTTCAGCAATTTTAAAGAGCGAATCTCATCCGGAGGTATTCCCAATATATCGCTGAGGAAATGCTTCAGTATGATAGGGTTGCGGAACAGTTCCTTTGCGCAGTCATCATGCTTTGGCAAAAGAAAGGGCGGCTTGTTTTGCGGGGTATTTTGCGGTTTCATACTTTTCATCGTACCTTCTTTCCGATACGGAAGGTATGTAAAAAGGAAAAAGAAGAAACGCTTCTACGCTTTTATTATATCCATCCTTCACGTATCTAACAATAGTTTTTTGCAGATTTCTTATGTTTTGGAGAATATGGCGAAATGCCAATTCGGATGTCTGTTAAAAAAAGAACAGACATAGATCACTCAATGACTACAGTATAATCGATTTTGTAATATCGTGCAAGCAAAAATGCTTTATGGAGGATCATTGTCTGCCGCGGGTCTGCAGCCGTGCTTTGGAATTATTGCGGTCTGCAACTATCCGGCAGGTTGCAGGGGAGGATTTCAGATGATGAAAGACGGGTTCGCAGGTGAGGGTATTTGACAAGGGTTACAATTCAACCCTGTAACAGAATCTAACCGAATAATTAAACCCCACCGAAACGAAATTCTGATTCGGTGGGGCTGTTTTTTCATCTTTCTGTTTCTTCTTGATATTTCGTATAATATCCAAATCTACGAAAATGTAAAAAAGGACTGTTTCATCAGAAAAGACAGATAAACTTTACTCATTTATTCATGTTAGCACAGTTTTATTCAAAAAGCAACCAAATTTTTTTTGAGAATTTCTCATTTTCATACAATTTTACATATTTTTGTGGAATACTTTGATAGATGCATTTTTTTTAGCCGTCAAAAAATGCGTCAGAAGGAACACGGTCAGAAAATAGTCTCCCAGGGTTTCTCTTAATTGCCTGTGAATGTCCGGCCAAAATCTTCGGGCAGGATCAGCCGCAAGGAGTTTCCGGGAGCATGTGAAAGAAGAAAGGAGACAGCCATGCCAAGAAAAGGAGAAAATATTTATAAGAGAAAGGACGGAAGATGGGAGGGGCGGATTCGGCAGGAAAATCTGCTTTTGGGAAAGAAAAGTTATATCTCGGTGTATGGAAAAACCTATACAGAAGTGAAAGGAAAGATGGAAGAGACCAAAAACAGACGGTTTCAAAAGGACACGAGTGTTTTGGACATGTGCAGAGCAGCGAACGTTTGGCTGGAAGATAAAGGAAAGTGTTGGAAGCCTTCTACCGGGGCAACATACAGGCATGTGGTGGAAAAATATATAGTCCCCTGTCTGGGCAGGATGAAGGTAAACCAAATAGGCAATCGGACGATGGAGGAATTCGCATCATTTTTGAAAAATGAAACGCCAAATCAACTGTCTGTGAATTATCTATCCTATATATGTGCCGTTGCTATAAGAATTCTTTCCCATGTAAAAAGAAAATACGGCTATGGAATCGCGGTTCCGGAAAATCCAGTCGTGAAAAGCAGAAAATGTCCGATCATACCTCCCGGAGAGTATGCGATGTCTGTTTTGGAGGAATATCTGATAGCGGACAGTACACAGGACTCGAGCCTCGGAATTCTGATTGCTTTCTATACAGGAATCCGTATCGGAGAATTGTGCGCCTTAAAATGGGAAGATATTGACTTTCGGGAGGGCGTCATACACATCCGAAAAAATATACAGCGTGTACAGAATGCCGGCGGAGGGGATGCAAAAACAACGATTATTGTACAGGCGCCTAAAACCGTGGATTCGGTGAGGATTGTTCCGATTCCCCCGGTATTGTTCCCGCTGCTGGAAAAAAACCGCAGGGAGTTTTCCTGTTATGTGGTCCGCGGGCAGAAACATCCATGGGCGGATCCACGGACCGTGCAGTATCGGTTTAAGGGAATCCTGGAAAAATGCGGGTTGGAGTATTTCAATTTTCATATGCTCCGCCATGCTTTTGCCACCCGGTGTATTGCAAAAGGCTTTGACATCAAAAGCCTCAGCGAGATCTTGGGGCACAGCGATACAAGACTAACCATGAATCTTTATGTGCATTCCACGGTGCAGCAGAAGAAAAAGCTTATGAACCGTTTTGACACCTGTCTGTATCAGGAAAAATAAGATTTTAAGCCGTCAATTCTGCCGTCAGGATTTCTATTCAGTACGACGGACGAGCGGGTGAAAAGCGGAAAATACAGACCCGGTTTTCGTAAATTTGGATATTTTACGAAAAAGAAATTACATATTTTATGCAGACAGAGAGAAAACAGGCGGGAGGAATGGACAATGCTGAAATTGTCATTGAAGCCGGGAGAGTCGTTAAAAATAGGGAATGATGTAAAAGTGACGGTGGTGCTGTCGACGCACCAGCGTATCCAGCTGCAGATTGATGCGCCGAGGGAGGTGGATATCCGCAGGGAAAAAATGGATGCTCCCAAAATTGTTATTTCTTCGGGCAATAGGTCAAGTGCGGCGTTTAAAGCAAGCCTGTAATTGGCTTAAAGCATACTGGAGAATACTTTTGGGTTTTGACTGCTGGAAGGGGCAATGAAATGAAGGGGGAAGAATACCGAAAAGCGGGAGAAAGCCATGTATATCAGTCAAAGGAATAAAATAAGTGGCTCAATCTTCCTGCATTAAAAAGGAATAGGTATGCAAGAGGAAACTTACATGAAAGAGGCTAAGGAACTGGACAGAGAGAGAATTTTGCAATATTTGAAACTGGACGTGCAGGATTGCGTGTATCTTTACATAGATATCACAAATTATGGGATTTCATCCGCGCATATGAAAGTGTGGTACACGGAGGAGGATGGGGAACTTTCGTTGGTGGCTATGAAATATTATGACAGTTATCAGATTTACAGTCATAAAACGGATTGCGGGTTGGACGGGTTGTGCGAGCTGCTTCGCGAGAATCCGGCGGCTATGGTTTCGGGGAGAAAGGATTTGATTGAGAGACTGGAGGGGGAACTTGAAGGATATACGGCAACTTATGGAATCGTATTCTGCATAAATCCATCCGGCGGGAGCCAGGAAAGTGAATTTCAGATTACCCAGGCAACGCAGGAGGATACCATGGATATCGCTAGGCTGATGTGTTCTGACGATAATTTCGCTGCCCATTATACAGTGGAAGGATTAAGCGGGCAGTTGGCTGACCGGATCCGCACCAAAACAGGACGCAGTTATATCGCCAGAAACGACAAGGGGAAATTGATCGCACATATAGCCACTTTCGCCGAAACAGAAGATGTTGCGGTAGTCAGTGGCTCTGTAGTTCTGCCGGAATATAGAAAAACAGATGTTTTCGTGCAGTTGGACAGCTATATGGGATATCATATGTGGCAGGAACGCAAACGATTATATGCGTTTGCCAATTCGAAGAAAATGATAAAACTCCAAAAAATGTACGAGACGGTCTGCGGAGAATATGGAAAGCTGGAGCGAAGGAAGCAATTCTAAATGAATTTTTACGAGGAGGAACGACAGGTGAAAAAAGAGATGGTTTTAGAAGCATTGGTGGACATTTTGGATACTGAGGAGGAATTTACCGAGGATACTGTTTTGGAGGTTATCGAGGAATGGGATTCCCTGGCAAAACTTTATCTTGTCGCATTTGCCAAAAAAGAATGCGGTGTTGTGCTCACGGCGAATGATATCAAGAAATTCGAGACGATAAAAGATATTTGCAACGCCTTGGGCGAATGACAGAAACCAGTCATTAAAGTCGTAATTGCGGGAGTGGGACATGCTGGAAGGAAAAAAGATATTGGTGGCAGGCGCCACGGGGCATATGGGGGAGCAGATTGCCTGCTTCCTCGTTCAAAGCGGCGCGGTTGCTGTCCTTGTAGGGAGAAATACGGATAAATTGAAAAAAATTGAGGATTCGCTCCATGGTTCCGCGTTAAGTATTGCGGCGGATCTGACTAAATCAGATGAGATTGAGAAAGTGTTTCATGAATTGAAGGCAAAAGAGATGAAACTTGACGGTTTGGTGTATTGTGCGGGAGTATGTTTTCAGAGCGCTGTGAAAATGACGACAGAGGATGAATTATTAGAAATGTTTCGCATTAATACTATGGCCTTTTATCTTCTTGCGAAGTATTGCAGTATGCCCAAATATTCCAATAGTAATTGCAGTATTGTAACGATTTCGTCTATGGCGTCCAGGACAAACGAGGCAGGGCTTTCACTGTATTCCATGACGAAATCGGCTATGAATTCGGCGGTTCGGTCCATGGCGAAGGAGTTTGTCAAGAGAAGAATACGTGTAAATGCGATTTTACCCGCGGAAGTCATGTCGAAGATGGCAAGTGATGACAATGAATGGACTGGGGAGGAAATCAAAGCGATTCAGTCTTATCAGCCATATGGTCCGATTCCGATTGAGCAAATCGTGTATTGCGTTGCGTTTTTGTTGTCGGATCATTCCGGTTATATCACGGGCGAATGTATTGCAATAGGCGGCGGATATCAAATAAAAAAAACTTGAAATGGAGAGACGCGTTATGTTTGGAGAGTACAGAAATGTCAGCATTGCCGGGGTGGCGGCAGCGGCTCCGAAAAGGACGATCAATAATATGGATTTTGTCAATATGTTTGAATCGCGCCGTGCAAAGCGCCAGGTAAAGCTGACAGGAATCGATTGCAGACATGTCTGTGACAAGGGGCAGCAGGCGTCCGTCCTGGCGACGGTTGCGGCGAGGGAACTTTTGGCAAAGCTGCGGTGGGACAAGGATGACGTCAGGGTGTTGGTTTTTGTGACACAATCCCCGGAGGTGGATACTCCTGCCACGGCAATGCTGATTCAGAAACGGCTGGGAATCGGAACGGACTGCATCGCCTTTGACGTTAATCTCGGATGCAGCGGTTATGTGAGCGGGCTGCAGATTGTCTCCGCATTACTTCAAAGCACAAAGGGAAAGGCGCTTCTGCTTGTTGGCGACGGTAGATATTATGATCTGCCAGAGAAGCCAACTACGGATAGTTTGTTATTTGGAGATGGCGCAGCCGCAACGGCATTGGAATACCGGGAAGGAAGTAAAGGACTGGTCTATTCGCAAAACACGGACGGGAGTCGCTGGCAGTTGCTGACCAAAAGTCTGGGCGGACCGGTCTATATGGATGGCAACGCAATTCTGCTGTTTTCATTGGAGGAAGCATCGAAGAGTATCAGGGAGACAAGGGAGCATTTTGGTATACAGGAAGAAGATATAGACTATTATGTGCTGCATCAGGCGCAGAAAATCATTTTGGATGGCATGGCGGAAGAGTGTAATATCCCAAAGGAAAAGATTTTAATTTCCTATGATGAATATGGCAACACGTCAACAGCCACGGTGCCGATTACAATCTGCAGAAATGCCGACTTGATCAAGGGGCAAAGGAAAAGTCTTATGTTAAGCGGATTTGGCATAGGACTGGCCTGGGCGAACGTGTTTATCACGGTGGAGACGGAACATATTCTTCCTGTCATATTGACGGATGAAGTATTTTAGGGGGCGGGCGTTATGAAGCAAAAGGTGATTATGGTTGTGGGTGCAGCCGGGTTCCTATATGGTGCAAAATGGTGGTTTGCCTGAAGTTATAAAAGAGCAGCCATTTGGAATGATTCCGCCCAAATATGTGGTTATATATTTTTGGCTTTCGGATGAATCAAGGTTTATAACCGGCGCATGCATACCGGTTAGCGCCGGAAGAAACATATAAAAATCAAGGAGGAGTTATCTTATGACAGACGAACAGAAATTAGAGGAAATTGCCAATGTTTTGGAAATGGAGGTAGATGAACTGAATCAGGAGATGGTTCTTGACGACACCGGAACATGGGATTCTGTAGCTGTGCTTTCCGTCATTGCCATCATAAATGAGAAGTTTAATAAATTCCCGGATTCGAAAGATATTTTAGAATGCAATACGATAGGTGATCTGATGGCGATTATGTCGGAGTAGGGAGAATGCAGATGGAACGGTTTAGAGGAAAGACCGTCATGGTGACCGGGGCTTCATCCGGTATCGGAAGGGCAGTTGCGGCTGCGTTAAGCAAGGAGGGCGGCCGCGTAGTTCTGGTGGCCCGCAATGAAGAGGCATTAAAAGCGACATTACCCATGATGGATAATCGTGACGCACACATTGTGGTTCCGTTTGACCTGACGAACTTTGAAAAGTATGAAATGGTGTTTCAAAATCTAAGAAAAAAAGGCGTAGTTTTGTCGGGAATGGTGCATTGTGCAGGAATAGCGCCGGTATTGCCGCTGCGCATTCTGAGCAGGGATAACTCTTTCGCAGTTTTTGACCTGCACTATTTCGCTTTTATTGAACTGGTGAAATATTATCAGAAAAAGGGGATGTCAGACGGCGGCAGTATCGTAGGGATTTCTTCGATCAATGCACATGTGCCGCAGAAATGCATGACAGCTTACGCGGCGGCAAAATCGGCAGTCGAGGCTGCCTGCAGAACAATGGCGATTGAATTGATTGAGAAAAATATAAGAATTAATTCGGTTGTTGTGGGTGGTGTCAATACAAATATGGCACAAGAAGCCGGTGAAGCATTAGCAGGAATACGGAGAAAGGGAAGCGAGGGGCTCAGGGGGCAGCTTATGGACATTGCGCTTCCGGAACAAATGACAGGCCCGATTCTTTTTCTGCTTAGTAATGAATCATCCTATATAACAGGAAGAGAATTGTATGCGGACGGGGGGAGATTGTAAGATGGGATATGAAGCATCAAAACAGTTATTTGAGTATGAAGGCAGGGAAATCACTTATGGCGATATTGTGGATGCGCTGCATAAGGTAGGAGCGGACGAATGTGACATTCTATTTGTCCATTCCGATATCTCTTTTGGGCGTATTGCGGGAGATATGAAGAGAAAGGAATTGATGGACGCCCTGGTCAGCGGATTGTTGGAAACGGGTGTTCCCACGATTATGTTTCCTACCTTTACATTCAGTTTCTGCAACAGGGAGGATTATGACAGGGAGCTGTCCCGCACGGCCATGGGGATGCTGCCGGAGTATGTTCGTAAAAGACCGGATGCATATCGAACGGACGATCCGATCATGTCAGTGGCCATATTGGGTGACAGGACAGGTTTTGAAGGAATGGACGGGGACTCTTCCTGCGGCATAGGAGGAATCTTTCATCAACTGCACAGGTCGGGAAAGAAGGTGAAATTTCTCTTTTTTGGAACCTCGCCTATGAAATGTTTTACTTTTTTGCATTATGTAGAAGAGATCAGGCAGGTTCCTTATCGGTACACTCGGCAATTCACGGGGAATGTCATTATAAATGGGAAGGCGGTTTCAAAGTCAGTCAATGTGTATGTCCGGTATAAAGACGTGCAGGCAACATTGCCGGCATGTTTTTATGATGATCTATTGTGCGGCGGTATCGCGGAGACCGTGGTTTTGGGGAGAAGCGAAATCACTTCTGTTGACGAGGAAAAGGCATATGAGTATATATCCGGTTTGATTGACCAAAATCAATATGTCTTTGCAAATCTGCCCGAGTCAGGCATTTTGGAAAAGGAGTATGCATATGGGGGAGTCACTACCATGTAGTTACAATAAATAAAAAGGAGGAAAAACAAAATGAATCAAAAAATCCTGGAGATTTTACATAGAATAAGACCGGAATTTGATTTTGAGAGCAGTAATGATTTTGTGGAAGATGGATATTTAGATTCTTTTGACGTGGTGACACTTGTCGCGGAGATAGAGGAGAGTTTTGGTATTATAATAGACGGCACGGATATTCTGCCTGAGAATTTCTCGTCTGTCGAGAATATTTCCCGGCTGATCCAAGGGAGTGAAAAATAATGCTTTTTGAATTTGAAGGAAAAATAATTAGCGGTGTTCTATCTGTTTTGCCGGAAAACGAATATATTTTCGAGGAAGAAAACATAGACCCACAGGACATTAAAAACAGGCGGTTAAAGCGTATTATCGGATTTGGGAAACGGAGAAGGGTGAAAGCTGATACCACGTTATCCGAAATGCTGTTGTATGGCATGAGATATTTAATGGATCATGATATGCTTCAAAAGGAGCAGATCGGAGCCATTGTGGTTTCCACCCTTTCCCAGGATTTTTTATTGCCCCAGATCAGTATGATATTGCATGGAGAACTGGGTTTATCGCCCGGGGTATTTTGCATTGATTCGCCGCAGGCCTGCGGCGGCTTTGTGGTGGGCCTTTTGGAAGCTTTTATGCTGTTGGAGCATATGCAGGACAGGAAGGTCATTCTCTGCACCGGTGAGATTTTTAACCGCAGGACAAATCCGAATGAGCCCAAGCTGGAGCATCCGTCCTTTGGCGGCGATATCGCTAACATAGCGGTTTTGGAAAATACAAGTGAACATCATAAGATTTATGCCAATGCATATAGCGATGGAAGTCAAAGAAATGCATTGTTGATCCGTGATGGCGGATTCAAGTATCCAATGACGGAGGAAAAATTAAAAGCACAGATTAACCATTCTCCCATCATGGGAGTGGAAATGGATGGATCCGCTGTTTTCAATTTCGTACAAAAGGAAGTGCCGCCTGCCATAGAAGAACTGCTGGAAATGTCCAAATTGCAAATGGATGAGATTGACTATTTCCTTTTCCACCAACCCAATAAATTTATGCTCCAAAAACTAGCGGAAAAACTGGGAGTGCCATATTCTAAGATTCCGATGAATATCACGGAGGAATTGGGTAATTCTGACTCGGGAACGATTCCTGCGGTCATGACATTTGATTTGTCGAAGCAATTGACAGAGAAACAATGGAAATGCTGTTTATCAGGATTTGGCGGCGGATTGTCATGGACGTCCATGCTCATGGATATCGGGCCATTAGATTTTTGCGAGAGTATTGATTCGCCATTTTAAAATAGGTATGTTTTGATAACGGAGGGACATTCATGAAAAATTCAGTGCTTTGTTATTTGGAAGATGCAGCCCGACAGTATCCCGCAAAGGTTGCGTTCTTTGACTTACAGGCGGAAATCACTTTTTCCGATTTGAGGAAGCGGGCAATCGACACGGCCTTTTGGATCAGACAAAATCTAAATGGAAGAAGAAATCCAATTTTGACATTTCTTCCCAAATCCATTGAGAATATTGTGGCTTTTATGGGCATTCTGTATAGTGGGAACTTTTATACACCGACGGATATTCGTTTCCCGGCGGAAAAAGTCAAAAGCGTGATTGATGCCCTGCAGCCGGCGGCTGTTATGGTCAACAATGAAACCATGGATAAATTGCAGAAAATAGGCGTGGATGAGGCAACTGTTATTATTAACCTGGACGAAGTCCAGGTCTCTGATCGGTATGACGAGGGAAGCGCCCTGGTGGAAGAAATCTTGGATGTTGACCCTGTATATGTATTTTTCACCTCGGGTTCGACAGGAACCCCCAAGGGAGTGATCATTAACAATCATAATGTGATAGATTATACGGACTGGGCAGTCAAAACCTTTCGCATATGCGACAGAACGGTTATGGGGAACCAATCTCCCTTTTATTTTGATATTTCTACCCAGGATATCTATGCCACGCTAAAAGCGGGAGCCACTCTTGGTATCATACCGCCCATGTATTTTGCTTTTCCTGCAAAGGCGCTGGAATTTATCAATGAGAGGAATATTAATTTCCTGTACTGGGTTCCATCGGCTTATGTGAACATTGCCAATTATGATCTGCTGGAATCAATTCCTCTGCCAAACGTGGAGTTGATGATGTTTGGCGGGGAAGTGATGCCGGTAAAGCAATTGAATTATTGGAAAAAGTATCTCCCGAATCTAAAGACGATCGCGAATGTCTACGGTCCTACTGAGGCCACTGTAAACTGTACCTATTATATTGTTGACAGGGAGTTCGAGGATTCGCAGACGCTTCCCCTGGGAAAAGCCTGTGAGAACACGGGGTTGCTGGTTTTGGATGACGATGGCAGTGTGATCACCGGGGAGAGGGAAAATGTCTTAGGTGAGTTGTGTGTCTATGGAAGTTCTCTTTCGGCAGGATACTGGGGAGATGAGGAGAAGACGGCGGAAAAATTCGTAGATAATCCCACCTGCAGGTATTTCAGGGAGAAGATGTATCTGACCGGCGACCTGGTATATTATAATAGCCGAAAAGAGCTGGTTTTTGCCGGCCGCAAAGATTTTCAGATCAAGCATATGGGCTATCGCATTGAGCTGGGTGAAATCGAATCGGCAGCCATGGGCAATTCCGCCGTCACGGGAGTGTGTGCTTCCTATGACAGCCAAAAGAAAGAAATCGTTCTTTTTTACACAGGTCAGGCGGGGGAAAATGAGCTTAGGGAATATCTTTCCGGTATAATTCCTAAATATATGGTACCAACAAGGTATATTCCGTTGAAAAAATTCCCGTACAATGACAATGGCAAGATTGATAGAAAAGAGTTGGTTTCGTGCCATCTTTAGCAGAGGTGTTTATGATGAAGATGAAGGATATTATGAATGTTTGCAGTATGCTTAGAAAAAAAGGGGAGTATCATAGCAATATAGTTGCTGTACAGTCCCTTTTACAGCATCATGGCGATTTTGATGTCGTGCAGACAGAAAATGCAATCATGTTTGTTGAGACCGGCAATAATGGGAGAAAAAACCTTTACTTTGCCGCTTCGGGAGAAGAAGCCATGATAGATATTTTATCCAGGGGAAAGGAGCCGGATACCGTCGTCAGCTATCTTTATCGTGAAGAACCGGATAATGCTATCAGGGAGATATTTTCAAAAGCAGGGCTGACACTGTATGCAGAGTATATCCGCTTTTTAAAGAAATACAGTGATAATCCGTATTTGTTAGAGATAAAAAACCCCCGCAGAAAAATCCTGCAGGAAATGTATGATTCTGCCTGCGGGGAGTATCCTGCGGAAGAAGACGCGGAAGAGATTTATGAGATACATATGAGAAACTTTGACGCTGTTTCAGATGATATTTTTACAATTGACGAGTGGAAAGAAAAGATACGGAAAAAGGAAGTTTTGGTTTATCGGGAAGAGGGTAAGATCATTGCTTATTACAACTGGAAACTGGAGGGCAATACATTTTATAGTAATGTTTCTGTAGACGAGGGACCTGCAAATATCATGTATAATCTCGAGCGTCGGGTTTTTGAAAAATATTGGGAGCAGGGCATTCGTATTTTTTATTTTTGGGTTAATAAAAAAAACAGCAAACAATTGCGTCGGGACAATGTGAACGATGAGCCTTTTATTGTTACACAGCAATTGCTGTACCAGGATATATTTTGTTTCAGAAGCGGGAGAATGAAAAATGTCAGTGGAATGTAAGATATGTGGTGCGTTCATTGATGAGAGAATACTTAAAAAAAACAAGTATATTTGTCCGGAATGTTCAGGCTATTACAGGATAGGCGCCAGGGACAGGATTGCCATGCTTGCGGATAAAGGGACATTCCATGAATTGTTTGCCGGGATACAGGGAGTTAACCCGTTAAATATGGACGGGTATGAGCAGAAAATTAAGGAGACACAGGAGAAGACGGGGCTTGACGAGGCTGTTCTCACCGGCACGGCGGACGTGCTGCAGGAAAAGGTTATGCTGGCTGTCTGCGACACTTCATTTCTTATGGGCAGTATGGGGCATGTGGTGGGTGAGAAGATTACACTGGCGGTGGAGCAGGCTACCAGGGACAGGCTTCCAATTTTTATCTTTTGTTGTTCGGGCGGCGCACGGATGCAGGAAGGCATCATATCCCTCATGCAGATGGAAAAGACTGCGGCAGCGATCAGGAGGCATGGGGAGGCGGGATTGTTTTGCAGTACGATCCTCACGAACCCTACCACCGGAGGAATGACTGCAAGCTTCGCCATGCTGGGCGATGTTATCATGGCTGAGCCAGGGGCATTGATTGGATTCGCCGGACCAAGGGTGATTGAACAGACCACGGGTCAGAAGCTCCCCATGGGGTTTCAGTCTGCGGAATTTCAAGAAGAGCATGGTACGGTTGACGGAATTGTGGAGAGGAAAAAACTCCGCAAAATGATTCTCTTTTTGACTATAACCAACAGGAGAAGTCAAAGTTATGCCAATTTTTTTAATAAGGAAAAGAATGCGTTTAAAGGGTTGTCACTGTTTAGGCCAAAGCCCAAATCTTCTCTGCAGCCATGGGATCGTGTAAGACTGCAGCGGAGCGTTTTGCGAAGGTCTGCATTGGATTATGTTCACAATATATTTGATGTTTTCGTGGAATTAAAAGGCGAT
The DNA here is from genome assembly GCA_910579935.1 of uncultured Lachnospiraceae bacterium. GTDB lineage: Bacteria > Bacillota > Clostridia > Lachnospirales > Lachnospiraceae > Kineothrix. Next base: position 34,032 of record CAJTVQ010000006.1, read on the forward strand.
AGGTATTATGGTAATGATGAAGCGTTGATCGGGGGAATTGCCATGATTGACAGTCAGCCGGTCACGGTCATTGCAGAGAATCGGGGGAAGGACGCCGAGGAGATGGTTCGATGTAATTTCGGGATGCCTCTTCCAGAAGGGTACAGAAAAGCGCTTCGCCTGATGAGACAGGCGGAACGGTTTAACAGACCGATTATCAGTTTTGTGAACACTCCGGGAGCGCATTGCGGAATGGAGGCGGAGGAAAGAGGGCAGGGAATGGCGATTGCCAGGAACCTGTATGAAATGTCAGGGCTTCGAGTGCCGATCCTTGCAATAATCACGGGGGAAGCGGGGAGCGGCGGTGCATTGGCGACCGCGGTCGCCAATCAGGTATGGATGCTTGAGAACGCGACTTATTCCGTCATTTCACCGGAAGGGTATGCTTCCATCGTGTGGAAGGATGCGTCCAGGGCGGAGGAGGCGGCGCAGGATATGCATATCACCGCGGAAGAGTTGAAGAAGCTTGGGGTCATCGAAAAGATCATCCCGGAATACGCGGGAGAGGATGCGCTGGAGAAATCGGCAAAACACCTTAAAGGGGAAATCATGAATTTTCTGGAGGATATGGGAAAGAAGACCCCGGAGAAGATTGTAGAGGAAAGATATGATAGATTCAGACATTTTTAAGAGCGTGTCATGCAAATGGTCATGACTGTCCAAACCCAGATTACAGGATGGGACAAATAACATTTTTAACGGGGTGTTTGTTGATGAATGAATTAAAGATACACTCATATATTATGCCGGGTATTGAATCCAATATGTATCTGACGATGACGGATGGATCAGTCCTTATCGTTGATCCTAATGTCAATTCGGATGCCCTCGCGCTCATGACCCAGGGGCAGGCGCGCAGCGTTCTCGTGCTGCTGACTCACGAGCATTATGACCATATTTCGGGTATCAACTGGCTGCGTGAAAATTTCACTGATTCCGCGGTGGAAGTGGTCGCCACGGAGGCGGCAGCCGGGGCTTTACAGGATCCATCGCAGAATCTGGCCAAATTCTGTGAGATTCTGTTGATGGGCAAGCAGCCTGAAAAAAAAACAGGCGGGTATGTCGGTTGCGGACATCAATTATTCCTGCCGCGCGGACCGGACGTTTTCCGGGGAACTTCAATTGTCTTGGGAGGGACACGCGATACGGATGCAATCGGCGCCGGGGCATTCCAGGGGAGGCGCACTTATTTTTCTTGATGACAACATCCTTTTTTCGGGGGACAATCTGGTAAACGGGGCAGGCGTAATATGCCGGACGCCAGGGGGAAGTTGGAAGACCTATTGTGAAAAGACCCGGCCTTTGATAGACGGATTGCCGGATGATATGTGCATTATGCCGGGACACGGAGATTCGGCAAAGCTCTCCGAAATAAGAAAATATTTGGACAAGTTCGGAAGGGTTTTGTAACAGGAAGCACTTGCTTTATTACAGTAAAGAATGAAAACCGGCGGCGGGGTAACCATGAAAAAGGATATAAAAGAACAATTAATTCAGTTGCTTGGGACTTTGCAGGAGGCGCATCAGGAAATACAGGATTGGCTCGGAAAAAAGGAATACGGGACGGTCCTAAATCTGTTGGCGGATTGCCAGGAGGGTGCGGTTTTTATCGGAAATACCATAGAGCAGTTTGAGAAAGGGCAGGAGAAAACAATTCAGTTGCTGGAAGATTATTGTGAAAGGTTGTTTGACATAAGCATTGCGTTGAAAGAGTCGGAACCGTTCAATGCGGAAGAAATAGGAGCAGAACTGAACCGATATGTGGAAGAGGTATGTGAATGCGTAAGGGATGGAATTAAAGTGCTGAAAGCCGTATTTTTTCCATATAAGGCTTCCATGTGGACAAGTCTGGAAAGTATCTGGAGAGCTGCGCAGCAGGATCCCGAATGCGATGCAAAGGTGGTTGTGATTCCGTATTATACACTGGACAGTGAGGGGAATGAGAAGGATTTGATTTATGAAGCGGACTTATTTCCGAAGGATGTTCCTATCGTGCATTACAGTGAGTATCTCATAGAGCAGGAATGGCCCGATATGGTTTTTATCCATAATCCTTATGACGGGGGGAATACGGTAACGCGTGTGCCGGGGAGGTATTATTCCTATTGTCTGAAACTGTATACAAAACTGTTGGTTTACAGTCCGTATTTTCTAATGGGGCATTATACTCCTGACACAGGGGATTTTTTATGTCTTACGAACGGGGCCGCCATAGCGGATAAGATGGTCGTGCAGTCTGAACATGTGGGCAGGATTTGTGTGAAACATCATGTGCCGGAGGAAAAATTGGTGACGCTGGGGTCGCCGAAAGTGGATGCGGTTGTGGAGGGGATGAGGAAACCGAAGGTTTATCCTGACGGATGGGAGCAGAAACTGCGTGGGCGAAAGGTTATCCTGCTGAATACGCATTTATCATATTTTGTAATAGGATATGATTGGCATAGGGAACACCCGAATGCTGTGGATTATTCACAATGGCATCATGAGCAGGTGTTTCAATATACGCTGGACAGGGAAGGATGTGCATTGATTTGGAGGCCGCACCCGCTTCTTAAGGAGATGCTGAAGAGCAGGAACCTGTATTCTGTATTAGAATTCGTGGAAGAATGGGAGCAGCGCATCATGGAGTCTGAAAATGGAATCATGGATGCGACGGGAGATTATAATATTGCATTCAGACTGTCGGATGCGCTTATAACTTCACGCAGTACGCTGGTTTCTGATTATATGATTTCAGGTAAGCCTGTTTTTTTATATGAAAGAGCCTGGGATGAAGAGAGCTGTAAAAATTCGCCTGTGAATTACAGTCATAACTATTACATTGAGAAGGACAGGAAGAGAATGGAAATTCCTGATTTTATACAAATGGTATTGGATGGTGAAGATCCGCTTTATGCGGAGAGGCTAAAGGATGTACGCAGCGCATTCGGAAATTTGGACGGGACGATTGGGCGGAATGTGTATAGACGTTTGAAGGGAAGTTTGGTATAGGACAACAGCAAAAGGATACAGAAAGAGCAGTATTTAAAGTGGATTGCTTGTGCAAAATCCTATCAGTTAGAGAGGGAATAAAAGTGCAAAATTTTTTAACGGATAAAGGAAAAACAATCATTTTGAATACGGTCGGAAATCCGGATTTGACCAACTGCTATCTCTTCAGCCATGAGGTGATGGAAAAGATAAGGACGCAAGAGATATATTGTTTTTGTTATGAAGGAATCGTTATATTGATACATCCGTCAGGCGGGATCCATAAAATGTATTATTTCCTGGAGAATTCGGATATTTTGGTTCCGCATCTTGTTGGAAAGATAAGGGAGGATATGGAAGAATACCAGAATTTAGTTGGGACCGTTGTGGACAGAACACCAAAGAAAAATGTGTCTGTTCTGGAAAGATTGGAATTCCGTCCTTATAAAGAGTATATGAGGAAACAGATGCTGGCCGGGGCAATGGACTGGTGTGAACCGGCACAGGCAGCGGAAATAGCAGGCGCTGGGGATATGGATGGCATTTACCAGCTCCTGTATGGAACTTTTGATGTTATGTCAGATCATCTGGTTTCCAGACAGGAGCTTTCTGCTTTTCTGGAATCATCCCAGGTGTTGAAGGTAAGCATCAATGGGGAACTTGCGGGAGTTTTACTTTTTGAATCTGTTGGGAAGAAGTCGTATCTTCGTTCGCTCTGTGTGAATGGTAAATATAGCGGAATGAAAGTGGGTTCTTCCCTGCTGGGAGATTATATTGGAAGGAATCAGAAAAAGATAAAATTGTTTTATCTCTGGGTAGAGGCTACAAATGAGAGAGCGATACGTCTTTATGAGGGATTTGGATATAAAGATGATGGATTGCGGGAGTACGTTTATTTATATTAAGGAACTGTTAAGAAATAACTTTACACTTTGACGCAGGATGAGTTCACAAAGGCAAGGCGGAAGATGGAGTCGATGCGGGCATCGACGACTGATGACAACGTGGCATTTGCGGACTCAGACAAGTCAAATGTAAAGATTTATTTCTTAACAGTTCCTAAGAGGTCTGCGGCGTTTTTTTATGGGCACGGTTTTTGAATGAGTGAAAAAATATATGAATATATATCCACTCTGTCAGAAAAACGCCTTAACATATGCCAATGTTTTTGCCAGCAAGTCTTCTGGCATTTTTTCAACAAATTGAATGTTTCTGCTAACCACATCTAAACACTTCATATGCTCTGTCAATATTACTCCTGTTGTTTTCGTTTTATCATCCAATGGAATGTGCAACGGAAATTTGTTGCTTGTATTCGTTATTGGACATACCACAGCAAATTTAGTCCTCACAAAGAATTGCTCATTGCTGATAACTACTCCGAGTCTTTTTCCTGCCTGCTCATGTCCAGACTGCGGGCTGAAATTCAAGAATACAATATCGCCTTGTTCCGGATTATACATTACCACACTTCCTTTCCAACAGGAGAGCCCCAATCAAATTCCCCAGCTACATATTCTCCGTCATAATCTTTGAATATATCTTCTAGTGTAAGATCCTTTTTTTCTTTAACATAATAATAGTCTCTTGAATCCATCAACTTTCTTTGATAAGATGGAAAGCAGTAAGACAGAAAAGTATGGAAATCTGAACAGTTCCTAAGGAGGGACAGAGATGGCAAGGACGGTATCGATAGGTGCACAGAATTTTGAAAAAATGATATTAAATGATTGTTTTTATGTGGATAAAACAGCATTTGTTAAAGAATGGTGGGAGAGCAGGGATATTGTTACACTGATTAACCAGGCCGAGGCGGTTCGGTAAAACGCTGAACATGAATATGCTGGAGCGCTTTTTCAGTCTTAAATACGAAGGGCAGGGGGGAACTTTTTCAGGGGCCTGCTGTTTGGGAGGGTGAAAGGAAACTGTTTAAGAAGTTATCGGAAGATATGACGCAGCAGGATGCTTCGATGGCGCTGTATAAGCTGTCTATGTATTTGGAACGGCATTTCGGCCGGCAGGGGAGGAATTCAGAGCATGAAAGACGGGTTCGATGTGGCTTTACCCGAAAAAATTAAGCGGCTGACAGCCGGCAAAACATACACCACGGATGCGGTGGGAATGTCGGGTTCTCAGGTGAGGCTATTTGATGATTGTGTTCTGAAAATAGAAAAGTACCGAAAAGAAAATGATGAGACTGTGCGGATGATGCGCTGGCTCTGCGGCAGGATTCCGGTTCCGGAGGTGTTGTGCTATGAAACAGACGGGATATTGCAGTATCTGCTTATGAGCAGAGTGGGCGGAAAGATGTCATGTGACACATATTATCTGGAACGTCCGGAAGAACTTCTTAAGTTACTTTCAGATGCGATTAAAATTCTTTGGAGTGTTGATGTTACTGACTGTCCAAGAAATACAGGACTGGAAGCAGATTTGGCAGAGGCAGGGAGGAGAGTGCGGCAGGGACTTGTTAATATGGACCATGTAGAGCCGGAGACGTTCGGCAGGGATGGGTTTGAAAATCCGCAGACCCTGCTGCGCTGGCTGGAGGATAATAAGCCGGAGGAAGAACTTGTCCTCTCACACGGTGATTTCTGTCTGCCGAATATATTTTTAGGGCATGGACGGGTTAGTGGGTTTATTGATCTTGGAAACACCGGTGTGGCAGATAGATGGAAGGACATTGCGCTCTGCTACCGCAGTCTGAAACATAATTACGATGGCAGTTATGGAGGCAGGGTGTATCAGAATTTTAATCCTGACAGTCTTTTTGAAAAGCTGGGAATAAAGCCGGACTGGACGAAAATCAGGTATTACACTTTATTAGATGAATTGTTTTGAATAAGGGTTACAGGATATGATCAATAAATAGGGGCCAAAGGAAAAGCAGGCATCCGGAAAGGAGCGGACAGGGAGGATGGACAGCAGGGATTTTGATTTTCAAAGGGTTGCGCAGGGGTATAAAAAGCGTCCTTTTTTACATAAGCAGGTGATAGAGCGGTTTCGGAAAGAGGTTTCGGGACAGACCTTTTCCCATGGTCTGGATGTGGGATGCGGTGCTGGCCTGTCTTCAAAGGCGCTGAAACTGATCTGCAGCCATGTGACAGGGGCGGATATCTCGCCGGAGATGATCCGGGTTGCGGGGGAGGTGTGTGAGGATGCACAGGGGTATGACTTTATCGTAAGCAAGGCGGAAGAAATTCCTGCCGCGGCGGAAAAGTATGATATCGTTACGGCAGCAGGAGTCATTCAGTGGGTAGAAAGAGAAGACTTTCTGCAAAATCTCCGGAACATTATGAAGGAACAGGGGTATGTCCTGATTTATGATTTCTGTATATCAGACCGGATGAAAGGGGCAGGGAATACGGAATATGCTGCATGGTGGAGCGAACATTACTTAAAGGAATTTCCAAAACCTTACCGGAATGAGCATGTCTGGACGAAAGAAGAGGTGGAGCCGTGTGGTTTTTCCATGCTCCGTCAGGTACAGTATGAGATGGAATATGTATTTGATATGCACTCTTTTATTGAGTTTATGATGATTCAGTCTAATGTGAATGTAAAGATAGAAAAGGGAAAATGGGATGCAGGGGAAGTCAGGGAATGGTTTGTGCAGTCTTTGGGGCCGGTATTTAAGGGAGAAAAGCAGACACTGATGTTTACGGGGTACAGCTGGTGTCTGATGCGGTCTGGAAACCCGTAAAATATAGGGGGGGAATGGGATCTTGCCGCAATTCAGGCAGATTGCCTGTCAGTGAACGGAAGGCTAAACGGCCCCAGATTTTCACGAATACTTTTCATAATGATTGCAAAAAGAAAAACCCTATGCTATAATAGGTTCAGTGGGCAATGATAAAAAATTAACAATCATTGCATATAACCGTAAAGACATTATATGATGGAGGAAAAAACAATGGCAAAAAAAGTAGTTTTGGCAGGCGCATGCCGTACAGCTATCGGTACGATGGGCGGATCCTTAAGCACAACACCGGCAGCAGAGCTTGGCGCAATCGTTATCAAAGAAGCATTAAACAGGGCAGGGGTTGCTCCGGAGCAGGTGGACCAGGTATACATGGGATGTGTCATTCAGGCAGGCCTTGGACAGAACGTGGCCCGTCAGGCATCCATCAAAGCAGGACTTCCCATTGAAGTTCCGGCAGTAACAATGAACGTTGTATGCGGTTCGGGTCTGAACTGTGTGAACCAGGCAGCACAGATGATCATGGCAGGGGATGCCGATATTGTTGTTGCAGGCGGTATGGAAAATATGTCCATGGCTCCTTACGCAGTACCCAATGCACGTTTTGGATATAGAATGAACAACGGTACGTTGGTGGATACGATGGTAAACGATGCTCTTTGGGATGCGTTTAACCAGTACCACATGATTAAGACCGCAGATAATATTTGTGAAGAATGGGGACTCACAAGAGAAGAAATCGACGAGTTCGCATTAAAGAGCCAGCAGAAGACAGAAGCCGCACAGAAATCCGGCGCGTTTGACAAGGAAATCGTACCGGTTATGGTAAAGAAGAAAAAGGAAATGGTTGAGTTCAAAGTTGATGAAGGCCCCCGTCCGGGTTCCACCATCGAAGGGCTTGCAAAACTCCGTCCCATCAATCCCGACGGATTCGTTACGGCGGGCAATGCTTCCGGTATTAATGACGGTGCGGCAGCCATCGTGGTCATGAGCGAAGAAAAAGCAAAAGAACTGGGTGTGAAACCCATGGCAACTTTCGTGGCAGGCGCCCTTGCAGGTGTCAGACCTGAAGTAATGGGTATCGGTCCGGTTGCAGCTACAAAGAAAGTAATGGAAAAGACCGGCATGAAGATTGAAGACTTTGACATTATCGAAGCAAACGAAGCATTTGCGGCACAGTCCGTAGCGGTTGGAAAAGATTTGGGTATTGATGTGGACAAACAGCTCAACCCGAACGGCGGCGCGATCGCGCTCGGCCATCCGGTAGGCGCTTCGGGATGCCGTATCCTCGTGACCCTGCTTCATGAGATGGAAGCAAAGGATGCGAAGACAGGTCTTGCTACCCTCTGCATCGGCGGCGGTATGGGATGTGCTACCATCGTGACAAGAGAATAAGGAAAAATGTTTATAAACTTGATAAGCAGGCTTTTCCGAGGTCTGCTTATTGGGTTGTCATAAGGAAAAATAAAAAGTTAAGTAAAGAAAGGGAGATACGACAATGGAATTTATCGTATACGAGCAGAAAGGCAATTATGGAATTATCACCATCAGCCGTGAAAAAGCATTAAACGCATTGAATTCAACCGTATTGGAAGAACTGGACCAGACACTGGATGCCGTAAATCTGGACGAAGTAAGATGCCTGATCTTAACAGGCGCAGGACAAAAATCCTTCGTTGCAGGTGCGGACATCGGTGAGATGAGCAGTCTGACAAAAGCAGAGGGAGAAGCTTTCGGCAAGAAAGGAAACGATGTTTTCCGCAAACTGGAGACTTTCCCGGTTCCCGTGATCGCGGCAGTAAACGGCTTCGCATTGGGCGGCGGCTGTGAGATTTCCATGAGCTGCGATATCAGGATCTGTTCCGACAACGCCGTATTCGGACAGCCCGAAGTTGGTTTGGGAATCACCCCCGGATTCGGAGGCACCCAGAGACTTGCACGCCTTGTAGGCGCAGGCATGGCAAAACAGATGATCTATACCGCAAGGAACATCAAGGCAGACGAGGCGCTGAGGATCGGTTTGGTAAACGCGGTATATACGCAGGAAGAACTGATGCCCGCAGCAGAAAAGATGGCAGCCGGCATTGCAAAAAATGCGCCGATCGCAGTACGCAACTGCAAGAAAGCCATCAATGAAGGTCTGGATGTGGATATGGACAAAGCCATTGTCATTGAAGAAAAATTATTCGGCGACTGCTTTGAGTCCTATGACCAGAAAGAAGGAATGGCAGCTTTCCTTGAAAAGAGAAAAGTAGAGCAGTTCTTAAATAAATAAACGGCAGTGGAAGTCATACAGGCAGGTGTGTCTGCATGAACCAGCACAGGAATATTTTTGCTCATGATTCGTTCATCATAACCGGTCTTTTCCCTGTTCCAAAAGGGCAGGGAACGGCGGGTGAAAAATATATCATATAATTTTTAGGAGGAAGTAAGAATGAAAGTAGGTATTATTGGTGCCGGCACAATGGGTTCTGGTATTGCACAGGCTTTTGCCCAGACAGAAGGATACGAAGTATTCCTTTGCGATATCAACGAGGAATTCGCAGCAAATGGTAAAAACAAGATTGCAAAAGGTTTTGAGAAACGTATTGCAAAAGGCAAGATGGATCAGGCAGCAGCAGACGCCATCCTTGCAAAGATCACGACAGGCGTTAAGACCATCTGCACAGACTGTGATTTGGTAGTGGAAGCAGCTTTGGAAGTGATGGATATCAAAAAACAGACTTTTAAGGAATTACAGGATATCTGCAAGAAAGACTGTATTTTTGCAACCAATACATCTTCCCTTTCCATTACGGAAATCGGCGCAGGGCTTGACAGACCGGTCATCGGTATGCACTTCTTCAATCCGGCTCCCGTTATGAAACTGGTAGAGGTAATTGCAGGACTGAACACACCGGATGAAACCGTAGAGAAGATAAAAGCGATTTCCGAAGAGATCGGCAAGACTCCCGTACAGGTAAATGAAGCGGCAGGTTTCGTGGTAAACAGGATCCTGATTCCGATGATCAACGAAGCAATCGGCATTTATGCAGACGGGGTTGCATCCGTGGAAGGCATTGACAATGCAATGAAGCTGGGTGCAAATCATCCGATGGGACCTTTGGCTCTCGGCGATCTGGTAGGTCTTGATATCGTACTTGCCATTATGGAAGTGCTTCAGGCTGAAACAGGCGACCCGAAATACCGTCCTCATCCGCTTCTTAAGAAAATGGTCCGCGGCGGACAGCTTGGACAGAAGACCGGAAAAGGTTTCTATGACTACTCGAAATAAGAACAGGATCTCATTTGGCTGAGAACCATGGAAACCATGGAATCAGGAAAGAAAGTTAAGAAAAATATGGAGGAAATAAAATCATGGATTTTATGTTAACAAAACAACATGAAATGGCAAGAACACTTTTCAGGGAATTTGCTGAAAAGGAAGTAAAGCCTCTGGCACAGGAAGTAGACGAAACAGAGATTTTCCCCAGAGGAACAGTTGAGAAAATGGCAAAAGCAGGATTCATGGGCATTCCTGTTCCCAAGGAGTACGGCGGACAGGGCTGTGACATCTTAACATATGCGATGTGTGTGGAGGAACTTTCCAAGGTATGCGGTACTACTGGCGTTATTGTTTCCGCACATACTTCCCTCTGCTGCGACCCGATTCTTACATACGGTACGGAAGAGCAGAAACAGAAATACTTACCTGACCTTGCAAGCGGCAGAAAGATCGGCGCTTTCGGTCTGACAGAGCCGGGCGCAGGTACGGATGCACAGGGACAGCAGACAAAGGCTGTACTGGACGGTGACGAGTGGGTACTGAACGGTTCCAAGATTTTCATCACCAACGGTAAGGAAGCAGATGTATACGTGATTTTTGCAGTAACAGGCGTTGTGGAAAAACGCGGCAGGGCAACAAAGGAAATCACGGCATTTATCGTGGAAAAAGGAACTCCCGGATTTACATTCGGTACGAAAGAAAAGAAGATGGGTATCCGCGGTTCTTCCACCTACGAGCTTATTTTCACCGACTGCAGGATCCCGAAGGAAAACATCCTCGGACAGCAGGGCAAGGGCTTCGGTATTGCGATGCATACTTTGGACGGCGGACGTATCGGTATCGCATCCCAGGCTTTGGGACTTGCAGAGGGTGCTTTGGAAAGAACCATTGAGTATGTAAAAGAAAGAAAACAGTTTGGCAGGGCAATCGGACAGTTCCAGAATACGCAGTTCCAGCTTGCTGATATGGCTACTAAGGTAGAAGCGGCACAGCTCCTTGTTTATAAGGCAGCCGTTGCAAAAAATACACAGAAGGTTTATTCCGTGGAAGCAGCGAAAGCAAAACTGTACGCAGCAGAAGTTGCCATGGAAGTTACCACCAAGGCGGTACAGCTTCACGGCGGTTACGGTTATACCAGAGAGTATGACGTGGAACGCATGATGCGCGATGCTAAGATTACGGAGATTTACGAGGGCACAAGCGAAGTGCAGCGTATGGTAATTTCCGGTGCGCTACTGAAATAATTCACGTTGCCGATTCTATTGATGGACAGGATAAAAAATTCAACAAAAAATAAGGAGTGGAATACAATGAAAATTGTTGTTTGTATTAAACAGGTACCCGATACAAAGGGTGGCGTTAAGTTCAATCCCGACGGTACACTTGACAGGGGGGCGATGCTTACCATCATGAACCCTGATGATAAAGCAGGTTTGGAAGCAGCGCTTAGATTAAAAGATGAGTACGGTGCGGAAGTAACCGTTCTTACCATGGGTCTTCCGAAGGCAGAAGAGGTTCTCCGTGAAGCAATGGCAATGGGGGCGGATAAAGGGATCCTTGTAACGGACAGGGTACTCGGCGGTGCAGATACATGGGCAACGTCCCAGACACTGGCAGGTGCGATCCGCAATTTGGAATATGACTTGATCATCACGGGACGCCAGGCGATCGATGGTGATACTGCACAGGTAGGTCCCCAGATTTCCGAGCATCTTGGCATTCCGGTAATTTCCTATGCACAGAATATCAAGATTGAAGGCGACAGCGTAGTGGTAGAGCGTCAGTTCGATGACAGATACCATGTATTAAAAGCAAAAATGCCCTGCCTGATCACAGCGCTTGCTGAATTGAACGAGCCCCGTTATATGACTCCGGGCGGAATCTTTGATGCTTACAATGCAGAGATTACCGTATGGGGCAGAGCAAATTTGGTAGATGTAGAGGATTCCAACCTTGGCCTGAAAGGTTCCCCGACACAGATTGCAAGGGCTTCCGATAAAGTAAGAAAGGGAGCAGGTGAAAAAGTTACTCTTGACCCGACGGAAGCAGTGGACTACATTGTTGATAAGTTAAAGGTGAAACACGTAATTTAGAACATCCCTGATGAAATTTCGCCAAATTTTGAAAGGAGCAGAATCAGAAAATGAATATAGCAGAGTATAAAGGAGTATTTGTCTTTGCACAGCAGGTAGATAACAAACTGAGCGGGATCGCTTTGGAACTGGTGGGCAAAGGAAAAGACCTCGCAAAAGATTTAGGAACGGAAGTTACGGCAGTTTTAGTGGGAAGCGGCGTGAAAGACCTTGCGGATGAGCTTGCAGCTTACGGCGCAGACAAGGTTATCCTTGTAGACGACCCTGAATTGAAAGAGTACAGGACAGAGCCTTATGCCCATGCCCTTGCATCAGTCATTGAGAAGTACAAACCGGAAATTTTCCTGGTAGGCGCTACGGCGATCGGACGTGACCTCGGCCCCCGTGTGTCCGCAAGAATCCATACCGGACTTACGGCAGACTGTACACAGCTCGAAATCGGTGATTTCCCGATCAACCCTGTTCCGGGCAAAGAGCAGCTTCATAACCAGCTGTTGATGACCCGTCCGGCATTCGGCGGCAACACCATAGCAACAATCGCATGTCCGGAATTCCGTCCCCAGATGGCAACGGTACGTCCCGGCGTTATGCAGAAGGCTCCCAGGGTAGAGGGCGCTAAGGCAGTAGTGGAAGAATTTAACCCCGGATTCACACCGGATAACAAATATGTGGAAATCCTTGAAATCGTGAAATCCGTAGTGGATACCGTAGATATCATGGATGCCAAGATTCTTGTTTCCGGCGGCCGTGGGGTTGGAAATCCGGAGAATTTCAAGATCCTGGACGATCTGGCGGAAGTACTCGGCGCAACCGTAAGCTGTTCCCGTGCAGTTGTGGATGCAGGATGGAAGCCGAAGGATCTGCAGGTTGGACAGACCGGTAAGACCGTTCGTCCGAACGTATACTTCGCAATCGGTATTTCCGGTGCGATCCAGCACCTGGCAGGTATGGAAGAATCCGACCTCATCATTGCCATCAACAAGGATGAGACCGCTCCTATCTTTGACGTAGCGGATTACGGTATCGTAGGCGATCTGAACAAGATCGTTCCCGCCCTGACAGAGAAGCTGAAAGTGGAATTGGCTGCAAAGAACTAAAGGCTGATGATTCCTGCGAACTGCAGGCTCAGGCAAATGAAAAATACACACCCCGGACGATCGTCCGGGGTGTGTATTTTTCATCTTTCCCAATTCATTCCGCCATATATAAAGCCATTCCCTTCTTAATCCTCTGAAGCGTATTCTCCAGGCTCTGTGTCCCCTACAGATACAAAGCTCCTTCTTCATAAACGGCTTCTTCCAATACCTCATCTTCTATATATGGAAAGCTTAGGAACTGTTAAGAAATAAATCTTTACATTTGACTTGTCTGAGTCCGCAAATGCCGCGTTGTCATCAGTCGTCGATGCCCGCATCGACTCCATCTTCCGCCTTGCCTTTGTGAACTCATCCTGCGTCAAAGTGTAAAGTTATTTCTTAACAGTTCCTTACCGTCTCCATCCGGTTCTGCAGATCCTGAATCGCCTTTTCGTCCGGGAAGCCTCCTGTGATCGCATAGACATTGCCATCCTCATCCATCACGCCCATATCGATATACACTTCGCTGCCTGCTTCTTCCGCCTTAGCCAGAATCGTCTGAAATGCGGATCGGTTCACCGGAAATCCCGTAAAAAGCGACGACTGGTTTTCTTTCCCCAGCAGGAAACGGAAGAAGTCCTGTGCCTGTTCCTTATGGTCGGAAACAGCGCTGATTCCTGCTAATGTCTGCGGATAAAAAACATCCGGCTTCATCAATACGGTTTCACAGTCTTCATGTTTCTCCATTTTCTGCACGGTTGCCGTAAAAATATTCCGGCGGTTCCGGGAGACGGTAAAGGGAAATGGGAAGCTTTATCATATTCCTGCCGGCTTCCCATTATACTGTTAAGGAGGAAGGTTAAACAAAGGAGGGAAAGCCATGACCTTATCTTTATCGGAATTTATGCGTCAATGGATTGGAAACCCGGTGTTGAGAATCACTGTTTTGCTCATTTTGGGCGTGATTATGGTAAACGGATGGACGGATGCTCCCAATGCCATTGCGACAGTGGTTGCCACTGGAGGAATGAAGCTGGGGGCAGCTGTGCGGATGGCGGCGGTATGTAACTTTGCGGGATTGTTTCTTATGTCGGCAGTGAATACGCGTGTGGCATCCACGGTGTATCATATTGCCGATTTCGGGGAAAACGGGATGGAAGCGCTGGTTGCCCTGTGTGCGGCGCTGACGGCGATCATCCTTTGGTCGGCGGCCGCGTGGCGCTTTGGAATCCCAACCAGTGAGAGCCATGCCCTGGTGGCGGGACTGACCGGAGCGGCAGTGGCGTTAAACCATGGGTTTGGGGGTATCCATGGGGAGGAGTGGGGGAAGATTTTGTACGGGCTGGCAGTTTCCGTGGTGCTGGGATTTGTATCCGGATGGCTGGGGGGAAAACTGGCGCGGGCTTTGGAATCTTTGGGAAAAAAGGGAAAATCCGGCGGAAGTATAAAGAAGAATATAACAAAGGCACAGATGGGCGGGGCAGCGGCAATGGCATTTATGCACGGGGCGCAGGACGGACAGAAATTCATGGGGGTGTTTTTGCTCGGTGTGTTTCTGGCAGAAGGAAGGGAAGGAGTGGCCTCGGGCGGTTTTGTGATCCCACTCTGGATGATGCTGCTGTGCAGTATAGTGATGGCGGCAGGAACTTTGATCGGGGGCGAACGCATCATACGCACGGTGGGAAATGAGATGGTAAGACTGGAAAGCATACAGGGGGCGGCTGCAGACGGAGCAGGGGCGTTCTGCCTGTTATTCTGCAGTCTCCTTGGAATTCCGGTATCGACGACCCATGTAAAAACAACCGCAATCATGGGTGCGGGGGCAGCAGGAGGGAAAGAAGCCGTCAATGGGGATATCGTGCGCGAGATGTTTCTGGCATGGGTGATCACGTTTCCCTGCTGCGGTCTGATCGGTTATCTGGCGGCGGGGGCGTTTCTTGGTATGATCTGATTTTTCTTTGCAGTTAACTTTCCACGGTACAGCACAAAGCAGTCCCGGGAGCAGACCAAAACAGCAGGGCGGCAGACAGAAACTGAAAATTGACCCGTGCCGACGTATCGGTATGGGTTGTTTTTGTCAGCAATCTATGGTAAGCTAGAACTGTTCTATATAGAAATATTCTAATTGGAAACGAGGTGATGGTTTGGAAACCAGGGGAGGATTTTATATTACGCAGATAAAACAGCTTCAAGACAGGATTTTTGAAAGGTTATTACTTGAAAACGGTATTGAAATAAGCGGCGGACAGGGAAGGATTTTATTTGTTTTATGGAAAGCAGATCATCTTACCATCAGCGAAATAAGTGAGAAAACCTCTCTTGCTAAAAATACGGTATCTGTCGTAATAGACGGAATGGTCAATAAAGGGATTGTGGAAAGGCAGATTAATGCACGGAACCGCCGCCAGGCTATTGTATCGCTTACTGAATATGCAAAATCTTTACAGGACAGGTATGAGGTGGTATCTCAGCAGATGAATGCATTATTTTATCATGGCTTTTCAGAAAAGGAACAGAAACAGTTTGAACAGTATCTTGCCCGAATACTGGAAACCCTGACAGAAAATCTGCATGGAAACAAATCATTCTGAAGGGAGGAGGGTTTTCAATGAAAACAAGAGAACAGCTCATTGAATTTATTCAAAAACAAAAGACGGCTTTTGTCGGTTCGGTAGATGAAGAGGGGTTTCCGAATATGAAAGCAATGTTTACGCCTCGCAGGATCGAGGGGGATTGCTTTTATTTTTCAACCAATACATCTTCCATGCGTACACGGCAGTTTATAAAGAATCCAAAGGCAAGTATTTATTTTTATAACAGAGGGCGCTTTAAGTATGAAGGCATTATGCTGACAGGTACAATGGAAGTTTTGCAGGATGACGGTATAAAGCGGGAAATCTGGTGTACAGGAGATACTATGTATTACAGGCAGGGGGTGACGGACCCGGATTATTGCGTCTTAAAGTTTACTGCAATAAAGGGAAGGTATTATAGTGCTTTAAAATCAGAAAGTTTTAACATGGATGATCTGAAGTAATGGCAGGTAAAAAGGAAAGAGAAAAAGGGACGGCTGAGAGGCAGACGGCGATACAGCGGGCAGAAACTGAAAATAGATTCCCGCGGTGATGTTCCATTTGTCCTGTTCTTATTTCCGAAGGTCTGCTATAATAGTGCCAAAGGAGGACGTCACATGAATGAAAACAGGGCAGGACTCGGATATCAGAACTTTGAGGAAGTGAGAACGGGACATATATTTTATATTGATAAGACCCATTTCATCAGGGAGTGGTGGGAATATGCCGATAAAGTGACGCTGATCACGCGTCCGCGCAGGTTTGGAAAGACGCTTAACATGAGTATGGTGGAATGTTTTTTCTCTAATCAATACGCGGGCAGGAGTGATCTGTTTGAAGGACTTTCCATCTGGGAGGAAAAATCTTCCGCAGGGGATTATAAATACAGGAAATTACAGGGTGCTTTTCCGGTAATATTCTTAAGCTTTGCCACGATCAAGGCAGCGAAATATGCAGATATGGAATATAAAATAACAAAAGTAATTGTGGATTTATATAATAAGAATGATTATCTGCTTGAAGGAAATTTGTTAAATGCAAATGAGCAGGAGTACTATAAAAGCATAAAACCCGGAATGGGAAGTGCAGAGGCGGCTGATGCCATTTGTTCAATGGCAAATTTCATGCATCGCTATTATGGCAGAAAGGTGATCATTATTTTGGATGAATACGACACCCCGATGCAGGAAGCATGGCTTTCCGGCTACTGGGAGGAAGCGGTCGGGTTTTTCAGCGGGCTTTTCAACGCGACGTTTAAGACGAATGACCATTTGGAACGCGGACTGATCACCGGGATCACCAGGGTTGCCAAAGAGAGTATATTTACTGGAATGAATAATCTGGATGTCATTACGACGACTTCCAACGAATATGCCACATCTTTTGGCTTTATGGAAAAAGAGGTATTTAAGGCGCTGGATGACGCGGGGCTCGGGGAACAGAAGATGAAAGTAAAGGAGTGGTATGACGGTTTTACGTTTGGAAGCCATACGGGTATTTACAATCCATGGTCCATTGTGTCGTTCATCAGGAAAAGGGAATATGATGCCTACTGGTCGAATACGAGCGGGAACGGACTGGTAAATTCTCTGATACAGACGGGAGTGCCGGGAATAAAACAGACGGTGGAGGATCTTTTGCAGGGTAAAAGCTTTGAGACAGAGCTGGACGAGCGGATTGTATTCGACCAGCTAAACGGGAGTGCAAATGCAGTCTGGAGCCTGTTGCTTGCCACCGGCTACCTTAAGGTGGAAAAATGCGGGCAGGTGGGAAGGCTGTTGAGAAAAGTATATACACTGCGGCTCACCAACATGGAAGTGGAGAGCATCTTTGAAGATATGGTAAAAGGATGGTTCGGCGGCAGCAGCGAAGCCGCATATAACGACTTTGTCAAGGCGTTGCTGCTCAATGACGTGGAAGCAATGAACGAGTTTATGAATGAAGTGGCGCTCACAAGTTTTTCGAACTTCGATGTAGCGAAAGGCGCGTCCTCCAAAGACGCGCCGGAGCGGTTTTACCATGGACTTGTGCTGGGGCTGATGGTGGAACTTGCCGGACGTTTTAAAATAACATCGAACAGGGAAAGCGGGTTCGGGCGTTATGACGTGATGCTTATACCTGCCGACAGGGAAAGGGACAGCGCCTATGTGATAGAGTTTAAGGTTCATAAGCCCCTGAAAGAAAAAGACCTTGCGGAGACTGTTGGCAATGCCTTAAGGCAGATTGAAGAAAGACGATACAGGTCGCAGCTGCTTGCGGAAGGTTTTGCGCCGGAACAGATCCGGCAGTACGGTTTTGCATTTAAGGGTAAGGAATGCCTGATCGGATAAGGGGATATACGTGTTTATGATCAGGGAAGCCATGGTGGAATAAACGGGCAGGTTAAAATTTTATATTATGGCGATAAAGCAGGGAAATAACTGGTTTTACAGATTGTTTCACTGCTTTTTTGTGCTTTGACAGTTTCTGACCTGTAGGTATGGCAGCGGAGTTCTATTCATGCACTGGCTCATACCTGTGGCAGCGTATTACCAAATACTGCTTGCATATATTCTACAAGTGGAATATAATAAAGAAGCAATCGTATAGAGCGGAAAGAGAAAGGACATACACTATGTTAAAGCACGGAATCTTAGGACTTTTAAATTATTATGACATGACAGGCTATGAAATTATGGAGGTATTCAGGGATTCCCTGAATTTTTTCTGGAATGCCCAGACCAGCCAGATCTACCGGGAACTGCAGGGATTGGAGAAAAAGGGATGGGTTGGAAAGACGGTGGTTCCCCAGCAGGGAAAACCGGACAAAAATGTTTTTTCCATTATGCCGGAGGGAAAGGAGGAGCTGCTCCGGTGGCTGTCCGAAGATGAGTTTGGAATGATTTCCAGGCTTCCAATTCTGATGAAAGTATTTTTTATGGGGGAACGGGGCAGGGAGGAAAACATCCGATATTTCAAACGTTTCATAGAGGAACATGAAACGTTTTTGGAAGACCTTATGCCTGTGCCGGAATACATTCAGACATACAGCGCTTATCTGGGGGATAAGGAAAAAGCGCTTTACTGGCAGATGACGGTAGATTACGGCAGAAGGAATATGCAGATGTGCATTGAGTGGGCGAAGAACTGTATCAAAAGACTGGAGGAAACGGGAGAATGAAAATTTTGGTGATAAACGGCAGTCCCAAGGGGAAGAAGAGCAACTCTTACCAACTGACGTCTGCTTTTCTGGAAGGCATAAAGCTGGAAACGGAAAGCATGGGAGAAGAAGTGCAGGTGGAAGAAATACAGGTTGGCCGGATGGATATAAAACCCTGTCTCGGATGTTTCAGCTGTTGGGAGAAAACACCCGGAAAATGCTGTATCCGGGACGATATGCAGGAAGTCATCGGCAAACTTTTACGGGCGGATGTTACGATATGGAGTTTTCCCCTATATTATTATACGGTGCCGGGAGATTTAAAAACGCTGATCGACCGCCAGCTTCCCATGCTGCTTCCTTTTATGACAGAGAGAAAGGACGGAATAGGCAATGGGAGCCATCCGTCCAGATATGATATGAGCGGCAAGAAAACGGTGGTGATTTCCACCTGCGGATTTTATACGGCGGAGGGAAATTATGACGGTGTGCGCAGCCTGTTTGACCATATGTGCGGCAAGGGTCAGTATACGGCCATTTTCTGCGGACAGGGGGAACTGTTCCGCGTGCCGGAGGTTTCCAAAAGGACAGGAGAATATTTGGAATGTGTAAAAGAAGCGGGCAGGGAGTATGCGCAGGGCGGTATTTCGGATGAATCATTGGAAGAGCTGGGGCAGTTACTGTATCCGAAAGAAGTCTTTGAGCGCATGGCGGATGCCAGTTGGGGAATCGATAAAGAAAGCGGAGAAAAGGAACCTGATCCCCTTATTTTTACCAGACAGATGGCGGCAACATACCGGAAGGAAAGCTATGCAGGCAGGGAACGGGTGTTGGAAATGTACTATACCGATGTGGATGAGTGTTATCAGATTGTTATGGGAAAAGACAGCAGCGAAGTGCGGACGGACGGTTCCAAAGAGTTCACCACGCGAATCGAAACGCCGATTACGGTCTGGCGTTCCATTGCGGCGGGAGAAATAAGCGGTGAGGAGGCATTGATGAAGCAGCTCTATAAAGTAAAGGGCGATTTTAACCTGATGTTAAACTGGGACCAGTGTTTCGGCAGCGCTGGCACTGCAGGAGGAAGCGGGGCAAAGAGCAGGAAAACAGGAGGCATCCATGTACCGGACAAGGAAACGAATATGAATCTTATGCTGATTCCGTGGATTGTATTCTGGGTAGCAGTCCCGATACACAGGGAGGTTGGCGGGTTGGTATGTATTGCCGTCTGTGTACTGGCGCAGCTTCTTTTTTACCGTCATAAAAAGACTATTTATGACTATTTGACCGGAGTGCTGGTGGCGGGATGTTCCATGGCAGTACTGGCGGGAATACCGGAACGGATGGTCGTACCTTTGTCTTATCTTGCCTTTGGAATGATGTGGACGGTATCCTGCCTGGGAAAAATACCGCTTTCGGCCCATTATTCCATGAATGGTTATGGTGGTGAGAAGGCGCTGGAAAATCCTTTGTTTATGAAGACGAACCGGATTTTAACGCTGATGTGGGGGATTTTGTACCTGCTGACACCCATTTGGACTTATCTCATTATGGGGACGGAAGCCGGTTATTTTGTAGGTGCAGTCAATTCGGTATTTCCTGCGCTGATGGGAATTTTTACCGGATGGTTTCAAAAGTGGTATCCGGCGAAAGTGGCGGGGGGATGAAGCAGCCGAAACATGCAGACAGAAACTGAAAATTGATTTCCGTGGATAGAGAAAGGTTTTCATTGATTCCTGTCCCGCTCTTGGGTATAATGGGAAATAAGCAGGAATGCGGCAGGATGATAAGATTAGAATTATTGGACGATGCAGCAGTACATGAATATAAAGCGTATGACAGCTGCCGGGATTTCATTCCGATATTGCAGCAGGTAGAAAGCAATGGCAAAAAACAAAGAGATTAAAACAAATGCAATGCGCATACTGGAAAGAAACAAAATAACATACCGTCATTACACCTATGAATGCGGGGAATTCACGGATGCCATTCAAATCGCGGACATGCTGGGACTGCCTTATGAAAAGGTATATAAGACACTGGTAACGGCAGGAAGCGGCGGGAATCATTATGTATTTGTCATACCGATCGCAAAGGAACTGGATTTGAAAAAGGCTGCAAAGAGCGTAGGTGAGAAAGCGGTCAGCATGATTCCGGTGAAAGACATTAATCAGGTAACGGGCTATATCCGCGGGGGATGTACGGCAGTCGGTATGAAGAAGCAGTATGTGACAAGGGTGGACAGCTCCGCGGAGCAGTTGGAGCAGATGATTGTCAGCGGCGGCCGCATCGGTTCGCAGATAGAACTGGCCCCAAAGGACTTGCTGGCGGCGGCTCAGGCAGAGTATGCCACTCTGACGGTCTGACGGTTACGGAACTGGAATCAGTAATTGCCAGGACAATGCCCGGATGAATTTCAGGCTGCAAAGCAGACGGAAATTTATCTGCTGATGCCGGCAGTGGGAGGGCGGTTACGGAACTGGAAAAGGATAGGGAACAGCAGATGAGGGAAGAGCAGGAGAACATATGGGACTCCCTGACAGGTATTTATAACCGCAAGGGGTTTTATCAGGCAACACAGGAATTGTTTGACCGCAATCCGGACACGAAATATGTGATCGCGTATTGGAATGTACAGCGTTTTAAAATCATTAATGAACTGTTCGGACGGGAAGTGGGAGACAATATCTTAATTCAGATGGCAGAGCGGATTAAAAGCGCTTATCACGGCGTGAAGGGACAGAATGGCATAGAGGGGACTTACGGGCGGATGGAAAGCGATAATTTCGCTATTTGCTTTCCGGCCAGTTTTCTGGAGGGTGACCGTGCCTTTGTCCATTCCGGTGAAATTACCTATATCAGTGAAGATGCGGAGTACCGTTTTTCTTCCTGCTATGGATTATATGTGGTGGAAGACCGTTCGGTGGGCATTGCCGCCATGGTGGACAGGAGCAGGCTTGCCATGGACACGGTTAAAACGAATTATGTCAGACCCTATGCCTATTACAATGACAGTATGCGCGAACGTGTGGTGATGGAGCAGATACTGATGAGCGAGTGTGAAAAAGCAATTCGGGAGCGCCAGTTTATGGTATATTACCAGCCGGTCTGCGATGCGGTGAGCGGGAGGATCATGAGCGCCGAGGCTTTGGTGCGCTGGAACCATCCGCAGCGGGGGATGATTTCCCCGGCAGTATTTATTCCCCTGTTTGAGAGGAATGGATTCGTCAGTGTCTTGGACCGTTATGTGTGGGAAAGTGTCTGCCAGATGCTGCGCCGGAGACTGGATGAGGGAAAGGAAGTGGTTCCCGTGTCCATCAATGTATCCAGGGTAGATTTTTATAATCAGCAGTTATGTGAAAATATTATCCGCATTTTGGATAAATACGGTTTGGAAAAGCGCCTGCTGCGTCTGGAAGTGACGGAAAGTTCATATTCCGACGATCCGCAGCATGTACTGGAGATTGTAAAACGCCTGCAGGATCATGGATTCACGATTATGATGGACGATTTCGGCAGCGGATATTCTTCCCTAAATACGCTGAAGGATTTGCCGGTGGACATTCTGAAAATAGACATGAAGTTTATGGATGATCTGGAGAAAGGCGGGAAATCCGCGATCATTCTCGAATCTATCGTCCGTATGGCGAAGTGGATGAGCCTGAAAGCGGTGGCTGAGGGTGTGGAAACGGAAGAAGAACTGAATTTCCTAAAAAGCGTGGAATGCAACTATATCCAGGGCTATTATTTTTACCGCCCCATGCCGGAAAAGGAATTTGAAGAACAGTTAAATCACAGGGAGGAACTGCCGGCCGGAAAAGAACTTATGATGTCCGGCGGGGAGGGTGACTTTGCCGTGCTGTACGGTGAAAGCATGAAAGGTGAGAATCTGTTTCAAAATATGCTGGGCGGGCTGGGAATTTATGAGCTGGTGGGCGACCGCATGGAGATTGTACGCGCGAATCGGGGGTACTGCGAGATGCTTTTGGAACCGGGCAGTATCGGGCTGATGTCCGGCAGGCGGCTGATTAGCGAATACATGTATGACGAGGATTATCAGGCGCTTCTGGAGCGGTGCGGGGAAGCGGAAAAAACGAAAACCATGGTAGACACCCAGCTGAGGCGCAGACGGTATGACGGCAGCACGGCATGGCTGGATGTGCGCATCCGATTTCTTGGAAATCAGGGAAACCGTAAATTGTATTGTTTTTACATTATGGATATATCCCGCATGAAACAGATCGAAATGGAGGGCTATGCAAACCGTTACAGTCAGGCATTGTTCCGGAATTTTGACAAAGTATACCGGCTGGATTATGATACCGGTTATGCGGAAGTACTGCATACTTCGGAAGAAAAAATGAAAATCGGGGACAAGGTATATTTCCGTGATTTCTTCGAACGGTTTGACCGTGAGATCATTTCGGAACGGAAAGAGGAATACCGTCAGTGGATGAAAGACAAAGAGGCTGTGGATGAGGCGCTGCGGGGCAGCAGGTCGCGCAGTCTTACGATTGACTATCGGGTAGACGGTCCGAAGACTGGCTGTAAGCAGGTGTGGGCCGTTTTGATAAAGGTGACGACTGCTTATGAGGAGGAAGGGTATCTGCTCTGTCTTAAGCGGGCTTAAAATTGTGGATAGAAAATAAAGCCGGGAATCTGTTTTCAGGGTTCCCGGTTGTGTTTAAAAAACGAAAACAGTCTCATTGCATAATTTGTATCGATCGCGGCGTGGGCGAGTGAACAGCGTACGGATTATGAACAGGCGCTGTTTAAATTAGTATCTCCGGGTATTGCCCACCAATAGTTTCAGTTTTTGGAAGATCATGAGTCATTGGCAGCCAGCCGAACTGCTGTTCAACCTTACTCTGCACAAATCCACGGAATAAAAATTCTTCATCTTGCTGATTTTCAGGGACGGGCGTATAATACTCTTGTCTGAAAGACGTTTTTTGAAGGAAAATTAAGAACAGTATGGAGCGTTTGAATATGGAAAAGAAGGTCAGGGAAAATACAGGGAAAAATATTATGGATTACGAAACCGTAACGTTGGATGAGGAAGCAAATGCCGTGGTCATCATCGACCAGACGCTGCTTCCCAATAAGACGGAGCTAATCCGGCTGAAAACGGCGCAGGAGATATGGGACGCCATTTATTTACTGAAAGTGCGCGGCGCTCCGGCAATCGGCGTGGCGGCGGCTTTCGGCATTTATGTGCTGGCAGAACAGGTGGACACGGAAGATTACGAAGTATTTTATCGGGAGTTTGTAAAGCAGAAGGAATATCTGGACAGCGCCAGACCTACGGCGGTCAATCTGTCATGGGCTCTGAACCGTATGGATGAGGTATGCCGGGGGAACAGTCATCTTCCGGTGGCGCAGTTAAAGTGCAGGTTAAAGGAAGAAGCAGCTGCCATTAAGGAAGAAGATATACAGGTATGCCGGAAAATCGGAGAGTATGGGCTGGAGCTGGTAAAACCGGGGGACGGGATCCTGACCCACTGCAATGCGGGGCAGCTGGCAGCGTGCAGATACGGGACTGCCACGGCGCCTATTTATCTGGGACAGGAAAGGGGGTACCGGTTCCGTGTTTTTGCGGATGAAACCAGACCTCTTTTACAGGGGGCGAGGCTGACGGCTTACGAGTTGTTTTCTTCCGGCGTGGATGTGACGCTGATCTGCGACAATATGTCTGCGGCGGTTATGAAAAACGGCTGGATAAATGCGGTATTTGTAGGCTGTGACCGCGTAGCGGCAAACGGGGATGCCGCCAATAAGATAGGAACGTCCGTAGTGGCGGCAGTGGCAAAGCAGTATCATGTGCCATTTTATGTCTGTGCGCCTACTTCCACGATTGATCTGGCAACTCCGACCGGGGAGGATATCCGTATCGAGCAGCGTCCGGCAGATGAGGTGACGCAGATGTGGTATAAGGAACGGATGGCGCCGGAAGGAATCAAAGTGTATAATCCGGCCTTTGATGTAACGGACCATGATTTAATTACGGCGATCGTGACGGAGTATGGAGTGGCAAGGGCGCCTTATACAGAATCTCTGCGTGAGATTTTTGAAAAGAAAAAAGAATATGGTAACTGAATTTTACGTTGCTGCTCACAGTCGAAATGCGCATTAACTGCACATTTACGACCCGACACAGTGGATCGTGCAGGCATCTGCGCCTCGCCGCAGGCGACTTTTCATGCGCAAATGCCGTTACTGAGCAGCTGAAAGCTGTGAATAATAACAACTTTACGGAACATACAGGATGAAAGCGAAAGGGAAAACGGGATGGAACATGAAACAGAACTTATTATGCTGGGCACGGGACATGCCATGGTGACCAAATGTTATAATACGTGCTTTGCCCTGCATGTGAACGGAGAATATTTTCTGGTGGATGCAGGCGGTGGGAACGGGATTCTGGTGCAGATGGAGGCGGCGGGGATTCCGTTCACAAAGGTGCATCATATGTTCGTGACCCATGCCCATACCGACCATATCCTCGGCGTGGTGTGGGTGATTCGCAAGGCGGCGGCATTGATGAGGAAAGGGGAATATGAGGAAAGCCTGACGGTTTACTGTCATGATAAGGTGAAGGAAATCCTGGATTTTATGTGCAGGCAGATGCTTCCGGGCAAATTTTCCTCGTTTTTGGGAGAGCGGATTTTCCTGGAGACAGTGGAGGACGGAGAGAAAAGGGAATGGGCGGGAATGCCGTTTACGTTCTTTGATATTTGTTCCACAAAAGAGAAACAGTTCGGGTTTGAGGCAGTACTGCCGGATGGCGGGCGGTTTGTCTGTCTGGGGGATGAGCCGTATCAGGAGGCGTGCCGGAATCATGTGCAGGGCTGTGACTGGCTGCTTTGCGAAGCGTTCTGTATGGAGGAGGATAAGGAAATTTACAGGCCTTATGAGAAACATCACAGCACGGCATTGGATGCGGGGAAAATTGCCGCGGCGCTGGAGGTAAGGAATCTGGTGCTGTACCATACGGAGGATGACCGCTTACGGGAGAGGAAAAAGCGGTATACAAAAGAAGCGCGGACTTATTACGGCGGAAATGTATTTGTGCCGATGGACCTGGAGAGAATCCATTTATAAGGGCATCAATAATTTGGTGTTAGATTTTGGCAGAATATCTTGAATGGAAATATGTCTGTCTTTTTTGAAGTATGCCGCGAAAGCGCAATATAAGCCGAAACTGGCGGATGATCATTCCGTCTGCTTTTAGAGCATGTTTGTGAATAAAGACCTGTTTTTGGGAAATAATAAAAATGCAACATATGTTTATAATATGTTGCATTTTATCTTACACATTCTATAGCGGTATGACATCGAAAAACTTTACAGATAAGAGGATTGGTGTGGTCAGAAGCAGGGTGATTGAGAACAAAATAACAGATCAGGAACTCAGGGCAGCGCTTGGGCTTTTGTAAAAGGTACAGCGGGAAGTGGCGGAGCACAATCCCGTTCCTTTGGACATTCTTCCGGAAATGCAGAAGCTTTTTACTGCCGGCCTTCTGGCTTCTGCGGGAAGGCCATACTTACAGGCACCGCATTGGCATGATGCTGGAACAGTGGGAAAAGCTGTAAAGCCGTGCAGGCATATCTGCCCGGTCCGCTGTATACAGGGAAAAAGGATCGTAAAAAAATCAGTATCCCATGTCTTTCAGGCGTTTCACGATTTCCACATAAGTTTCAAGGATATCAAAACCTTTGTAATCTTCCCGTTTCAGGTCGATCATGTCGCCGTGGGAGATGCCGCGGCGGTAGCGGTTCCGGAATGTTCCCTGAAACGTCCCCCACTTTGCGCTTTCTTCGGTAACCAGACCGTCATTGGCGGAATTCCCTGCAAAATCCATGATCAGGTTGGGAATGGAAAGCAGGCTGTCGCTCCAGGTGTGCTGCATGACGGAAGCATAGCTTTGGTAATATACCTCCGGACAGTCGGGGGTAATTTCGTTAAAATGGGCGCAGTAAGCGGGCGCAAGCTGCTTGCTGGCATGATAACAGTCAGGGTGACAGTCGCCGAATCTGGAAAACGTGCGGTCAAACCATGAGGAAATCAGACGGTATATTCCGTCCGGAAGCCGGTTTAGCACATCAATAAGTTCGGAGCCGCGGTGGGGCGTGGAAACGGTCGTCAGGGAAGCGACCTGCTGTTCCATATGCAGACGGGTGATCAGATAACGGGAGTCCAGACCGCCCTTGGAGTGGGCGATGATATTCACTTTTTCACAGTGGTTTTCTTCCAGAACCTGCAGAATCTTCTGCCGGATGCTTTCCGCATTATCCTCGATGGTACCCCATGCCTGCTGGTGTCCGTAGTAGACAACCGCGCCGTTTCGCGCCAGTTCTTTCGGAATACGTCCCCAATAGTTAAAATAGCGCAGGTCACGGAATCCGATGCCGTGCACCATGACCAGCGGATATTTGGTGGCGCATATGCTGCTGTCCGCCCTTTCGGCACGGGCGGTAAAGCGGCACCGCTCGTTGTCACATTCTTCTTTTGCCTTTTCACACAGGTATTTCATCAGAAAGAGATTTATGACGGGAACCCACAGGTTCAGGATGATCAGCAGCCGTTTCACGATGCCGAGCCGGTAACAGGTAAAAAGAATGCGCAGCTGTCCGTTGAACAAAAGGAAAAAGAGAACAAGGATGCCCGTGACCAGGTTCGCCGTAAACAGCGCCGGACTTGTCCCGTAAAATTCCGTCAGGATGGGCAGATGTCCCGTAAGCATAAGACAATAGAGGATACTCTGCAGAAGGAATCCCCAGATACTGAACGATATTAAGTACTGTCCCCCATCCAGTACCGTAATGCGCATGGGACAATCGCCATGGGAGCGGACGGGGAGGATATGAAGGCATATCAGAAAGCAGAGGTAAACAAGCGCCATTCCCGACGTTGCCAAAAAGGAAGGCAGGGGAGGGGTAAAATCCCTGCGCCCGATACAGAGCCACCAGAGAAAAACGGGCTGGGGCAGGAGCAGCATCAGGAAAAAGCGGGTGACCCTGCCGGTAAAACGGAAATTCATATTCCCAAAACCTCCTGTACGATTTCCACGCTGTCCATGATACAGTCGGGACAGCTGCGGAGCATGTGACCCGTGCCAATGCCTTTTAATTCCCCGCATACCGTAGAGCCGGCTTTTGCTTTGAAAGTCTCTACCATCTGTCTGGTATACCGGTAAGTATCCGCTTTGGTGGCAGGATTTTCAAGATGGCCGTCGCTGTTTTTAAATCCGGCAAGGAGGATGGCGCCGGAGAGCGCGCCGCAGGTACATTCCATACAGCCCATGCCGGAGCCGAAGCCCTCGCAGGCTTTGAACAGGACCGTTTCGTCTACGCCAATCTCTTTACTGAAGGAGCAGGCTACTGCCTGCGCACAGTTGTATTTTCCGTTCCGCTTTGCAATCGCAAGTTCTTTTTTCGTCATGGTATCCCTCTTTTCTGCATATTTCGCCATTCTGTCATATGACCTGTCATTATTCTATCACAAATATCCGCAACTTACCATTCCCAAAACGCACGGGTAGGAAAAGCACTTGAAATTATTATAATTTAAAGTATAATAATTGAAGCGGGGCAGGTGGATTGGAGGAGAGGAATGCAGAAAAGTAAAAGTAAAACCGTACTTCTGTGGCTTTTGCTGTCAGGTATGCTTTTGGCAGGATGCAGGGCGGACGGCAGCGGGCAGGCACAGGCAGGCGGGACTGCCGGATATGTCAGAGAGACGGAAGGCAGCCGGGAAGGGCAAAGGCCGGATTCTGCCGCCGGCGATCCGGCAGGGGCAGACGGCAGAAACACGGCGGGCGAAACGGCGGAAAGCGGGGAAGTGCATGTCCGTTTTCTGAAGACGGCGGATGATGCGGACTGTATCATCATAAACAGCAGGGAACGGGCGGTTATGATCGATACGGGAGAGGAGCAGGACGGGAAGCGGATGCTGGAAGCTTTGGAAGAACAGGGCGTTGCAGCCGTGGATTATTTGATCCTGACCCATCCGGACAAGGATCATGTGGGAGGGGCAGCGCTGCTGCTGGACAGTCTTCCGGTGTATCATGTATTGATGCCTGCTTATACAGGTGAGGAAAAAAAGGAGGGACGGTTTGCGCGTATTCAGGAATCCTGTGAAGAAAAAGGGATTCCGGTCGCTTATCCTTCAGAGGAATTGGCAGTCAGTACCGGGTATCTGGATCTTACGGTTTATCCGCCGCAGGAGGCATTTTATGAAAAGGCGAACAATTATTCCCTGGCAGTATTGGCAAGCCACGGGGAAGTCAGCATGTTTTTTACCGGAGATGCATTGCGTATACGGTCGGAGGAACTGATGGAGATAGAACTGCCGGAGATTGATCTGTATAAAGTTCCTCACCACGGCAGGGCCAATCAGGCAACGGAGGAGATGTTTGGGAAGGTAAAGCCGAAATATGCGGTAGTAACCGCCGGTTCTGCGGAAGATGAGGTAAAGCGGAGCTGTGAAGAACAGGGAGCGCAGCTTTTTCTGACAGGAGAGAAAAGCTGGGAATTCATCAGTGACGGAAAAGAACTGCGTTTGGCGGATGAGGAGTAGCCGGACGCAGTTCTTTTCTTATACAGGTAAGGAACCAACGTCACGCACTTAGGAACTGTCACGAATTGGATAAGGAACGGTTCCGAATCGATTTTAAAAACGCATATTGCCCAATGCGGCATCCACGCATACCGTAAAAAATTCCCGTACCATGTAATGGGGGAGCAGCAGGGGGGAAAAATCTGTGGCGATTCCAAAGGTATGGTAATTTTCGGCAGAACCCCCGTTTTCTTCTTTCACCCTGTCAGCGATGCAGAGGGCGCGGAAAACATGAAAATTGCTGGTGGCAATACCGATGTTTATGTTTTGCGGATGCTCCGCCCTGTTGTTAAGTTCATGCTGACCGCTGTCTGTGAGCCGGACAGGTTCAGCGTTTTGTTCTTCCAGTGCAATGCAGGAAAAACTGTACCGCATATTTTCCGCTGTAGTAGTGGAACGGTTTTCCGTTAATATCCGGGAACTGTCGATTCCGTGTTCCAGCAGCCAGTTTTTCATACTCTCTGCTTCGCTGATACTTTCATTTGCACCCTGTCCGCCGGAAACGACCGCTTTCGTCTGAGGGTGCGTCTGCATGTAAGTAAGGGCGCTTTCCAGACGTTTCTCTAAGACGGAAGAAGGTTTCTCCCCGTTCAGGCCGGCACCGAGGACAATGATATAATCAAGATGCTCCGGACAATTTCGAGTCATTCCCCAAATAATACAGCCTTCTACTAAAAGGAAGAACAGCGTTCCGATAACCAGGCATAGACGGAAAATCCGCCGCAGGATGGCGGGCAATTTCGGGAAAAGGAATGCGGCAGCCAGCAAAAGCATGGACAGCAGCAGCCAAAACGGCAGTACGGACATATGAAAACCATTATGTATCCCCAGCCATAGGTAGTAGAGGAAGCTGAGGATGGCAAAGAAAAGACAGAGAAATTTTTTCATGCTATTATTCCGTTCCTATAAGATTTGGTTTGTTAGGCTTTGGAGCATTTTGGTTCTGGTAAAAGAATTGCGCCTGGCTCATTTCATATACCTCTCTGCTATTGGTCTGGCGTTCTGATTTTAATAGCGCATAATAACAGGCGTCGCATATTCCCTGATTATTCCAATCAGAACTGCGTAAAGTTCCCTCATATTTCATTCCGCATTTTTTCATAACTTTACCAGAATTAGGGTTTCGCGGGTCATGACGTGCTTCAATCCGGTTTACTTCCACGACATCAAAAAGAAAGTCCATAACAGCCTTTAATGCTTCTGAAGTAATTCCCTGATGCCACCAGCTTCTTCCAATACAATAACCGATATGTGCCGCGGAAACCTTTTCGTTCATATTTACTACGCTGATACTGCCAATCGGCTCATCTCCATTGTCTTTCAATACGATGGCCCACTGATAATAATTTTGATTGGAATATGAATGGAGCCAGTCTTCCGTTACACACTGGCTTATTTCCAGGCTGGAATGGGTCGGCCACGTTAAATATTTTGTAACTTCGTTATCGGATGCCCAGTTTTTATACATTGCAACAGCATCTTCCTTTATAAATCTTCTTAAGATCAATCGGTTGGTTTCTAACCGTTTAGTTCCGCAATGCTTCATGATCAATCCTCCTCATCTGTTTATTCCCGCGGGCAGCGAGCCAAGTGGCTGCAACACCAATCATCAGCAGGTCGATGCTGCGGCATAGTAAGATACCAATTCACGCCAAAACAGTCCGTGACCTCCGCCGCACACGGACTCCATGGTAATTCACATATATCCAGTTTCACTGTGCCTTCATCCTTTAGACGGCCAACTCTCAGTTGCAAGCTACGGTTAGCGAAGTTGTCGGTTCCTGAATCCTTCAACACAAAAAGAGTAAAAAGGGTATATGTATGCCCGGCTTGCGGAGTGGTCCGGGGTGCCGTTATATATGGAAGCCGGAGTGAGGGAATAACAAAATCTGATACAGCATTATCCTGCGAAATCCAAAAGGCAGAACAGTCCGTTTCCCTGTTCTGCCTTTTGGACTGTCAGTTACAATGAAAAGATTTTAATATTCCATAGCCTTTTCTTCGCCGTTGATCACACGGATGGCACCTTGTGCCAGCGCCAGCAGTTCATCCTCACCCGGATATACGGTAACGGGAGCGATAAATCCTGCCCTTTCCGTCAGGCGGTCGGTGACATATTTGTTGTATGCGATACCGCCGGTGATCAGAATCTGGTCTACTTTTCCGCTGAGTACACATGCCATGGAGCCGATATCCTTGGCAACCTGCATAATAAACGCTTCACGGATCAATTCGGCTTCTTTGTTGCCTTCGTCTACCATCCTGTTGACTTCCCGCATGTCATTGGTATGCAGGTAAGCGTTGAAACCACCGTTTCCAACGAGTTTCTTATACACTTCTTTTTCCGTATACTGACCGGAGAAGCACATTTTGATCAGTGTGCCGGAAGGAACCGCGCCGGCTCTCTCAGGGGAGAATGCACCGTCGCCGTCAAGTGCATTGAATACATCTATGACTTTTCCCTTTTCATGGGCGCCTACGGATACGCCGCCGCCCATGTGGACAACGATCAGGTTCAGGGAATCATATGCCGCGCCTTTTTCTTTTGCGTAGCGTTTTGCCACGGCTTTCTGGTTCAGGGCATGGAATACGCTGGTGCGGGGAAGTTCCGGTACACCCGAATATCTTGCCGCAGGCATCAGCTCATCCACTACCACGGGATCTACGATATAGGAAGGAACGCCGATGGAATCACCGATTTCCCTTGCCAGTATACCGCCCAGGTTGGAAGCATGTTGTCCCTGCCTGCCGATTTTTAAGTCGTTTAACAGGTCGTCCGTTACCGCGTAAGTACCGCCCGGAATGGGTTTCAGCATACCGCCCCGTCCTACGATGACATTCAGTGATTTCATATCGAAATCTTTTTCCTTCATAAGATTGAGGATGATATCTTTCCGGAAATCCTTTTGGTCAACGATGGAAGCGTACTGTGCGATTTCTTCCGTGGAATGTCTTAAGGTTTCTTCAAATAACAGTGTCTCGTCTTCGAATACTCCGATTTTGGTGGAGGTGGAGCCGGGATTGATGATTAAACTTTTAATAGCCATAGCCTGTTCTCCTTCTTTGTATGAATTTTATTTCATGGATTCTGCAACAACTGCGCCGAGGGCAAGGGAGTTTACTTTTACTTCCATGGAATCGGAACGGGAAGTTAAAATAACCGGAGCCTTGGTGCCTGTTAAAATGTTGCCGTTTTTCAATTTTGCGGTGTGTACCATTGCTTTGTATACCAGATTGCCGGCATGGATGTCAGGGAACAGAAGGATATCTGCATCGCCCTGAATCGGACGGTCTGTTGCCCCTTTGTGTTTTGCGGCTTCCGCATCGATGGCAAGGTCGAGGGAAAGCGGTCCGTCGATGATACATCCCGTAATCTTACCGTCTTTGTTCATCTGCGTAAGTTCGGCAGCTTCTACCGTAGCGGGCATTTTAGGATTGACTACCTCTACTGCGGCAAGAGGCGCAACTTTCGGGCATTCAATACCGCACGCTTTGGTGATTTCCAGTGTGTTTGTGATGATATGTACCTTGTCCTCCAAAGTGGGATAAGGAATAAAAGCAACGTCTGTTAAGAACAACAGATGGTCAATTCCTTCCACATCGAATACACACACATGGGATAACGGTTTTCCTGTCCGCAGTCCGACTTCCTTATCAAGAACGCTCTTTAAGAAATGTTTGGTGTCGATCAGTCCTTTCATGTACATATCTGCTTTGCCTTCATGCACCAGTTTTACGGCAGCGAGGGAAGCCTCGATATCATCTTCCACGTGTATCAGTTCGAAATCGCTGATATCGACGTTGTCCTCTGCGGCAATGGCTTTGATCTTCGCTTCGTTGCCGACTAAAATGGCATCCGCGATCTGCCTGTCCTTGGCAGCCCTGACCGCTTCCAGTACGGCGGAATCCTGCGCTACGGCAACGGAAACCTTCTTCATGGGGATTTCTTTTACTTTGGAAATCAGTTCGTCAAAAGTTTTGCTCATTTCTCTGCACCTCTTACATTAAAATTTTATGGTTTTACCTGCAATTTGTATGATTTCTCTAATCGTTAAAATAATAACACTTCTTATGATTATGGTCAAGATGGATGTGGTTTTTCTCCACGGAAATTCATTTTCGGCCTCCGTCTGCCGCTGTGCCGCTGCGGTCTGTCTCCTGAGAAGGCTCTTGTAGTCTTTCACTGAAAATCTGACTGTAAAAATGGATTTCCGTGGATGACACTACATTTGAGTTTACAATTTGCTAAAAACATATTAAAATAATGTTTGCCACTACAGGAGCATGTATGTGTGCGGGCGTAACATTAGGGACATTGAAGGCACTGGGGTTTTATCCGGATGTGTCATGGGTGGCGCTGGGAATACCTGTTGCCTGTATTTTTCCGTCAGTATTTATTTTGTGAAGAATGCTTATGCGGCAGATGTCAGCGGAAAGAAAAAACTACGTCCTGAGATGCTTAAGAACAGCAAAATTTTCATCATGGTAATTTTGATCATACAGTTTAATTTTATATCCTATCTGATCCCGTCCAGGGAATTTTGGGCATTTGGCTTTTTCTTCCTTATTCTGGCAGCCTTTTTTATGGATGTGAAAATGGTGGTTATAGATGCGGCGGGACTGCTGGTTTCCATTGCAGTATCCAGTATCATAAAGGGGGCGGTAATGCTTCCGGCCGCGGATGCCCTGTTCGTGCCCGAACTGATCCTTCGCATCATATGTATCATGCTGTCTTTGGCAAGTATTGTTTTGATGACGGTTCTAACCAGCTATTTCCTGGTAAATGTGAAAAAAGACGAGATGGAAGCCAATAATTCCAGGGTTCAGAACATACTGACAAAAGCGGCGGGACTGGCAAACGGACTGGGGGAAGCCAGTACTTCCCTTGCCGGTGTAGCGCAGAATGAAAGCGCCTCTGCAGAGGAACTGGCAGCAACCAGTGAATCCCTGATGGAAAACAGCGATGCCCTGATAGAAAGAGCCCGTGAAAGCATGGAGAACTTAAACGAGTTGAAGAACTGCGGGCTGCAGATGAATGAAAATGTAATACAGGTGGAAGAGACATCCAGAGATTTGCTGCGTAAATTCGGAAGAAAATGAGGTGATGCTGAACTACCTGAAAGAAGTGAACGGGCAGGTCCTGAAATCGATGGATGATACGAACGGAGTGGCGGCGCGTTTGTCGGAAGCGGTAGGGGAAATCGGCGTTACCCTGAATGTGATCAGCGAGATTTCCGAGTCCACGAACCTGCTTGCCCTGAATGCATCCATAGAAGCGGCGAGGGCAGGAGAGGCCGGTAAAGGATTCGCGGTGGTGGCACAGGAAGTGGGAAAACTTGCAGGCAGTACCGACGATTCATTAGGAAAGTCATCCGAAAGACGGTATCCATCAATGAAACGATCGCAGAAAGCATCAGTGAGGAAAACAGGGAGTTTGCGAATATTTCCCGCATGGTGGACAGCAATACGGCAGATATCCTTCATATGACAGAGCAGGTAGATGCCATTAACCGGATGATCGATGAGATGGAAGAACTGCTCAGGGTATAGCTGAACGTATAATGACACAGAGGGGTATAATTTACAAACTCTTAACGGAAACAGTAGTTGATTGTTACTGTTCACAGTCGAAATGCGCATAAACTGCGCATTTACGACCCGATACAGTGGACCATGCAAGCATTTGCGCCTCGCCGCAGGCGACTTTTCATGCGCAAATGCCGTTACTATGAGCAGCTGAAAGCTGTGAATAGTAACAGTTGATTATATCGGACAAATCTGCTACAATAGACAATGGATTTTTACATCTGCAATGAAAATTACGTTGGTTGTACATGATTATAGTATGGTGAGAAAGACAACGGCGGATAACATGGGAGTTTAACTATGAATATTGTAAGTAAAGTTTTTGGAACTCACAGCGAGAGGGAATTGAAGAGAATAGAAAGCACGGTGGATGCCATTGAGGCTTTGCGTCCCTCTATGCAGGAGCTTAGCGATGAGCAGCTGAGGGACAAGACGAAGGAGTACAGGAAACGTTTTCAGGAGGGAGAGACACTGGATGACCTTCTGCCGGAAGCATTTGCTGCCGTAAGGGAAGCGGCCAGGCGGGTGCTGAATATGGAGCATTACCGGGTGCAGCTGATCGGCGGCATTATTCTCCATCAGGGCCGTATCGCGGAGATGAAAACAGGTGAAGGCAAGACACTGGTATCCACCCTGCCGGCTTATCTGAATGCGCT
This sequence comes from uncultured Lachnospiraceae bacterium, assembly GCA_910579935.1. Classification (GTDB taxonomy): domain Bacteria; phylum Bacillota; class Clostridia; order Lachnospirales; family Lachnospiraceae; genus Kineothrix. Next base: position 69,747 of record CAJTVQ010000006.1, read on the forward strand.
GGAAGGAAAAGGGGTACATGTCGTTACGGTCAATGACTACCTGGCAAAGCGTGATGCAGAGTGGATGGGGCAGGTGCATGAATTTCTGGGGCTGAAAGTCGGCGTTGTGTTAAACGATATGAAATCCGAGGAACGCAGGGAACAGTATAACTGTGATATTACTTATGTGACAAATAATGAGCTGGGATTTGATTATCTGAGGGATAACATGGTAATTTACAAGGAACAGCTTGTGCTCAGAGACCTCCACTATGCCATTATCGATGAGGTTGACTCCGTGTTGATTGATGAAGCGAGGACACCGCTGATCATTTCCGGTCAGAGCGGTAAGTCCACCCGGTTGTATGAAGCCTGTGATCTGCTGGCGCGTCAGCTCAAGCGCGGCGAAGATATGGCAGAGATGACGAAAATGGATGCCATCATGGGAGTCGAGCGGGAGGAAACCGGAGATTTTATTGTCAATGAAAAAGACAAGGTCGTGAATCTGACTGCAGAGGGTGTTGCCAAGGTAGAGCGGTTCTTCCAAATAGAAAATCTGGCGGATCCCGAAAATCTGGAAATACAGCATAACATCAACCTTGCGCTGCGGGCGCATAACCTGATGTTCCGCGATCAGGACTATGTGGTAAAAGACGAGCAGGTATTGATCGTAGACGAATTTACCGGACGCATTATGCCCGGACGCCGTTATTCCGACGGCCTGCACCAGGCAATCGAAGCCAAGGAGCATGTAAAGGTAAAGCGGGAGAGTAAGACGCTTGCGAATATTACATTCCAGAACTTTTTTAATAAATTTGAGAAGAAGGCCGGAATGACCGGTACTGCTTTAACAGAGGAAAAGGAATTCCGCGACATCTATGGGATGGATGTTATTGAGATTCCTACCAATAAGCCTGTCATCCGGCAGGATCTGCAGGATGCGGTTTATAAGACGAGAAAAGAAAAACTCTTCGCCATCGTGGAATCGGTAAAAGAAGCCCATGCGAAGGGACAGCCGGTACTGGTGGGTACGATCACCATTGAGGCATCGGAAGAAGTCAGCAAACTGCTGACAAAGCAGGGCATCCAGCATAAAGTGCTGAACGCCAAGTTCCATGAACTGGAAGCGGAAATTGTCGCCGATGCAGGAATACACGGTGCGGTTACCATTGCTACCAATATGGCAGGGCGTGGTACGGATATCAAGCTGGACGATGAGGCGAAAGCTGCGGGCGGATTGAAGATCATCGGTACGGAGCGGCACGAGTCGAGACGTATTGATAACCAGCTGCGCGGACGTTCCGGACGTCAGGGAGATCCCGGCGAGTCCAAATTCTATATCTCGCTTGAGGATGATTTAATGCGTTTGTTCGGCTCGGAACGGCTGATTGGCATGTTCAATGCACTGGGCATTCCGGAAAATCAGGAAATCGAGCATAAATCACTGACCAGGGCGATCGAGTCGGCGCAGAAGAAGATAGAGAACAACAACTTCGGCATTCGTAAAAATCTGCTGGAATACGATCAGGTGATGAACGAGCAGAGGGAAATCATCTACGAAGAAAGAAGGCAGGTGCTAAGCGGCGAAAGCATGAGGGATGCCATTTTCAAAATGGTTACGGATATTGCGGAGAATGCGGTAGACATCAGTATCGGGGATGATGTGGATATTGATGACTGGAATTTCCATGAACTGAATACCCTGCTTCTGCCTACCATACCTTTGCGTCCCGTCAATACGGGAAGGGTTTTAAAGCCCAAAAAGAACAGTTTAAAACAGCAGCTGAAGGAAGAAGCCATCAAGCTGTATGAAAGCAAGGAAGCAGAGTTCCCCAATCCGGAAGCCATGCGGGAAATTGAACGTGTGATCTTACTGAAAGTCATTGACCGGAAGTGGATGGATCATATTGACGATATGGACCAGCTCCGTCAGGGAGTGGGCCTGCAGGCATACGGACAGAGGGATCCGCTGGTGGAATACAAATTAAGCGGTTATGAGATGTTTGATGAAATGACCCAGAATATCAAAGAGGAAACGGTTCGTCTCCTGTTCCACGTCCGTATCGAGCAGAAGGTGGAGCGGGAGCAGGTAGCCAAGGTGACGGGAACCAACAAGGACGATTCTCTTCCGAAAGGGCCCGTAAAGAAAGAAATGAAAATTTATCCGAATGCCCCCTGCCCCTGTGGCAGCGGGAAGAAGTATAAACAGTGCTGTGGCAGGAAGTAACTCTGTGGCAGGAAGTAATTCTGCGGCAGGTAACAGAATAAAAATATGATAAGAAGAAAGCAGGTGACGTTAAGTGGTAGAATTGGATCAGATGAAATCAGAATTGCAGACCTATGAAAGTCCGCTGGCGGAAGTGAGGGATTCACTTTGACTTAGCAAATAAGTCAGGGCGGATGGAAGAGCTGGAACGGGAAATGGAAGCTCCGGGATTTTGGGACGACCCGGATGTATCCAATAAAAAAGTGAAAGAACTAAAGAATCTGAAAGATATCGTGGATACCATGAATGGGCTTCGGAGACAGTACGAAGACATAGAAACACTCATTGAGATGGGATATGAGGAAGAAGATCCGGAAATGGCGGCGGAAATACGCACGGAACTGGATTCCTTTATCGCGGCCTTTGAGGAAATCCGTATCAGTACCCTTTTGTCGGGGGAATACGATAAGAATCATGCGATTCTCAAGTTAAATGCCGGAGCGGGAGGAACGGAGAGCTGTGACTGGTGCTCTATGCTTTACCGTATGTATACCCGCTGGGCGGAAAGAAAGGGCTTCAGCATAGAAGTGCTGGATTATTTAGACGGTGACGAAGCCGGAATTAAGTCGGTGACATTTCAGGTAAATGGCGAGAACGCCTATGGTTATCTGAAATCAGAGAAAGGAGTGCATCGTCTGGTGCGGATATCCCCTTTCAATGCACAGGGAAAACGTCAGACTTCTTTTGTATCGCTGGATGTTATGCCGGATATTGAGGAAGATATGGACATTGAGATCAACGATGACGATTTGCGTATTGACACTTACCGAAGCAGCGGTGCGGGCGGTCAGCATATCAACAAGACATCTTCTGCCATCCGTATCACCCATCTTCCTACGGGAATTGTGGTACAGTGCCAAAATGAGCGTTCACAGTTCCAGAATAAGGATAAGGCAATGCAGATGCTGAAGGCGAAACTGTTCCTGCTGAAACAGGAGGAAAATGCCCAAAAGCTTTCCGGTATCCGCGGGGAGGTCAAGGAGATCGGCTGGGGCAACCAGATACGTTCTTATGTCCTTCAGCCCTATACCATGGTAAAAGACCATAGGACAGGAGAAGAATCCGGCAATGCGGATGCCGTGCTGGACGGCGCTTTGGACGGCTTTATCAATGCCTATCTGAAATGGATCAGTACGGGAGGAATTCCTGCAGACGGCAAAGAAGAATAGAATGAAACACAGGTATGCTTTTTGAACTGTGTCAGAGAAACGAAAAACATGATTCCGGAATGATTTCGGAATCATGTTTTTTTAATCCGTATCCTCGGCATCGGAAAGGACAATGCTCTGTTTGCCATAATAACGGCTCATGGCAATATTTGACCAGTCCTTGTCATAAAACGTAATGTCCGAGTGATAGAGGAGGGCCGGCTGCGTCTGTATGCAGGGTAATACGATATTCTCATCGGGAAGCTGCAGCAGTTCTATGCGTGCTTCCATTTCCTGTCCGTAAGCCCTGGCTTCGCCGGTGACAAGTTCCATGACGGCGGCGCTTGTCGTGTAGTAATCGGGATTGGGCTTGATCGTGATCCCAAGGCCGAAAAACAGGGCCAGGGAGGTCAGGATGACATACCACCGCTGGTTAACGGTCAGGTTTTCCCTGGCTTCATTTTCCCCGGAGTGCAGCTGAAAATAATGGCACGCCCAGCCCATGGCATAACCTGCATTCAGGAACAGCAGCAGAACGTAGAGAATGAAAATAATGTTCCGTATTCTGCCGGCATCGATGTTGCCGGCAGCATAGAGCGCCGGCGTGAAAGCGGAAGAAACCAGACAATAACTGTAAGCCGCTGCCAGGAATGGGCAGGGAAACCGGAAACGGGTGTTTTTGACCACTTTCCAAATGAAGGGCAGTGAAAACAGTACCAGCGCCCAAATGGTCCAGTCAGTCCATTCGTCAACTGCAAAGGCCAGTGTATAGCGGAAAGATACCATAATGGATTTGAGGGGAGGCATTCCCTGCACCGATTCGCCCCTTACGGAGTTTCCGGGGGCCGCCATATTGATAAGGAACGACAGGACTAAAATAAAAACCGGAATACAGGCGGTTTTATGCTCTTTCAGCTTTTTCATGAAAAGCAGCAGAAGAAGCAGGGATATACTGCATACACAGGCAGTCAGTCCACTGATATAGTTGCCGCCTCCTACAAAGACGGCATACAGGGAAGACAGAAAAATCCTGCGCCGCTTTTCTTTTGCAGATGCGGTAAGGGCGGAAATAAGGGATGCCTGCATCAGAAGGAGAAAGGAAAAAGGCACAATATAGTGCACGGAGCCATTGTACCAGAAAAAAGCATCGGTTTTATCTACCATGCATTGGATAACGGCAATAAGGACGATCAGGGAGAGGATGATCCACTCCTGCCTGGTTCCCTCCAGATATTGTACAAGGATGACATGCAGCAGATAAAAGACGGATACGGACAAAATACCTGTCATGATAAAGGGGGTAATGCAATAAGCCTTTTCCGTCCATATTGCAGGCTGCAGAGCCATGAAAAAAATAGAAGTAAAAGTACCCTGCCAGGTCTGATAACGGCTGGCGGAGATGGAAACTGCCTCCTTCAGCACCTGCCAGACGGAACGGCTCTGCAGCCATACCTGTCTGGTGGCGGAAGCATAAGAATAATCATCGGCGCACGGATAATCATAAATACCAAGAAACAGAATAGGGAGTATTGTGAAGGTAAAGATCACGATCAATACGACAGCAACATGTTTCGTTTTAATATTTATTTTATTCATAATTTTAATGACAATCTCTCTCTTTCTATTGAACTAAGCAACTGTTAAGAATGCCGGTTTCTCATTAAATCCATATAGAAGTTGGCCATTACCGTATTGACATACGGGGTAATCCATAAAAGTGCGATGCAGCAGGAAAAAAGGCCAAGAAAATAAAGAGGCAGAAAACTGACACTGATGTAAAAAAGACGCCCTTTATGTCCTTTCATGATTTGGCAGCTCATTTTCAGCAGTTCTTTTGCCGTATATTGAGGAAAATCCTGCAGCAGGTAAAATGCCTGGGAAAGCATAAGGTTGATTACGACCATCACGGCAGTGCCCGCTACCGCAAATACAGACATGAAAAGCATATAAACCGCGTTCTGCGGATTGCGGAAGTAAAGGGCGTAAAAAATCATCATCGGTATCTGACAGACAGAACTTATCAGACTCAGTACAAACTGGATGAAAAGCGCCTTATCGGGATAAACTTTAAAGCCGTAGAAAATATCGCTTATGGAAACCGGCTGGCGGCATGTGATCTTTAGGAAAAAGAATGCCTCGCCAGAAGCCAGAATCCCGCCGAAAAGGCTGATAATAAAACTGATAAGATAATAAATAATAAGCTGTGGAGCCGTAAAGACTCCACCGGTGATTACTGTATTGAATATTTCGAGGGCAAAAACCATAGAAGTCATGATCAGACTGATCAACAGGGACGCTCCTATGGCCGTGCCGTATTTGCCGAATAACTGTTCCTTTGCCATGCCTTTTAATTCGGCAGATGATTTAAAACTGTTCATATAGTAAAAGTCTCCAATTCTAGTATAACGTTAAGGCAGAGGGGCTGCATTCATATGCTCACCGCAATTATACTGCCATATCCAGATTCATTCCCGTATATTTAAGGGAATCCATTGATTTCAGATTTTTCTGATAGGGATTCTCTTCGTTGGAATATTTAATCTGTGTGGTAGTGGTGCCGCCCGATACATAGCTCCGCCCGCATTCCGGACATACGGAAGTATGGATCGCCACATTGGCCGAGAGTACCTTGCCGTTGTCCTGTGCAGCTTTCTTATAGGCATTGGAAACATGCTCCTGCTCATGGGAGCGTACGGCAGAAGCCGCTGCCTGCGGGGAAATATGGGTTGCGGATTTGAAGGAAACCATTTCATCGGAGCCGTCCTGGTATTTCCGGTTGCTGCATGTCTGGCATTCGGCCGGAGAGGATTTCCTTCCGGGGGTCTTTACCGTGGATTCGCCGGGATTACGTGCCACGCCGGAACTTTCCGATGCATTGTCTCCTCCTGCTTTGTTCTGATATAAATTGTAGTTAAAGTAATTGTATCTGCCGGAATCGGACACTCCGTATACGGCTCCGACTCCGCTGATTGGGCTGATTCCGCTCATAAATACTCCTTTCTGCTGCTTTTGGCCAGCATATGTTTATAATATTTAAAATTATTCTTTTTATTCTTATTCCGAAAAACGGAATATATCCTCTATCATATCTTCCATGGATTCACCGAAAATATCTTCCGTGGGGACTCCATACATCTGTTCGATCATATCATCATATGTCTGTGCCGTATTTCTCATTAAATCCGGTTCCGAGAAAAGAGCCAAAAAGGCAAAGGCATAGATTCCGAATAAAGCAGCATTGACTCCCATGCCGATTGCGCCGCATATGGTGCCGACCAGGGCGTTTCCCGATAATTTCAGGGCTCTTCCTTTGGAAAGCAGTGCAAACAGAATCGCAAGGCTTCCTAAAATAAAAGGAAGGTAAATGGGAAGGAATGCCGTTGAGGGAATGGATATGATTCCCAGTATCATCGCTGCCGTTGAAAAACTGTTTCCCTGCAGCCTGGCCGGAGGCGGATAATTGTATGGATAGGGCTGGTTACTGCCGCCGCTATTATAGTTGTTATGATTGTTGTTATAACCGTTCTGATTACGGTTTGGATTATTGTCTTGCATTTCCATAGGTCAGCCTCCTGCATATACATATCTATTGTAACACTTTATGCAAAATATTACAATCTTGAAAATAAGTATATTGTTCGGCTATAATCTTAACGAAGAGTTCAACGGAATCATAGATTCCGTGGGAATAAAGAAGGACGGAAGGCCGGAGGTTGAAAGAAAGGCATGGATGGAATATGGATATTATTTTAAAGCTGAGTGAAGAACTGAACGTACAGAAATGGCAGGCGGAGGCTGCCGTGAAGTTAATTGATGAAGGGAATACGATTCCTTTCATATCCCGATACAGGAAAGAGGTGACCGGTTCCCTGAATGACGAGGTGCTGCGTAATCTGGATGAGAGGCTGACTTACCTGCGCAATCTGGAAGAAAAGAAGGAACAGGTAATGGGGAGCATAGAGGAACAGGGCAAGCTGACGGAAGAATTGAAGGAAAAGATTCTTTTGGCGGAAACACTGGTAGTAGTGGAAGATTTGTACCGGCCCTACCGTCCGAAGCGGAAGACGAGGGCGAGTGTGGCCAGGGAAAAGGGGCTGGACGGGCTGGCTCAGTGGATCCTGGCACAGAATGCGGACATTTCCCTGGAGGAAGAAGCCGCAAAATATATCGACGAAGAAAAGGAAGTAAAGACCGTACAGGAAGCAGTACAGGGGGCAAAGGATATCATTGCGGAAAGTATTTCCGACGAAGCGGATTACCGCATGTACATCCGCGGAATTACCATGGAAGAAGGAAAGATTGTCAGTGCGGCCAGGGACGAGAAGGCACAGAGCGTTTATGAGATGTATTATGATTATGAAGAGCCGGTAAAAAAGGCGGCAGGTCACCGGATTCTGGCCCTGAACCGCGGAGAGAACGAGAAGGTGCTCACAGTTAAGATCATAGCGCCGGAAGAACGTATCCTGCAATTTCTGGCAAAGAAAGTGATCACTTCGGAGAATACGGTAACCGCTCCCGTATTGAAAGAGGTTATAGAGGACAGTTATCACCGGCTGATCTCGCCTGCCATTGAAAGGGATATCCGCAATGAACTGACGGAAAAGGCTGAAGACGGCGCGATTACCGTTTTCGGCAAGAATCTGGAGCAGCTGCTCATGCAGCCTCCGATCGCGGGAAAGGTAGTGCTGGGATGGGACCCTGCATTCCGGACCGGATGCAAGCTGGCCGTGGTGGATGCCACCGGAAAAGTGCTGGATACGAAGGTTATCTTTCCTACGGCTCCCCAGAATAAAGTAACGGAAGCCAAAGCGGAATTAAAGAAACTGATCAGGAAATACGGAATTTCATTGATTTCGGTTGGGAACGGAACGGCTTCCAGGGAATCCGAACAGGTCATTGTGGAGTTGATCAGGGAACTGGATACACCGGTGCAGTATGTGATCGTCAATGAGGCAGGGGCAAGCGTATATTCGGCAAGCAAGCTGGCTACCGAGGAGTTCCCGAATTTTGATGTGGGGCAGAGAAGTGCGGCGTCCATCGCGAGACGTCTTCAGGATCCGTTGGCCGAACTGGTAAAAATCGACCCGAAATCCATCGGTGTGGGCCAGTACCAGCATGACATGAACCAGAAGAAGCTGGGGGATACGCTGGGCGGCGTGGTGGAAGACTGCGTAAACAAAGTGGGTGTGGACCTGAATACCGCATCGGCTTCCCTTTTGGAATATATATCCGGCATCACAAAGGTGATTGCAAGGAACATTGTAGATTACCGGGAGAATAATGGCCGTTTTACCAACCGGAAACAGCTTTTGAAGGTGGCGAAGCTGGGGCCGAAGGCTTTTGAGCAGTGTGCAGGATTTCTCCGGATTCTGGATGGGGATAATCCGCTGGACGCAACCAGTGTGCATCCGGAATCCTATGAAGCTGCCATGAAACTTTTGGAACGTCTGGGGCTTACGATGGAAGATGTGAGGCAGATGCAGAAAAAAGCGGCGGCGGAAAAAGGCCGGACAAAGCCGGGTATGTCCGGTCAGGAAAATCAGGGAAAAAATGCCTCAAAGAAGCAGGAGAAACAGCAGAACCGGGTCGTAATCCGCAACACCAGCACGGCAATGGGAAAAGCATTGGCGGCCGCTATGGGCGGAACCGTGCTGGAGAACCGGGAAGAGGGAGGAAAGAATGGCAAAGGCAATGCAGCCGCGGATAAAACCGGCCCCGGCGGAATGACGGAAAGCGGAAGTCCGGGAACGGCAGTGATGTTGGAACGGAAAATTAAAGATAAAAAGAAGCTGGCGGAGGAATTGGGAATCGGAGAGATCACTTTGACCGATATTTTAAAAGAACTGGAAAAGCCGGCCAGAGATCCTAGGGAGGACATGCCGGCGCCTATCCTGCGTAATGACGTGCTGGAAATGAAGGATTTGAAACCGGGCATGATCCTGAAAGGAACCGTGCGCAATGTCATTGATTTCGGTGCGTTTGTGGATATCGGCGTGCATCAGGACGGTCTGGTCCATATTTCCCAGATTACCGACCGGTTTATCAAACATCCGTTAGAGGCAGTGAGCGTAGGGGATATTGTGGAAGTGCAGGTGCTTGGTGTGGAGGCAGAGAAGAAACGGATATCGCTGACAATGAAAATTAATAAGAAACCGTAGGGTACGGACTAAAAAGGGATTCACGTTAGTGAATCCCTTTTTCAATGATTCCGAATCCTAACGGATAAGGTCCCGTATGAACGCCTATGGTAGCGCCAATCTGAAAGACAGGCAGATTCGGAATGCCGTAACCGTTTTCCTGCAGGACAGTCAGCGCGTGGTCGCGAAACGCCATGCCTTCCTCCCGGTCATATCCGTATCCCACCGCAAGGCTGTAACATTCAATCCCAAGGCTGCTTTCCCGCAGATGTTCCAATAAAAGCCCAATTACTTTCTGCGTGGTGCGTTTTCGTCCCCTGTCCACACCGGAGGGAAAGATTTCTCCCTGTTTTAAGGTGATCAGGGGACGGATATCCAGAATATTTCCTGCCGCCGCGGCAACTTTTCCGATCCTGCCGCCGTGCTTTAGGTATTCTACGTTTCCGACGGTAAAGAAAATCCTTCCGGTTCCTTTGATCGCTTCCAGACGGTCGATGGCTGCCTGGTAGCCGAAGCCGTTATCCCGCAGCCTCACTGCTTCCAGCACATACTGTCCCTGCAGGACGGTATTGATGGAAGAGTCGATGACGGTAATTTCCGCCTGCGGATATTGTTCACGTATGCTTTCCCTGGCATTTAACGCCGCCTGCATGGAGCCGCTGAATTTGGTGGTGATGCAGATGCAGATGACTGGTGTTCCGGCTTTGGCAAAAGGCAGGAAGGCCTCTTCATAATCACGGACGGAGGGCATGGAGGACTTGGGGAATACGCCTTTTTTGTCCACCATCTGCTGGTAAAAGTCCCGGATGCTGATTTCCACGTTTTCTTTCAGATAATGTTCGTCATCAAAGGATACATAAAACGGCACGACCGTAATATTTTTTTCCCGTGTCAGTTCTACGGGCAGGTCGCAGGAACCGTCGCTGATGATATGAAATGTTTCGCTCATATAAATAACCATGCCTTTCTCTCGGCCTGCAGACTTTGAACTGCAGGCGTGAAACTGTAATACCTTTTTTCACATGTCTTCGTGTAAATGTAATAGATAGAATACTACTTTTATATAAAAAAATCAATCCGTAAACAAAGTGATTTACAGGCTCGGGTTTCATGATGGACAGGCAATTGGTAAAGAACGACCGCTGATGATCTTTCGATGGAAATGATCTTGCATAATTTTCGACATATGGAGGATACTATGGACAGGAAAGAATGAAAAGTCAGAAAGTATGAGGAGACAATATGGATGAACAGACGAAACAGGAATATCAGGAATATGTCAAAGAGATGACACCTACTCATAATTTATGGTTGCAGATGATCAAGGCTTTTCTGGTGGGCGGCGTAATATGTACCATCGGGCAGTTTATTCTGAATTATTGTACAAATACGATGGGCATGGACAAGGAGACTGCGGGCGGGTGGTGTTCCCTGCTGCTGATTTTATGCAGTATTCTTTTAACGGGATTTAATATTTATCCTTCCATTGTAAAATTCGGCGGGGCAGGCGCCCTGGTGCCGATTACGGGATTTGCCAACAGTGTGGCGGCTCCCGCCATTGAGTTTAAAAAGGAGGGGCAGGTGTTTGGCGTGGGATGTAAGATTTTTACCATTGCAGGGCCTGTGATTCTGTATGGGATATTTACCAGCTGGGCGCTGGGGCTGTGCTATTGGATCGGGAAGTGTTTCGGGTTGTTTTAGGAAAATGGGGAATAGGCATCAGAACAGGTTTTATGAGCAGGCTGGCGTGTTCGGGAATAGGCTGGCCTGCTTTTGTTTTGAAATATGGAAAAAGATTAGTATTTTTAAACGAGTGGGACGGCATGGCAAAAATGGGAGTTGGGGGATATTTTTTTACATAATCTGGGAGAGGTGGTATAATGGGAAAAAATAGTGCGTGGAGGCAGGATTTATGGCAGGGTATTTGTTTGTGCATTTTATCGGGGAAGAGAAGGACGGGGAACAGATTTATTTTTCCGTGAGCAGGGACGGACTGCATTTTAAGGACTTGAATGGGGGGAAACCGGTATTGTATTCCCATATGGGGACTTGCGGAGTGCGGGATCCGTTTTTGGTGAGGAAGCAGGGGAGTCATATGGTTTACCTGATGGCTACGGATTTGCGGATAGAGGCCGGAAAGGGATGGAAGGCGGCGCAGGAACAGGGAAGCAGGGATTTGATGGTGTGGGAAACGGAAGACCTGGTGCATTGGGGCAGACAGCGCAGTTGTACCGTGGGAATTCCGGAAGCGGGGTGCGTATGGGCGCCGGAAGCCGTGTTTGATGAGGAAAAAGGGGAATTTTTTGTCTTTTTCGCCTCGATGGTAAAGCGGGAAGGGGACACGGAGGCAAAACAGAGGATTTATGCGGCCTATACAAAGGACTTTAAGGAATTTTCGGAAACGTTCCTCTATATGGAGCGGGAGAACCATGTCATTGATACGACGATACTGGAAAGCGGCGGCAGTTATTACCGCATCTCGAAGGATGAGATGGAGAAGCGGCTGATCATGGAAACGGCGGATTCTCTTTCGGGGGAATTTACGCGCATACATTCTCAAACGCTGGAAGGGCTGACGGGCGTGGAGGGCCCGGAGGGATATCTGCTTCCGGACGGGAAAACATGGTGTCTGATCGCGGACCGTTTTTTGGAAGGAAAAGGATATTTGCCGATGGTGACGGACAAACTGGCATCCGGTGATTTCAGGATACTTTCGCCGGAACAGTATGATATGGGCAGGACGAAAAAGCGTCATGGCGGTGTGCTGCGGATTACGGATGAGGAGTATGAGAGGCTGTGTAAGTTTCAGTGGGATGCCCGATAGTTTCTGCCATCGAAAGCCAGACGGCGATTACGGACAAAACAGCGGCAAACCTGTTGCACGGATTTGCCGCTGTTTTCCATATGCCAGGCAGCTTCAGAAATTTATGGCCGTGTGACTTCGCTGTTCATGACGAAAACGACACAAAATTAGCAATGCCCTCCGTGATGCCTTCCATGGCGGCGGCCGTGATGCCCGGACCTGGTGCTTCTGCCGCAGTTGGTATTTGACGGTTTCCCGTGGTCGTGGCAATGGTCGCAGATGCCGTCGCCGTCTTCATCCGTAAAATGGTCACAGATACCGTTTCCGTCTGTATCTGCATAACAATGGTTATCGCAGATACCGTCGCCGTTCGCGTCCGTAAAGCAGTCTTCACCGCAGCTTCCGTCTAAAAAGCATTCTCCTGCAGTACATCCGCTGACCGGGCAGACCGGCTGTGTTTCCGCCGCCAATACCGGAACAGGCATAGACAATACCGCCAGGCAGGTAAGGCTTATGGCTAATCTTTTTTTCACTTCTTTTCACCTCCCCAATCGTTTTTTCATATTCTTCCAGTCTATCTGTGCAGTTAAGATGATTATAACTCTTTTGGGTTATTTTGCAAGTGATTTGTGGAAATTTCAGGGGTGGGAAAAGAGACTTCGGTTACTTTTCATCCGGAATAAGTTTATGGTATTTTCGGCAGAAGATTTTTGTGCTATAATTAGCGTAGTGAAAAAGAGCCGGAAGGCTTACGGGACAGAAGAGGGAAGAGTCTGGAGAAGGGAACAGAATTAACAGAAAACGGAGGTCTGATAATGAAAGCAAAAATCTTAAGATGCATGGCGGTATTCGGACTGTGCAGTATGCTTGCTGCCGGCTGCGCCGGTGAAGCGGAATCGGTAAATGCGCCGGAAACACCGGAACAGGCAGGAGCGGAAGCGGCGGAAGACGGAAAAACAGGTGAAAAAGAAGAAGGAGTTGTGACACTGACGGTTTGGGCGGAAGAAGCGAACAATGATCTGCTGAATCAGATGATCGCGGGTTTTAAGGAGCAGTATGCGGGACAGGCGGAATTTGATATCCAGTTAGTAGCATCCGCAGATGCGGAGACAAGAAGCAGGGTGCTGGGGGATGTTCATAATGTGGCGGATGTTTTTCCTTTTGCGGATGATCAGCTGACGAGTATGGCAGCGGGCGGTGCACTGGCGAGAATACCCAATGCGGAAGAAGTAAAGAAAGCAAATACTGCGGGCTCTGTGGAAGCGGCGAGCATCGGGGATGATTTATATGGTTATCCGATGAGTGCGGATAACGGATATTTCCTGTATTATGACAAGGCATATTTTTCAGATGAGGACGTGAAAACTCTGGACCGGATTTTGGAGGTCGCGGCGGAAAATGAAAAAAAGTTTTCGATGGAATGGACTTCCGGCTGGTACATGTATTCCTTTTTCGGAAATACAGGATTGGAATTCGGCATTAATGAAGACGGTGTGACGAATTACTGTAACTGGAATGCGACGGAAGGGGCGGTCAAAGGCACGGATATCGTGCGCGCCCTGATGGACATTGCTGCCAGTCCCGGATTTATCAACCAGCCGGACAGCGAGTTTGTGGCAGCGGCGCGGGAGGGGACAGTGATCGCAGGTGTCAGCGGGGTTTGGAATGCCATGGAAATACAGGAGATTTGGGGAAAGGATTATGGCGCTGTAAAACTTCCGACTTATACCTGCGCCGGACAGCAGGTGCAGATGTCTTCTTTTGTGGGTTATAAAATGATAGGGGTCAATGCTTACAGTGAACATTTGGACTGGGCGTTAAAATTTGCGGACTGGATCACGAACGAACAGAACCAGGTACTGCGTTTTGAGATACGGAATCAGGGACCGTCCAATATCAACGCGGCATCGTCGGATGCGGTCAGTCAGGTGCCTGCCATTCAGGCGGTCATTGCCCAGTCGGAATACGGGGTGCTGCAAAGAGTGGGGAACAATTACTGGACGCCGTTTACCGTGTTTGCGGAGACTCTGACATCGGGAAACCCGCAGGGGGAAGATCCTCAGGAGATTATCGATGCTTTGGTGGCAGGCATTACTGCCTCCACAATTAACTGAGGGGAGGCGGATGGAAATGGAAAACGGAAAGAATAAAAACGGAAAGAATGCGTACATAAAAAATACAAATGGAAAGAGTGGAAGCAGAAAAAATTCCAAAAAACGGATCAGTACGAAGCTGATTCTGCTGTTTCCGGTATTTATACTCGGGATTGTCTGCATCCTTTCAAGTGTAATTGCAGTCAGGAATATTCAGGGGGTAAATGCGAAAGCTACCGTGATCACGGATAAGTACATGGCAGGAATCACGGAACTGGCAAAAATTCAGGAGGAAACCAATAATATACATAAAATGGCGCTTTCCCATGTGCTGGCAACGGATTTGGAAACCATGATAACGCTGGTGGACAGCATTAAGGAACAGGAAGTGGTTTTGGAAGGGTATCTGGATGATTACAGACCCTATGTGACAGAGGATATGGCAGGCGATTATGAAAGTATCTTTACCAACTTTGAAGGCTTAAAGTGGGAGATTGCCAATCTGATGGCATACAGCGCCAATAACAATAATGAGGGAGCCTATTCGCTGGCAAACGGGGCGATTGCGGATTATGCAGATGCAATGCAGAAAAGCATTGATAACATGACTGAAAATATGCAGATGTATGCACAGGAGTCAAAAGAGCAGCAGAATGATACTTATATGCAGGCGTTGACTTTGGGAGTCGTATTTGTAGTGATCAGTGTGGCTGCGCTGTTGTTTACGCTGCTGAGTGTGTTCCAGCTGGTAATACGTCCGCTTGGTAAGACAAGGAATGAAATCAACGGTATCATTTCCGATATCGACAGGCGGGAAGGAGATTTGACCAGACGGGTCACCATATTTTCCAATCGGGAAATTGCGGAAGTGGGCAGCGGAATTAATGTGTTTATGGAAAAACTCCAGGATATTTTCAAGGTTATTACGGATAACTCACAGAAGATGGAGAAGCTGGTCAACGAGGTGCGTGACAGTGTGCTGACCTCCAACGGGAGCGTATCGGACCTGTCGGCAGTGACGGAAGAACTGTCCGCCGCCATGGCGGAAATGTCCGATTCGGCGTCCGTGATCAATACCAATGCGGACGCGGTGAAAAAGGAAGTGGACGCCATGGCAGCGCAGACGATGGAGATTCGCCAGTATACAACCGAAATGAAGGACCATGCAGACAGTATGGAAAGTGCGGCTCATGCCAATATGGAATCCACGGAACGGAAAGTAAACGAGATACTGGGAGTATTGGAGCAGTCCATAGAGGAAAGCATGAGTGTAAATCAGGTCAATAACCTGACCAATGATATTCTGAATATTGCCAGTCAGACGAACCTGCTTTCTTTAAATGCCTCTATAGAGGCGGCGCGTGCGGGGGAGGCAGGAAGGGGATTTGCCGTAGTGGCTTCGGAAATCAGCCAGCTTGCCACGGCAAGCCAGTCTGCTGCTAACCGGATTCAGAGCATTAATAGCGGGGTGATACACGCGGTAAATCATCTGGTAGAAAATGCCAATGGCCTGGTAGAATACATGAACGCTTCCATACTTCCGGAATTTAAGAATTTTGTAACGGGAGGAAGCGAATACCGTAGCAAGGCAAATTATATTGAAAACGTGATGTGTGATTTTTCGGCGCGTATGGACGGATTGCAGGGAACCATCGGGGAAATTGCGGATTCCATCGGTCTGATCACCAATGCAATTGAAGACGGAGTGGGAGGAGTCAGCAATGCCGCCGACAGTACACAGGTGCTGTTAACGGATATGGAGAGCATAGCGCAGCATATGGATGAAAATCAGGCGATCGCGGTGAATTTAAAGCGTGAAACAGAGATCTTCAGACAGTTATAAAAAGAAATCGGCAAAGGTGTTTTGAGAAGTCAAAACACCTTTGTTGTCCATTTCGTGCAGTCCCATACATCGGTGGTCCAGTCGGCATAGAAATCGGGTTCGTGGCAGACCATGAGGATGCTTCCTTTGTAGTCGGTGAGGGCGCGTTTCAGTTCGGCCTTGGCATCAGTATCCAGATGATTGGTCGGCTCGTCCAAAAGCAGTACGTTGGTTTCACGGTTGATGAGTTTGCATAACCGGACTTTTGCCTGTTCGCCGCCGCTCAGGACTTTGACTTTGCTTTCGATATGTTTGGTGGTAAGCCCGCATTTTGCCAGTGCGGAGCGTACTTCGTACTGGGTAAAGGAGGGAAAATCCTGCCAGATTTCTTCGATACAGGTAGTGGAAATGTTTTGGTCCGTTTCCTGTTCAAAATAACCGATGCTTAAGTAATCGCCCTGTTCCACCGAGCCGGAAAGGGCGGGAATCAGTCCGAGGATGCTCTTTAGCAGGGTGGATTTGCCGATGCCGTTGGCGCCTGTCAGCGCAATTTTCGCGCCCCGTTCCATTTCCAGATTTAAGGAAGAGGAAAGGGGATCGCCGTAACCGATGATCAGGTCTTTGGTCTGGAAGATATATCTTCCGGGAGTGCGGGCTTCCTTAAAACGGAATTCCGGTTTGGGTTTTTCGGCGGCAAGTTCGATCACCTCCATTTTATCCAGTTTTTTCTGACGGGACATTGCCATATTGCGGGTGGCAACCCTTGCTTTGTTCCGTGCCACAAAATCTTTCAGATCGGCAATTTCTTTCTGCTGTCTGTTATAAGCGGCGGTAAGCTGGGCCTTTTTCATGGCATAGATTTCCTGAAATTTATCATAATCGCCTACGTAACGGTTTAATTCCTGGTTGTCCATATGGTAAATCAGGTTGACCACACTGTTCAGGAAAGGAATGTCGTGGGAGATCAGAATGAAAGCATTTTCGTAATCATTCAGGTAGCGTTTCAGCCATTCGATATGTTCTGCATCCAGATAGTTGGTCGGCTCATCCAGCAGGAGAATATCCGGTTTTTCCAGCAAAAGTTTCGCCAGCAGTACCTTTGTTCTCTGTCCGCCGCTTAAATCGGACACGTCTTTGTCCAGCCCGTAAGGGATGGAAGCGTCGGTGGTTTTGCCAATCTCGGACAGACCTAAGGCTTTTGCCACCTCTTCCACTTTGGCGTCAATCAGGTAAAAGTCGTGCATGGTGAGCATGTCCTGAATCGTTCCCAGCTCTTCCATATACTGTTCCAGCTCTTCGGGGGAGGCGTCTGCCATTTTATCGCAAAGGGCATTCATTTCCGCTTCCATTTCAAAAAGATAGGAAAAGGCAGAGGAAAGGATGTCACGGACGGTCATTCCTTTTTCCAGTGCGGTATGCTGGTCCAGATAGCCTGTACGTACGTTTTTGGCCCACTCTATCTTTCCTTCATCGGGCGTAAGATGGCCGGTGATGATATTTAAGAAGGTGGATTTCCCTTCGCCGTTGGCGCCGACGAGTCCGATGTGTTCGCCCTTCAGGAGGCGGAAGGATACGTTGTTGAAGATGGCACGGTCACCGAAACCGTGGGTCAGGTTTTCTACATTAAGTATGCTCATGGGTAATTCCTCGCTGTTTTGGTATTTGCCGGAGGATACAGGTCGTAAGCGTCTCCGGCTTGACGAGTGTCAGTATAGCATAGCTTATTGGATGGTGCAATATGTTCTCCGGTTGGGTTTGGATTCCGGTTTCCAATGTAATTCCCTGCCGGATGTGGTCGTCGATTTATTGCAGGATATTCTTTAATGTGTTTTTGTTCATGTCCTTCCTTTCCTTTTATATTGCTTATACTTTAAATTCCTGACCTGCTATTAGTATAACGGAATATTTATATAAAATCTTGACCACAAATATGATGTGTTAAGTTTTGTGTAGGTTGAAAAAAATGATTGACATATAATCCCGTTTGTTTTATATTAGAAAAGAACATTTGTTCTTAGGTATTGCGCATCACAGATATGCAGAAATGAGGGAAATATGCAGATAATAAAGATATTGTGGGAAAGGCGGGAGTTTTTTCTTGTCTGTCTGCTGGAACACGTGAAAATATCGCTGACAGCAGTAGTATGTGCCGGAGTGCTGGGGATTCTGCTGGGAATTTTTATCAGCGGAAGGAAAAAGGCAGCGGCTGTGATCCTTGGGATGATTAACGTAATTTATACGGTGCCGTCCATTTCCCTTCTTGGATTTTTAATTCCGTTTACGGGTATCGGAAATAAGACGGCCGTGATTGCGCTGACGGTCTATGGTCTGCTTCCTATTGTGAGGAATACCTACACGGGACTGGCGAATGTGGATGGCGGAATTCAGGAGGTGGCGGAAGGACTTGGATCGGACAGGAAACAGATGCTGTTCCGGATACGGCTTCCTTTGGCCATTCCGGTGATCATCAGCGGTTTCCGCAATATGGTGGTTATGATCATTGCTATGGGAGGCATTGCTTCTTTCATCGGTGCGGGCGGACTCGGGGCTGCAATTTACAGGGGCATTACGACCTATAATATGACGTTGACGGCGGCAGGTTCCCTGCTGATTGCACTGCTTGCCCTGCTGAGTGACTGGCTGCTTTCCAGGGCGGAGAAGGCGGTGAACAGGAGGTATGGCATTGGATAAGGTGATCGAGATACGGGATTGTTCGGCGGGCTATGGGGAGAATAAAGTGCTGGCCCATGTTTCCTTAACGGTAGAAAGGGGGGAGTTCCTTGTTATCATCGGACCGTCGGGGTGTGGGAAAACCACCCTTTTGAAAATGATGAACGGGCTTGTGGTTCCGGTGGAAGGAGAGGTGGCAGTGAAAGGGGAACGGCTGACCGAATGCAATCTGGTTGCCATGCGCAGACGGATCGGTTATGCAGTGCAGGGCGCCAAACTGTTTCCCCATATGACCGTGGAGGAGAATATATGTTATGTTACAGGGCTGGAAAGGAAGATGACGCGGGAGGAAAAAAGGGCATTGACCTGCAAAATGCTGGATATGGTGCAGCTTCCACCGGAATTGGCAGTACGATTTCCAAGGCAGCTGTCGGGCGGGCAGCAGCAGAGAGTCGGGATTGCAAGGGCGATGGCGGCAGAACCGGATATCCTTCTGATGGACGAGCCTTTCGGGGCAGTGGATGAGATTACCCGAAAGGGACTGCAGGAGGAATTACTGGCATTACAGAAAAAGACGGGAATCACAATTGTATTTATTACCCATGACATCGGGGAAGCGTTCCTGTTAGGAAGCCGTATCCTGATCATGAAAGACGGCAGTATTCTCCAGGAAGGAACGAAGGAGGAACTTATGGAACATCCGAAGGATGCATTTGTGAAACGGCTGCTTTGTTTATAATGAATATGTCATGCTATTTTACGGATAAAACCGGACAAATACGGGAAAGATAAGAAGGGTGAAGAAAATGGAAAAAAAGATAGTTGGAAAGAACAGAGTGATAAAAAGGGGAATCCTGCTGCTGGCATTGGGATGTATGCTGTCCGCCATATGCGGATGCGGGAAAAAAGAAACCATAAAGATCGCCTCCAAACCCATGACGGAGCAGTATATCCTGACGGAAATCATTGCACAGCTCATTGAAGCGGAAACGGATTATGAGGTAGAGATTACCAAAGGAGTGGGAGGCGGCACGACCAATATTCATCCGGCGCTTGCCAAAGGAGAGTTTGATCTATATCCGGAATATACAAGAACAGCCTGGCTGAATGTATTGAAAAAAGAGGAAATGGAAAAGGATGATGCAAAGCTGTATGACGCGCTGCTGGAGGAATATGATGCCATGGGACTGACATGGACGGGACTGTATGGATTTTCCAATACATATGGTTTGGCAGTGAGACAGGAGACGGCAGATGAATACGGACTATCTACCTATTCGGATTTGGCAGCTGCTTCCCCGCAGCTGGTTTTTGGGGGAAATCCGGACTATATTGAGCTGGAAACGGGATATCCCAGACTTTGTGCTGCTTATGGGATGCAGTTTAAGGATACCATGCAAATGGAGATTGCATTGAAGTATGAGGCGCTGAAGAATAAGGAAGTGGATGTGGTAAACGCGTTTACCACGGATGCGCAGCTTGCAGCCAATCAGTTAGTGCTGCTTACCGATGACAGCGGTTTTTTTGAAACTTTTGAAGCGGGTACGATCGTCAGAAAAGATACTCTTGAGGAGTATCCGGAACTGAAAGGGGTATTGGAAAAACTGAACGGGATGATTTCCGAAGGGGAAATGCAGCGGATGAATTATGAGGTGGAGGTCAGCGGGAAGGAAGATAAAGAAGTAGCACGGCAGTTTTTAGTGGAAAAGGGACTGCTGAATCCTTAGGAACGGTTCTGTAGCGGTCGGAGTGCTTTGCGATACACTTCAGGGCTGGTCAGGTACAGATGCACAGGTATGCGGAGCGTAGAATTTGTCAGAAATGAAAGGATTCTACGCTCCGATGGTTTATAAAGACCGTTTCATCATGCATAATGGAAGCAGGAGGCAGGAAGGAGGAGAAAATTGAATCAGGATAAGATCGGTAAATTTATTGCAAGAGAACGGAAAGCGAAATGCCTTACCCAGAGACAACTGGCGGAAAAGTTAAATATCAGTGATAAAACCGTTTCCAAATGGGAATGCGGAAAAGGGCTTCCGGAAGTGATGTTCATGCTTCCTTTATGTGGAATATTGGGAATCAGTGTAAATGAACTGTTGTCTGGAGAAAGGGTTTCGCAGGAAGAGTATCAAAAGAAAGCGGAGGAGAATATGATGAATCTGGTCAGGGAAAAAGAGGAAAGCAGGAAAAAGATTATTTTATCGGTCATTGTGGTAGCGATGGGGCTTATGGCAGCAATTCCGCTGATCATTTCGGCACAGATATTTGAAATGTCTGCCGGGACAAGGATTATGCTGATCGGGATTGCATTGGTAGTCATGTTTGCAGGTATCGGCGTGGCCTGTGTGCTGGACAGGGATGCGGGTGCGTTTGAATGCCCTGAATGCCGCAGCAGGTTTGTGCCGGATATGGGGGCGTATCTGATGGGACCCCATACTATTACCAGGAGAAGATTAAAATGTCCGGATTGCGGAAAGATGAGTTATTGTAAACATGTGTTATCGAAATGATTTTTATCAATTTGTAATAGTTCAGTTAGCAATGTCATTTAGTTAGAACTTTCTAAAGAACAGTTACTATTCACAGCTTTCAGCTGCTCATAGTAACGGCCTTTGCGCATGAAAAGTCGCCTGCGGCGAGGCGCAAAGGCTTGAACAATCTACTGTATATGCGCATTTCGACTGTGACCAGTAACAAAGAACACTGTTTTTTGCTAAAATATATTTTACATTTTCGTAACTGTATGCTAAAATATAAATACACTAATTTCTGACATGCAATTCTAAGAGAATATGATTCACACATAGTCTTGTAAGAAATCCATGTTTTACAACTGAAAATAAGACAGGGGTTTTCAAAGACACTGTGGAATGTCTCATGCGGAAAAGCATGGGCTGTTTTCTGTAAGTACCGGATGCTCCTGTAAAGGAGGGTCTATGGGTCAAAGGAAGAACAGATGACATATCCTGTCTGATAGACAATCGTATGGATCTTTATGAGCAGCAATCCACATATTGTCCCAACATGCCGATGCGGGAACTAATGTATGTCAGCAGATTATATGAGAAAGAGCTGAAAGATAAGAATTTATATTCTACTGCTTTGGTGAAGGTTCCGGCTCCTCAATTTATTGTCTTATATAATGGAACAAAGAAGATGCCGGAACAGCAGATATTGAAATTGTCAGATGCATTTATGGCAGAGGAAAAAGAGCCGAATCTGGAACTCAGGGTGACGATATTGAATATTAATCCGGGTATGAATGCCGGATTGCTGAGTAAGTGCAGGACATTGAAAGATTATGTGGCTTATGTGGAAAAAGTAAGGAAATACGGGAAAAATATGCCAACGGATGAAGCAGTGGAGTTGGCGGTCAAGGAGTGTATTGAGAAGGGAATTTTGGCGGAATTTTTGACGGTGTACAGAGCGGAGGCGGTGCAGTTGAGTATATTTGAGTATGATCAGGAAAAGCATATGAGATGTATTGAAGACGCAGCACGTGAGGCAGGCCGTGAGGAAGGTCGTAAAGCGGGCCGTGAGGAAGGTCGTAAAGCGGGCCGTGAGGAAGGTCGTAATGCGGGCCGTGAAGAAGGTCGTAAGGCAGGACGCGAAGAGGGAAGGGCGGAGGAACGGCGGAATACGGAAATGGAACGTAAAAGAGCGGAAAGAGCAGAGAGAGAACTGGAAGAATTAAAAAAAGAACTCACGCTGCTAAAAGAAAAGGTAAATTTTTCGGTTAACTCAGGAGATTAGGAACTGTTAAGAAATAAATCTTTACATTTGACTTGTCTGAGTCCGCAAATGCCACGTTGTCATCAGTCGTCGATGCCCGCATCGACTCCATCTTCCGCCTTGCCTTTGTGAACTCATCCTGCGTCAAAGTGTAAAGTTATTTCTTAACAGTTCCTTAGCATGGAATGGGGAAACACAGGTGATTCGGGGAGAGAATGCGGATGGTGCATTATCATCTTATTCCGTGTTTGTTTATCGTGATAAATAATTCAGACAGGTAAGTGTGAAGACCCTAGATAGAATAATATCATATAATTTTATGTTATAACAGATATAATATATATTGATTTTACTTATGGAGTGATTTCATGTATAATCAAAATGTAAGAAGCAGGGTATCCGGAAACGGAAAAAAAGCGCGGCAGAGAACGCCGGAAGGAAGGCCCTGCAGGGAGTACAAAAATAAGACAGGTATTAGTCATAAGTAACACAGGAGGAATGGAATCATGGTTAAAGCGGTAGTTGGAGCAAACTGGGGCGATGAAGGAAAAGGAAAGATTACGGATATGCTGGCTGAGAAGGCAGATATTATCATCCGTTTTCAGGGGGGTGCCAATGCAGGTCATACCATTGTAAACGATTACGGAAAGTTTGCGCTGCATACGCTGCCGTCAGGTGTATTTTACGGTCATACCACCAGTATAATCGGTAACGGGGTGGCGCTGAATATTCCGGTGCTTTTTGAGGAGATCAAATCGATTACGGACAGGGATGTGCCGATGCCGAAACTGCTTGTGTCGGACAGGGCGCAGATTGTGATGCCTTACCATATCCTGTTTGACCAGTACGAGGAAGAACGGCTGGGTGGGAAATCCTTTGGCTCTACCAAGTCGGGTATTGCGCCTTTTTATTCGGATAAATATGCCAAAATCGGCTTTCAGGTCAGTGAATTGTTTGATGAGGAACGGCTGAAGGAAAAAGTGTTCCGGACAGTGGAAATGAAAAATGTGCTTTTGGAGCATTTGTACCATAAGCCGTTATTGAATTCGGAAGAAATGCTGGAAACGCTGCACGGATACAGGGAGATGATAGCGCCATATGTATGCGACGTGTCCGCATATCTGGATAAAGCGCTGAAGGAGAATAAGACCATATTGCTGGAGGGACAGCTGGGTACATTAAAAGATCCGGATCACGGAATTTACCCCATGGTCACGTCTTCTTCTACACTGGCAGCATACGGTGCCATCGGTGCAGGACTTCCGCCGTATGAGATAAAGGAAATTTATACCGTATGCAAAGCATATTCTTCCGCAGTAGGGGCCGGCGCTTTCGTATCGGAAATCTTCGGTGAGGAAGCGGATGAACTCAGGCGCCGCGGCGGTGACGGCGGAGAGTACGGGGCAACCACGGGACGTCCGCGCCGGATGGGGTGGTTTGACTGTGTGGCTTCCAAATACGGGTGCAGATTGCAGGGGACTACGGATGTGGCGTTTACGGTACTGGATGTTCTTGGCTATCTGGACGAAATTCCGGTCTGTGTTGGTTATGAAATAGACGGGGAAGTGACAATGGATTTCCCCGTGACGGCGAAGCTGGAAAAAGCAAAACCGGTACTGGAGACGCTTCCGGGCTGGAAATGCGACATCCGCGGAATCAGAAATTATGAAGATTTACCGGAGAACTGCAGAAAATATGTAGAGTTTATTGAAGAACAGATTGGTTATCCGGTGACCATGATAAGCAACGGGCCTTCCAGAAGCGATATCATTTACAGGGAAAGTCCTTTTAAGAAATAGAGATGGGGGAAAGTCCGTACGTGACAAATAATCTGGAATACTATAAAGTTTTCTATTATGTGGCAGAGTGTAAAAGCCTGACACTGGCTGCGGCTCGGCTTTCCATATCCCAGCCGGCAGTGAGTCAGTCAGTCCGGCAGCTGGAACAGGAGGTGGGTGCGAAGTTATTCGTGCGCACCTCCAAAGGCGTAAAGCTGACGCCGGAAGGGGAACTGCTTTTTTCCTATGTATCCAAGGGATATGAGCAGATTGAGATGGGAGAAAAAAAGCTGGCGCAGATGATGAATCTGGAATTGGGAGAGCTTCATATCGGCGCCAGCGATATGACGCTGCGGTTTTATCTGCTTCCTTATTTGGAACAGTTTCATGAGAAATATCCGAAGATACGTGTGGTGGTATCCAATGCACCGACACCGGAAACGCTGCGGTATTTACAGGAGGGGAAGATTGATTTCGGCATAGTGAGTACGCCGTTTGGGGAAACAGCGGGAATCCGCGCGGTGAAGGTAAAGGAAATCGAGGATGTGTTTGTGGCGGGGCTGAAATTCATTCCCTATAAAAATAAGATGCTGGATTTGCAGGAGCTGGAAAAACTGCCGCTGATTTCTTTGGAAAAGAATACCAGTACAAGGCGTTATATGGATGATTTTTTGGAAAAAAACGGTGTCGTGATGCATCCGGAATTTGAACTTGCCACCAGTGATATGATTGTGCAGTTTACACTCCGCAACCTTGGGGTGGGCTGTGTAATGAAGGAGTTTGCGGCAGAGTATTTGGAATCCGGAAAATTGTTTGAACTGCGGTTCAATAAGATTATTCCGAAGCGGAATTTCTGTGTGGTGACGGACAGCAGGAATCCTTTATCGGCGGCAGGACGGAAATTGTTAGAGCTGATTCATCCCGTACAGGGATAGGCGGATGGGGAAGTAAACGGAATGGTTCGTTTTGCAAATACCGTGACTGCGGCCCGAAGTATGCAGGATGAGAGAAAGGCATGGTTATTGAAATGATAAAGACGATTATTTTTGACATTGGCAATGTACTTACAGGATTTGAATGGAAAGCTTATTTTCAGAGATTCGGTTATTCGAAGGAGGTACTTGACAGAATCGCCAGGGCGACGGTGGGGAGCAGGGAGTGGTCTGAGTATGACAGGGGCGTCCTGACGGATGAGGAAGTTTTGGATGCGTTTGTACAAAACGACCCGGGGATTGAGAAGGAACTCCGGGAATCTTTGAGTAACATTAACGGGATGCTGGTAAGATATGACTATGCGGTGCCGTGGGTAAAGGAGCTGAAGCAGAAAGGATATCAGGTGCTGGTATTATCCAATTTTGCCCATCGGGCGCATCAGGACTGTAAGGATGTGCTGGAATTTCTGGACTATGTGGATGGGGGAATTCTTTCCTATCAGGAGAAAACCATTAAACCGGAGCCGGAAATCTACAGGCGGCTGCTGGAACGGTATCATCTTGTGCCGGAAGAATGTGTATTTCTGGATGATTTGGAAGCCAATCTTGCGGCGGCAGCACAGTTCGGGATAAAGATCATCCATTTTACGGACAGGGACAGCGCCGTGGAGGAGATGAAGAAACTGGGGATAGAGTGACAGGCGGTTTCGTTATTTTTCATTGCTGCCGTCTTTTTCCTGTCCTGTCTGAAAAAGGTCTATGGAGGCCATGGTGTGTTTCTCCCTGATTTTACCGTACAGCCATATATAAATCCATAACAGGATGGGAAGAAAGACCATGGCGGCAAGGCAGGCGAGGAACAGGGAATCGGAACCGGGAAAGTCCAAAAGTCCGATCACGAAGGTGACAGCGGATAAGGCTAAAAGGACAATAATGCAGATCCATGCGGCTATTTGTTTTGGTTTGATTTTCATATGACTCCATTTCCGGACGAATGCTTTATGCCCGATGGATGAGTTGTTTATAAGTGCGGGGTGGCATAAAGCATTTATCCTGTTCAGATTATGTTCTGTTTTATGTATATTAGTCCTGCTCTTTTGCAAGCGTATAAATTTCGGCAATATGTTCGGATCTTTCCGGAAAATGATTTTTTAAATACATTAAATACTGCAGGGCGCTTCCTTCATATGGGTGTGCATCGCCCAACAGTCCCACTTCATAGCAGTTGCGGATGACATTGATGATGCAGTTTTCCGTATGGTCTTCTTTGCAGTCTTTGCATTCTTTCAAAATATGTGCGATTGCAGTTTCCAGCTCCAGTTCATCGAATACTTTAAAATCCATGGTCGGAATATGTTCCGTACCGTTTGGAACTTCTTTTTTCGGGTCCATTTGATAATTAAGGATGCATTGCCTTGCATAACCTATCGTACATGCCGCCCCCTGACACTGGCCGCATGCCGCTTCGCTTCTGCAGCAATGTTCCAAATCATTTGCAACCAATTCGGCGTTTAATCCTTTCTTATGTGCCTCTGCCATATGCTAGATACCTCCGGTTACTCTTTTTTGTATCGAATATCCCGCCCCGGGGCAGTCTGATTTAACGCGCCGCTGTCTGCGGAGGGATATTTGACTTGACACAGTATATCATATAGGAAGTTGGTTGGCTATATCAATTTTAAAAATATATGCATAACTTGTAAAAAAGCGGCTTAAAACACAAGGCCATTGACTGATGGCCATGAACGTGGCAGGAACATGGGCGGAATTTAAACGCTGATTGTAAAATAAAAACGATTTTGCTATAATATGATTCGGACGATGCTGTTGACTCATGCATCATGATATGGATGACTCAATAGTTTGGCAAAATGTTATTTTGATGGAAAAACAGAGAGGAGTGAGATGATGTTATTTATACAATATCCCAGGTGCTCCACCTGCCAGAAGGCTAAAAAGTGGCTGGATGCACATACTATGAAATATGCAGACCGTCATATCGTGGAAGAGAATCCTTCTTATGAAGAATTAAAGGAGTGGTACGGAAAAAGCGGGCTGCCGCTGAAGAGATTTTTTAATACAAGCGGATTACTGTACAAAGATATGCAGTTGAAGGACAAGTTACCCGCCATGAGTGAGGAAGAGCAGTTAAAGCTTCTCGCAACGAACGGAATGCTTGTAAAGCGGCCGCTTCTTGTAGATGATAACAGGATACTTGTGGGATTTAAGGAAACGGAGTGGGAAGCGCGGCTTTTATGATCACTCCGTCTGCGGGGAATGAAGGAGTTGTTATGCGTATTTTAATTGTGGAGGATGACAGGGCGCTGAATAACGGAATTGCGCTGTCCTTTGGTTCAGAGCAGACGGTATCGGCTTATACGCTGAAAGAAGCGCGTGCCATGCTGGACGGGGCGGTGGATTTGGTGATACTGGATATAAATCTGCCCGACGGGAGCGGACTGGACTTTTGCAGGGAGGTGCGGCGGACGAGCCGTGTGCCGATTATTTTCCTTACCGCAAACGATATGGAGATTGATATCGTCACGGGTTTGGAGACAGGGGCGGACGATTATCTGACCAAGCCTTTTTCCCTTGCGGTGCTGAGGGCGAGGGTGAATGCCGTGATGAGGAGAAAACTGCCGGAGGGGGATGTCTTTTGTCAGGACGGCCTCCGGTTGGATTTTGAGGCGATGGATTTTCAGGAGAACGGAAAACAGGTGGAACTGAGTAAGACGGAACAGAAGCTTTTGAAATTATTGGTAAAAAATCGGGGGATGACGCTTTCGAGGGAAACGCTCATTGACCGCATCTGGTCAGGGGAGGCGGAATTTGTGGAAGGAAATGCGCTTTCCGTAACGGTGAAGCGGCTGCGGGAGAAATTACCGTCGGCTCCGGTGAAGACGGTGTACGGCATCGGCTATGTGTGGGAAAGGGGTGGAAAGCATGGGGATTGACAGTGCTGCGGGACTGACCGCGCTGACGGCCGTTAACGAATTGTTCATAAGCAGGCACACGGATACAGTGGTGTTTGCTTTTTTATTTGCAGCTGCCGTATTGTCTGGGATTGCCGCCGCAGTCATGTATGTGCGGACGGCAAAGATATTAAAGCGCCTGGATGAAATGCTGGAGGGCGCCATCTGTCATACGTTTACGGAGTATGATTTTACGGAAACGAAGTTGTCCCGTCTGGAGTCCAAAATGTACCGGTTTTTGAGTGCGGAAAAAACCGTACGAAAGCAGCGGGAGGAGGAAAAGAACGGGGTAAAAGCGCTGGTCAGCGATATTTCCCATCAGACCAAATTGCCGGTTTCCAATATTCTGCTGTATACGCAGCTTTTGAAGGAACGGGAGGAACTGGACGATTCGCTGCGGGGGATACTTTGCCAGATTGAGAGTCAGGCGGAAAAGCTGGCGTTTCTCATTTCGTCGCTGGTGAAGACTTCCCGGCTGGAAAACGGAATCGTGGCGGTCAGACAGAAGGAAAACAGCATCCGGCAGCTTGTGGAAGGACTGGACGGTACGGCGGCCAAACAGAAAGGACTTTTGTTTACGGTGGAGGAGATTCCTGACTGCATGGCGCTGTTTGACAGGAAGTGGACGGAAGAAGCGCTGGGTAATATCCTGGATAACGCGGTGAAATATACGCCGGAGGGCGGTTCGGTCAGGATATCGGCAAAAGAATATGAAATGTTTGTGCGTATAGAGATTGCGGATACGGGAATCGGGATACGGGAGGAGGAAACGGCAGAAATTTTCCGGCGTTTTTACCGTTCCCCGGAGGTTGGCGATGAGAAGGGTGTGGGTATCGGACTTTATCTGGCGCGGGAGATCATTACAAAAGAAGGCGGGTATCTCAAGGTGGATTCCAAACCAGGGGAAGGGTCTGTGTTTTCCGTTTTTCTGCAAAAGACGGCAAATCTTTCAATACTGAAAGATTTCGGAAAGAATCCGGAAAGATTCGTATGATAGGATAGTGTGTGCAAGCGGTGGAATACACACCGGGTGAAAGAGCGCACACTATTTTTGTACGGAAAAAGGTGTGTGGCTATAGGTATGGAACAAACAGGAAGGAGCAGGAATCACAGGATGGATATTTTGCGGACAACAGATCTGAAAAAGTATTACGGGAAGGATGAAACAACGGTAAAAGCGCTTGACGGCGTGGATTTATCGGTGTCAGACGGGGAATTTGCAGCGATCGTGGGAACGTCGGGGAGCGGGAAATCCACGCTTCTGCATATGCTGGGCGGACTGGACCGTCCTACGGGCGGGAAAGTGGAAGTAGGGGGAAAAGATATTTTTGCCCTGAAGGATGATGAACTGACTATTTTCCGGAGGAGAAAAATCGGTTTTATTTTTCAAAGTTATAATCTCGTTCCGGTACTGAATGTGTATGAAAATATTGTGCTGCCCATAGAACTGGACGGCAACCAGGTGGATCAGGAGCATATCGGGCTGATTTTGGAGACTCTGGGGCTTGCGGAAAAGACGGACAGACTGCCGAACCAGCTTTCGGGAGGACAGCAGCAGCGGGTGGCGATTGCACGGGCGCTGGCATCGAAGCCTGCCATTATCCTGGCGGATGAACCCACGGGAAATCTGGACAGCCGGACCAGTCTGGATGTAATGGGGCTTTTAAAGGTAACAGGAGAACGGTTTGCCCAGACAATCGTGATGATCACCCACAATGAGGAGATTGCACAGATGGCAGACAGAATTATCCGTATCGAGGACGGAAGAATCGTAGGTGAGCGGCATGCATCAGGTAAATAGTAAAAAAACAGTGCGGAAACTGGCAGGCCGGAGTTTCCGTGCAGACAGGACGAGGAATACCATTGCGGCGGCAGCGATCGCGCTTACTACCGTGCTTTTTACGACGTTTTTTACCGTGGGCAGCGGTCTGGTCGAAAATATCCAGAAGCAGAATATGCGGATGGCGGGCGGTGATGGCATGGGAGTGTTTAAATATATTACGGATGAAGAATATGAACGGCTCAAAGATCATACATTGATCGAAGAAATTTCATACAACAGAATCCTGTGCGAAAAGATAGGGAATGAAGCCCTGATAAAACGCCGCGGTGAATTGTATTATATGGATGATGTGGGAATCCGGCTGGGATTTGCGGAGCCGGTGGAAGGGCATAAACCAGTGGAAGCAAACGAAATCATGATGGATACCAAAGCCATTCAGCTATTCGGTATGGAGCGGGAAATCGGTGCACCCGTGACGCTGGAACTGGTGGTGCACGGGGAAACGGTGGAGAGGGATTTTGTACTGTCCGGCTGGTGGGAAGCGGATCCGGCATTTAATGTGTCCCTGATGATCACTTCGCGGGCCTATGTGGAGGAGCATATAGAGGAGCTGTACAACAGCTATAAGGAGGATGGAAATCTGACAGGCGTCATCAACAGCTATGTGATGTTTCAAAATTCCATGAATCTGGAAAAGAAAGTGGAGCGCATCATTACCGAAAGCGGTTATTCCACAAAAGAAGGGGATGCGGACTTTATCGAAAATAATATCAACTGGGCTTATTTATCTGCGGGATTTGATCTGGATCTGCCTACGGTGGCGGGAGTGGCGGCTGCCCTGCTTTTGGTTATGTTTACGGGATACCTGATCATTTTTAATATTTTTCAGATTTCCGTTTTACGGGATATCCGTTTTTATGGGCTGCTAAAGACGATAGGCACGACCGGAAAACAGATTAAGAGAATCATCCGCTATCAGGCGTTTTTGTTATCCTGCTTCGGGATTCCGGCCGGAATGGCGGTGGGATATGTCCTGGGCAGCGGGCTGGTTCCGGCTTTTATGAAATTCAGCAGCATTTACAGGGGTAACTATGTCAAAGTAAGTGTTAATCCGTGGATTTTTATCGGCAGCATGTTATTTGCACTGGCGACTGTTTTTCTCAGCGCTGCCAGACCGGGGCGGATGGCGGCGAAGGTTTCTCCGGTGGAGGCAGTGACCTATACGGATCAGGCGGAGGTGAAGAAGAAACGCCGTAAGTCCCGAAAAGGCGCCAAAATTGCAGGCATGGCGGCGGCAAATCTGGGAAGGAATAAAAAACGGACGGTATTGGTGGTAGTGTCGATGGCATTGAGCCTTGTACTGTTCAATACGGTTTACACATTAAGTATTGGCTTTGACATGGATAAATTTTTATCCGTTTTTGTGGATACGGATTTCCTTATTGCACATGCGGATTATTTTAACTATCAGTACCGGGGAGCGGAAAATGCCCTGTCGGAATCCATGATCGAAGCGGTGGAGGAACAGGCGGGATTTGAGGAAGGCGGACGTCTGTATTCCAATCAGCGGGATGCGGAGACGTTCCGCGTGGAAGCGGAAGGAACGGGTGCACATGATTTAAAGGATGGTAACGGAAATGTATTCTGCGGTCTGTACGGGCTGGAAGACCTTCCTTTGGAACGGCTGCAGGTTTTAGAGGGGGAAATTGATATGGAGAAACTGAAGACGGGCCGTTATATTTTGGAAGGTGTCCAACTGGACGATTACCAGTCGCCGGAGTGGGAAACTTCCCATTACCAGATCGGGGATACCGTGGTTCTTCATAATTATAAAGGGGACGGGGATTCGCCGGAGGAAAATGAGTATATGACCTATGAATTTGAAGTTATGGCAAAAGTGGCGGTTAAATACTATACCAATTCAGGGGGAATATATGAAAGCTATTCTTTTTATCTTCCGGCGGAAGTTTACCGGGGGATGGCAAGGAATGCAGGCGTGATGAGCTATGCCTACAATGTAAAAGACGGGGACGAAGCGTCAATGGAAGCTTTTTTGGAGAATTACACGGAACGTACGGAGCCGGTGATGAATTACAGTTCCAAGATAAGCAGGGAAGCGGAGTTTGAAGGGATGCGCAATATGGTGCTGTTAGTCGGCGGTGCGCTGAGCCTGGTGATCGGATTGATCGGTATTCTGAATTTTATTAATTCCGTACTGACCAGTATTCTGACACGGAAGCGGGAATTTGCCATGCTGCAGTCCATCGGCATGACGACGGGGCAGCTTCGGAATATGCTGGTACTGGAGGGATTGTATTATACGGTGGCAGCAGGAGTGTTTTCGCTGATACTCGGAGTACTTATGTCCTTTGTCATTGTACGCGGTCTGGGAGAGAGTTTGTGGTTTTTCTCGTACCGGTTTACGATGCTGCCGCTCTGCAGTGCGGTTCCGGTTCTGCTGGCGGCAGGGAGCGGATTGCCGGTGCTGGTGCTTAAGGCGGTGGAAAGGCAGAGCATTGTGGAGAGGCTTCGGGAGATGGAAGGGTAGTATTTGGGGGTTTTAGAGGGGCGGCGTCCCGCCGCCGCGTAATCCCCTGGGACGGGGCTGGATATCTCTAAAGAATAAAAGTTGAAGGTGGCTGATATAGAAGTCCTGCAATGAGAGGATGGACAGGTTTGTGGAACGGATGGCAAAAAGAGCTGGTTCGACATGTTAAATTTATAAAAGTTTTGAGACAAAAAATTCGATAGAGTTTACAAAGAAAAACCAGTCTGTTACATATTTAGTACTGGATATGGATGATGGGGTTTTGACTGGATATTTCACGATAGCATTAAAACCATTAACAGTACGGGACGAAACGGTAAGCAACTGTTAAGAAATAAATCTTTACATTTGACTTGTCTGAGTCCGCAAATGCCGCGAGGATCAATGTGGGCATTGCCTAAAAAGAGAAAATCATACCGGATACAGTAGCAAAAGAAGCCTTTCCATGATACACTTACTTTAAGATACTGTTCTAAAGAGAGATTTAACGGTCGGAAAGGAAAGACAGGCTATGCTGGTAAAAGAACTGAACGGGATTTGGAAATTGCGGATATTGGGAGAAAATGTGTATGGGATACCGGAGGATTATATCGATGCAGAAGTACCCGGCTCTGTATACGGAACGCTGCTTGAAAAAGGGATGATGCCTGACCCGTATTACCGCGATAACGAGCTGGATGCACTGAAATTGATGGAAAATGATTTTGAGTATGTGACGGAAGTAGATGTGGATGGCAGTCTGTTGGAAGCGGACGGGCTGCTGCTGCGGTTTGAAGGGCTGGACACACTGGCAGATATTTACTGGAACGGGGAATATCTCGGACACGCCTGCAATATGTACCGAACCTGGGAGTACGAACTTTCGGAGGTGGCGAAGGCCGGAAGGAATGAACTGAAAGTGGTGCTTTTTTCGCCTGTCCGTTATTGCAGGGAGGAAAATGAGAAGGTGTATACCGGAGGCAGCTGGGACTGTATAGACGGATTCCCCCACTTGAGGAAAGCTCACTGCATGTCAGGATGGGATTGGGGGCCGAGGCTGCCCGATGCCGGAATTTTCAGGGATGCTGCGCTTTTGGCCGTGGAAAAGGCACGTCTTGAGTCGGTGTATGTGTCGCAGGTGCATGGGGAAAAGGTAGCGGAACTGGATTTTGACGTGACGGTGGAACTGTTTGGGGAGACGGAAGAGGAAACTGCGGTGAAAGTAAAAGTAACCGGACCGGACGGAAGGAGCTTTGAACCAAAGCGAAGAGACGGGGAAGGAGCGGATGCTTATAAGGTTCGGATTGAAAATCCGGATTTATGGTGGCCGAACGGCTATGGGGAACAGCCGTTATACCGTGCGGAGGTAAGGCTGGAAGCCCGTGACGGAAAGCTGTTAGACCGGTGGGAGCGGCGTATCGGACTGCGCACGATGACTGTAAATACCGAAGCGGATGAGTGGGGAAACTGTTTTGCCCATGAAGTAAACGGCGTGAAGATATTTGCCATGGGCGCGGATTATATTCCCGAGGACAATATCCTGGGCCGCGTGACCGCGAAGCGGACGCGGAAACTGCTGGAGGACTGTGTGGAGGCAAATTATAACTGTATCCGTGTCTGGGGCGGCGGTTATTACCTGAATGATTTTTTCTATGATATCTGTGACGAGCTGGGACTTGTGGTCTGGCAGGATTTTATGTTTGCCTGTGCATCTTATGAGCTGAATGATGAATTTGAGGCCAATATTGCGGCGGAAATCAGGGAGAATGTAAGGCGGCTCCGGCATCATGCCTGTCTCGGGATTTGGTGCGGAAACAATGAGATGGAGACGCAGACGTTAGACAAGGCGTGGAAACCTTCCGTCAAGCAGAAATATGACTATATTAAGATATTTGAATATCTGATTCCGAAGATTCTGAAAGAAGAAGACCCGCAGACGTTTTACTGGCCCTCTTCTCCTTCTTCGGGCGGTAATTTTGACGATCCGTGGGATGAAAACAGGGGGGATACTCATTATTGGGATGTATGGCACGGCAATAAACCTTTTACCGAATACCGGAAATTCCGGTTCCGTTATCTGTCGGAGTTCGGATTCCAGTCGTTTCCCTGCCTGAAAACGGTGGAGTCCTTTACGAAAGAGGAAGACCGGAATATTTTCTCAAGGGTGATGGAAATGCATCAGAGGAATCAGGCGGCAAACGGTAAGATCATGAATTATCTGTCGGCAACCTATCTTTACCCCAAGGATTTTGACAGTCTGCTGTATGCGTCCCAGCTGCTGCAGGCGGATGCCATCCGGTACGGGGTGGAGCATTTCAGAAGGTACCGGGGACGTTGTATGGGGGCGGTGGTATGGCAGCTGAACGATATCTGGCCGGTAGCTTCCTGGTCCAGCATTGATTATTACGGCCGGTGGAAAGCCCTTCATTATGCGGAAAAGAGGATGTTTGCCCCGGTGATGGTTTCCTGCGAAGAAAAGGGGGAAGTCAGTGAACGGCCTTTCTGCACTGCCCAGCCGGCGCCCTTCGAGAAGTCGGCAAGGTTTCATGTGGCAAATGAAACGATGGAAGAAGTATGCGGGGAAGTATGCTGGCAGTTAAGGAATCCCGACAGCAGCGTATTGGCGGAAGGCAGGGAGAACGTGACGGTTCCCCCGCTGTCCGGTGTATGGCTGGAAAAAATGGATCTTGCGGCTTATGACGAATTGTCGGTAAATCTGGATTATGCTTTTGTGATGGACGGGAAAACGGTGTCTTCCGGTAACTGCCTGTTTACTGCACCCAAGCATTACCATTTCTTAAATCCGCATTTATCCTGCCATGCGGAGGGAGACGAGATTGCAGTGAGGGCGGAGGCTTTTGCCCAAAAAGTCTGCATTGAAGGCGTGGACGGGGATATCCGGCTGGAGGATAACTTTTTTGACATGCAGGCAGGAGAAAAGAGGGTAAAGATTACGGAAGGAAATGCAAAAACCTTCCGGGTGCGGTCGGTATACGATATAGCACATTAAAAGGCCATTGGCGGAACTGGAAAAAACAGCAGAAGCCCGGACAGCCCCCAGAGGAAATTACGGCTGCGGAGCAGACGGAATTTTCTCTGCCGAAAAGGGGCTGGAAGGGCGGATGCGGAACTGGAATAAGTTCTGGGAGAAGATTTACGGAACTGGAATAGGAAGATCAAAATGCAGGAAAGCATAAAACCACCCATAGAGGTAAGATACAAAGAAGAACTGGAAGCGCTGAGGAACACGGACACGGGCCGCAGGCCGGAAAACTGGCTGATGTCGCCCAAGGCAGTCCGGACCTTTTTGCTGGGCAGTCCCCAACCCGTTGTGTATGAAGGCAGAGAATATCAAATCGAAAAAAAATATTTCGGAAACGATGCGCTGGTAGAGCGCTGCATTGTCACGCTGGCCGGAAACCGCGGACTGATGCTGGTAGGGGAGCCGGGAACGGCTAAGACAATGCTTTCGGAAATGCTTTCGGCAGCCATCAGCGGGGTCAGCACGAATACGATTCAGGGAACGGCGGGAACCACGGAGGATATGATCAAATATTCATGGAACTATGCGCTTCTTCTGGCGAAAGGGCCGAGTCGGGAAGCGCTGGTTCCGTCTCCTCTTTATGTGGGAATGGAAAAAGGGATTCTGACAAGATTCGAAGAGATTACGAGAACACCGGCGGAAATACAGGACAGTCTGATCAGTGTCCTGAGCGATAAAGTGCTGAATGTGCCGGAACTGGGCGATGAGGGATTTCTGTTTGCCCGTCCCGGTTTCAACGTGATCGGAACAGCCAATACGAGGGATAAAGGCGTCAACGAAATGAGCAGCGCCCTGAAAAGACGTTTCAATTTTGAAACGGTGACACCGGTCAGGGATGTGTCCATGGAGAAACAGATCATACTGAATGAGGTCGGCAGGTTGACGGTAGAAAACAAGATTCAGATGGAGGCGGATGAGGATGTGGCGCAGCTGCTTGCATCCACCTATCATGAACTGAGGGAAGGGGTTTCCGCATACGGGCACAGGATCGATAAGCCTGCAGCGGTCATGAGCACGGCGGAAGCGGTTTCCGTCTATTATCAGACGATGCTCACC
This sequence comes from uncultured Lachnospiraceae bacterium, assembly GCA_910579935.1. GTDB lineage: Bacteria > Bacillota > Clostridia > Lachnospirales > Lachnospiraceae > Kineothrix. Next base: position 106,488 of record CAJTVQ010000006.1, read on the forward strand.
GGTTATTACTACGGAAAGGGAGAGATGGATGTGGACTGCCTGGTCCAGAACCTGGTAGGGGCGGTTTCCAAGGAAAATAAAGAAGATCTGGAAAAAGTGAAGGGGTACTTCAATACGGTCATTAAGGATAAAAGCAGCAAAGAGGGTGGATTATGGAAACGATATTACGAAGCGAGGAAATGGCTGAAATAATGCTGCTTCCGGTGCGTCACCACAGTCCGGCATGTTCGTTCCAAATCGAGAGGGTGATCAAAGAATGGAAACCGTCGGCGGTTCTGATAGAAGGGCCGGATAATGCCAATGCACTGATTCCGGTCATGGCGGATGAAGACACAAAGGGCCCCTTTGCCATCTATTATTCCTATCATGACAGAACGGGAAAGATATCGGAGGAAAAGGAGCACTATAAGTGTTATTATCCGTTTCTGGAATATTCGCCGGAACTAACGGCCCTGCGTGCGGCGGCACGGGAAGGGCTTTTTGCAGCATTCATTGATTTGCCTTATGGGGATATCCTTGCGGCGTCCGCAAAAGGCAAAGGGCTGTTAAAGGAGGAGGGAAAGAACAACTATAACGATGACTACCTGCTTTCCAGAAATGCGTATATCGGGCAGCTTTGTCAAAAAACAGGGCTTCGGAATTTTGATGAGTTCTGGGAGAAATATTTTGAACTAAACGGGCTTTATGAAGACAGCGGTACCTGGTTTTCCCATTTGCTTGTGTATTGTGAACTGGCGAGAAAAAATACGCCTGACAGGGTACTGCAGGAAGAGGGCTGTCTGGAGCGGGAAGCCCATATGGCCGCACGAGTGGCACAGTGGGCGGCAGGACAGGGGGAGGAAAACCGGGCAAAAGTGGAAGGAAAAGGAAGACAGACTACGGAAATGCAAGGAGGAATCGAAGCGCAGAAGGCGGGAGCGTGGAGGCGGATACTTGTGATAACCGGCGGCTTTCATACGCCGGGGCTTAGGGAGAGGCTTTCGGATGAGGGATGGGCGGAAACGGTGAAAGCGGCAAAACGCCTTGCCGGCAAAACGTCGGACAGGGACCAGAATGTCTATATGATGCCTTATTCCATGGAAGCGGCGGATGCTTTGAACGGATATGCCAGCGGTATGCCATTTACGGGATTTTATCAGAAGATATGGGACGGGATGAAAGAGACGGAAGAACCGTATAAAAAGGCCGTGCTGGATATGCTGGCAGCTTCCGGCAAAGAGGTCAGGAAGAAGGAAGGCAGTCTTTCCACCTATGATGAAATCTGCGCATGGCAGATGGCACAGGGGCTTAGTGAACTGCGGGGAAAAACCCAGCCGGGGGCCTATGAATTATGGGATGCGGTTTTATCGTCCTATGTGAAGGGGGAGTACAATATCGCCGCCGATATGCCGCTCAGGACTTTGCGGAGGCTGATGACGGGACAGGGTATGGGAAAACTCTGCAGATGGGCGGACGAGCCGCCCATTCTCCATGATTTTAAACTGCAGTGTAAGAGTTTTGGCTTAAAGGCGCATTCCACGGTGGAAACAGAGGTGACGCTGTCCGTCTTTTCCGGAAAAAAACACCGGAACATGAGCCGGTTCCTGCACCGGACCGTATTTTTGGGAACTTCGTTTGCAAAGCGTGTGAAAGGGCCCGATCTTCAGCTGAAAAAAGATAAAAACCTGGTGCGGGAAATATGGAAATACAGGTGGAACACACAGGTTCCGGCGGCTTTGATCGACGTATCGGTTCATGGAGCGACGGTAGAGGAAGCGGCAGTCAGCCTGGTACAGGCGCAGCTAAAGAAAGAGATGGGAGCCGGAGAGGCGGCGGCGCTTCTGACAAGAGTATTCGAAATGGGACTGACGGAACAGATGGAGACGGTTTATGCACGGGTCCATGAACTGATTCTGCGGGATGGAGATTTTTATTCCGCAGCAGATGCGCTGAAAGCACTTTTGATGATGGAAGAGCTGGAAGAACTTTACAGGTCGGGACTGGAAATGGCGCAGCTGCTTCATACCGGCGTGCGGAAGCTGATCGCACTGCTTCCGGCGATGACGGGCATAAAAGAGGAAAATCTCGGAAGCTGTATGGATGCCATGAAACTGCTGTATCAGGTCACGGGCAGAAACGGTGCGGGTATGGGACAGGAAAAAGAAGCTTATTACGAAGCACTGTACCGGATGCTGCAGGACTGTGGGATTCATGCGGGGCTGCATGGCTGTATCCATGGAATTTTGTACGGAAGCGGCAGGGAGACGGCAGAGGATGTGGAAAAAGCCTGCAGGGGCTATCTGACGGGAACGAAGGAGCAGATGCTGCAGACGGCGGTATTTTTCAGGGGATTGTTTTATACGGCCCGGGACCTGATCTTTATCGGCGGGAAATTTTTGGAAATGCTGGACGGTTTCTTCGGACAGCTGGGGGAAGCGGAGTTCATGGAACTGCTTCCCCAGCTGCATATGGCGTTTACTTATTTTACGCCGGCGGAAACAGACCGGATTGCGGAGATGGCGGCAGGGCTTCACGGAAAGGGCGGAGAAGAGCTGATGCGGCGCGGGGAGATTATGCCGGACTGGTATGCGTACGGCAGGGAACTGGATGCTTATGCGGCAGAATGTATGGGACAGAGCGTATGGGGACGGCAGGGAAAGGAGCAGCGGAATGGGGACATATGGGACGGATGAGCAGGAAATTTTAAACCGATGGCGACTTGTGCTGGGGAAATATGCTTCAAAGCGCATTTCTTTTTCTTCAGAAGAACCGAAACTGATGGATATGGAGGAAGTATTGGATTATCTCTACGGGAGGGAATATGGGGAGGAACAGGAAATCCGGAAAGAGCGCAGCGGCGGAAGCGGGGATTCCCGGCTGACGGTTCCCTGCTGGCTTTCCAAAGTAAAGAAGCTGTTTCCGAAACAGACCGTGGAGATCATGGAGCGCCATGCGCTGGAGCGGTACAACATGACGGAGCTGCTGACCGATCCGGAGGTGCTGCGGAAGCTGGAACCGAATAAAGACCTTCTGAAAACAATCCTTCAGTTAAAGCATATGATGAAGGGAGAGGTGCTTGTCCTGGCCAGGGAGATCGTGCGTAAGGTGGCGGAGGAACTGACGCGGAAACTGGAGCAGGAGATGCAGAAATCCTTTTTCGGCCGTCTGAACCGGAATGCCGGCAGTCCGGTGAGGTCGATCCGGAATCTGGATGTGAAAAAGACGATCCGGCAGAATCTGAAACATTATGACACGGAGCGGGAACAACTGGTATTGAAGCAGGTTTATTTTAACTCCCGTATGAAGAAGTATAATCAGTGGCGTGTGATCATCTGTGTGGATGAAAGCGGTTCCATGCTGGATTCCGTCATTCACAGCGCAGTTATGGCCGGTATTTTTGCAAAACTTCCGATGCTGGATACCAGACTGGTCATATTTGATACAAATGTAGTGGATCTGAGCGGTTATGTCAGCGATCCGGTGGAAACGCTGATGAGTATCCAGCTGGGCGGCGGGACGAATATTGCGGGAGCGCTTTCTTATTGTGAACGTCTGATTGACTTTCCGTACCGGACGATGGTGGTTCTCATTTCGGACCTGTATGAAGGAGGCGGCTATCAGAATCTGTATCAGGTCAGCAGGGGCATCATAGAGAGCGGTGCGAAGCTGGTGGCACTGACGGCTTTGGATATGGAGGCCAATCCGAACTATGACAGGAGGGCGGCTGCGGTTCTGGCCGGTATGGGAGCTTCGGTGGGGGCGATGACGCCGGAAGAACTGGCGGAATTTATTGGAAAAGTGGTTTGAAGGCTGGGAAGCGTGGATAGGGGAACGAGGAAGAGGGATTACAGAGTATGGACGACCGGAAAGCAGTATGGACGGATTTGGATGACGATTATCTGATCGGTATTTCAAATAAAGGAATTGTGAAACGCGCATATAAAGATAAAGAAGAGGGAGATTATGAGGTGCTTTGTGCAGGCGGGGAAGCGGAAGTGCGTGTGGGAAAAGAAACGGTCCGCATCCGGTTCCCGCTTGGGGAAAGTCAGTGCTCCTGTCCGTCGCGGACAATCTGCCGCCATGTGATATTGGGAATATTGGCGTGGAAAGAAAAGGAATGTGAGACGGAACAGGGAGCCGGCGGGAAAGCGGCGGAAAATCCGGCAGCAGACATGGAAGCAGAGAAGTCGGAAAAACCGCAGGCCGGCGGCATGAGGCAGGAGCTGTCAGAGGAAATCGCGGCATACCCTTTGGCAAACATACGCAGGATATTGGGCGGCAGGCGTTTGCAGGATATAGCCGGTCAGATAAAAGCAGGGCAGAAGCCGCGAATCACTTATTCCAGTATTGTTACGGTATGTTTCCCGGAACAGGGAAATACGGTAAAGCTGCTGTCACCTCTGGAATATTCCTCCTGTACCTGTCACAAAAAAGAATTCTGCATACATAAGGCTGCCGCCGTGTTATGGTGCAAACAGGAAGCGGGACTGTTGTCTCTGGCAGAGGTGGAAGAGGAGACGGTGGAGCGGCCGGAGTTCGATACGGGGCAGATAAAAGAAGCCGCCGGACGGATGAAAGAGTTTTTGGAGGAACTGCTGAATACGGGATTGGCGCGGACTTCTCCAGATGTATTGGATTATCTGGAGCGGCTGGCCATCATCAGCCACAAGCTGCGTCTTGCCGGATCGGAAAGACAGTGGCGCGCATTAAGTGATTGCTATGGAAGTTATTTAAAGAGAAAAGCATCGTTCCGGACACAGGAACTGATGGACCGGCTGGCCGGTCTTTACAGAAGGGCGGAATTGCTGTGCGGAGCGGAGGACGGCAGGCAGATCGCGGAATTGGCGGGGGAATTTAAAGCAGAGTATATACCTGTGGGAGATATGGATTTGGTTGGGATTGCCATGGAACCGTTCGAAAGCCGGACCGGATATGAAGGGGAGACGGTATATTTTTTGGAAGAACATACGAAAGAATGGTATACTTATACTTATGCAAGGCCCGTATTTTACGAGAAGCAGGGAAGAAGGGGGCGGCAGGGGAAAACACAGGCGCCGTGGGGGCTGCCGCTTTCCCTGGAAGAACTGGCGGAGGCGCGTATCCATTTGACGGGGGTAAAATGCGACGGACGGGGAAGGCTTTCTTCCGGTCAGGAAACCAAAGGGGAACTGACGGGGGACAGGAAGCGCGGGGAGAACCGGCTGCGGGAGGAAGAGTTAGGCGGATGGCATTACCGGGATTTTGGGAAGCTTTTTAAGGAACAGATAAGGAAAAAACGGAAGCCGTGGCTCAGGGAAGAGGGCGGAGAAGAGGAAGGGACGGAGCTGGTATTTATAAGGCCGCAATTTTTTGATAAGGCAGTTTTTTCCGAAACGGAACAGAAACTGTCCATGAGCCTGTATGACGGAGCGGGAAAAGAGGTTGTGGTCGAGGTGGCGTATTCGGAAAAGGAATCGTGGGGGATTCGGTATCTGGAACGGGTGACAGAGGAAAATTGCCCCTGTTTTCTGGGGAAGATCTATCTGCGGGATGGAAGGATACGGATGTATCCGGTGGCCGTGTTTGAGAAGGGAGAGTTGGCTGAGGATGGAAGCAGGGAGTAAAGAGGAAGTATTGGGAGAATTGGCGGAGGATGTAAGGAATCTGTTGGAAGAAGTGTGTCAGAGCGGTTTTGATACCGTCCATGACAGTACGCTGGAGGCCCTGAAAGAGATGGGGAAACTGACGGAGCAGTACGGGATGGCGTATTTATCAGCGATGCTGACGGAATTTGCTAAAGGACTGGATATGCGGCGGCACAGGACGGAACGGGAGCCGGATGGACTGGCGGGGCTGTATGCGAAGCTGAACGAATATTTGTATTTATGCAGGGAAAAGACGGCTTATGACATGGCATGGAATTATTATGTGAAAGAATGAGTTCCTAAGGAACTGTTAAGAAATAAATCTTTATAGTTCCTAAGAGAAGAACAGGTTTGTGTCAGAGCTGCATCCGCAGACCTGAAGGGCGTGAAAAGCAGTGCAGAAATGAGGGAAATCATGAGAAATCCAAAAAATGTGCAGAATCAAAAGATATTGGAGGTTTTGGACCAGCTGAATCTGTCGGAAGCGGAGCTGGAGACAGCGGAGACGTATCTGGCGGGAGAAGCGGGAGAAGGGGGTTTGGAGCGGTTTGCATTCCGGAATCTGGAGCGGGTGCAGCCGGACAAGGCGGTGAAACTGTTCCGCGACTATATGAGAAAGGGCAGGAAAGAGGAAGCGGACCGGCTGTTCCGGCTGCTGTTTGCGGTCGGTCAGTCCACCTGTTACAAACTGGTTCCGATGGATGTATGCTGGGATGGAAATGGCGGTTTTTTAAGCGATGCGGATAAAAAGGCGGCTGTCTATGCAGTTCATATCGGGACGAGTCCGTATCACCTGTTCGGTTATGCTTTGAGAAATCTGATCCGTGCAGCCGGGGACAGTGCGGAGAATCTGAAGCGGGCTGTCGGTTACCAGAAGAACGATGCGGATAATGGGAAACTTATCCTTCTGGCAGTCTACTTTACCACGAGATACGGGAACTTTAAAACCTATAAGGATACAGGCGCAAAGGGGATCAAGGAGGAGAAACCAAATAAAAGGAATCTCGGATTTTTAGGAAGTCTTGGAAAGTTTTTCGGGGGAAGACGGGCGGAAGGAAAAGGAGAAGAGGCACCGGTGGAGATAGAGCCGGAAGATATGCCGCTGATGGAGCGGTATGAGGAGATTATCCTGTCCAGCCTGGAGAATCTGTATGACGGAAGGATGGATGTGGATTCTCTTGAGAAGCTGAAGGAAGCCGTGAGGCAGAACTGTGTGACGGACGAAATTCTGCAGCTGGCAGGGTCGAAGGGCAGTGTTTCGGATTTTCTGCTGCTATTGCTGGGCGGCATGGCCTATCTGAACTTTTTATTTTCCTTAAGGCTGCGAAATATCGTCCGTCTGTGCCTGGCCGTGGATACGGAAAAAATGCTGGATATTATGGAACGGGTCAGCGAACAGCTTCCGGCTATCGTGCTTCATGAAGCAGAAGCGGCAGGCGGGGTGGAAGATAAGCTGTTTCCCATCAATATCCGAACCGGCGGCGGAGAATACGATGAGATATTCGGTATCGACACCGCAAGGTATATCCGCTGGGCCGCTATGAAGGGGCACCGGATGATCTTAAAGAAACAGCTGGAGCATCATCAGGAGTGTTATCTGAAAGTCATGGACGAGGCGCTGATGGAACATGCCGGCACGATGCTGGACGTTGTCCGTACGCAGAATAAGCCGCTGTACGATAAGCTGACAGAGGAGAAGCAGCAATCCGGCAGAAGCAGGGAAATGGAAAGAATGATAGCCTCGCTGGTGGAAAACAATGCGGTTACGGATGTGGTGAAGGACTATCTGCGGGGAGAGACGAAAGCGGACACCTTATATCCATATCTGGACCAGATAAGAAGCCGATTCTATTATGACACCAGAGGGTGGCATATTGTAGAGGAATATATGAAGAATTTTCGGGATGAGGAATTCTTACGCAGGTGTCAGGTCTATATGCTGTTGAAAAATCCGTACTCCCTGCATGACAGCATTATGAAGAACGGGGAAGCGGATGCGCAGAGGCTGCGGACGCTTTTCGGAAATTTTGATGCGGAAGGGCTGACGGTGGCACAGCAGCTTTCCGGTTTGGTCTGGCTGCATGATTCTTTTTATCTGGAGCGTCATAAGATGAGTTTTTTAGACGGAGCGGCGGGATGCTTTGCGGTTTATCTGAGGGAACGGAGAGATGAGACGGTAAGCGCTTTTTCCTCTGCGGAAGCAGTGGGCCGATTCTTCGGACTGCGCGTACTGAGCGGGAATCCGGAGGCGTATAAAAAAGAAATTCTGGCATTTTCCCAGGACGGTTCCAAGGCAGTGAAGGAGGAACTGCTGAATATTCTGCGCGGACAGAGGGAATGGGAAGTGGAGGTAACGGCGCTGCTTGCGTCCAAAAAAGCGGCGGAACGGGAACTGGCGATAAGGGTGCTGCTTGGCTGGCAGGGAGAAGACGGTACCTGCAACGGTCTGTTTGCACAGATGCTGGAAAAGGAGAAAAACAGCAAAGTCAGGGATCTTTTGAGTAAGGCGCTGAAACTGGAAGAAGAGGGAGTATCCGGTGCAAAGGCGCTGACACAGGAGGATATGGTAAAAGAAATCCACAAAGGCGGAAAGAAACGGAGTCTGGCATGGGCTTATGAAACGCCGTTTTCCAAGGTGCACAGGCAAAACGGCGGGGAGGCGGAGGAAGAATATCTTCAGGCCATCCTGCTGTGTTACGCGGCTGTGGACGGCTGCGGGGTAAGCAGTAAGGCGGCCATGCTGGCGGGAGAACTGCAGCCGGAAGAACTGGCGGTCTATGTGAACGAGCTGTTCGACAAGTGGGTGGAAGCGGGAGCGGAGGCAAAGAAACGCTGGGTGCTCTATGCCTCTTCCATACACGGCGGTTCCGATATCGTAAAGAAACTGCAGCATCAGATACAGGAGTGGCCGCAGCAGGCGCGGGGAGCGATCGCGGCGGAAGCAGTGCAGGCGCTGAGCCTGAATCCGCTTCCCCAGGCGCTTTTGCTCGTGGACGGAATTTCCAGAAAGTTTAAGTTCAAACAGGTGAAAGCGGCGGCGGGAAAAGCGTTGGAATTTGCAGCCGCGCAGCTTGGCATCAGCAGGGAGGAACTGGAGGACCGGATCGTTCCGGACCTGGGTTTTGACGAAAAAGGAGAGAGAAGTTTCGATTATGGGGAACGCAGGTTCAAAGTATCGATCACGCCTGTACTGGAGTTAGAAGTGTATGATGAGACGGGAAAGAAACTGAAAAACATGCCTTCACCCGGCAAGCGGGACGAGGAAGCAAAGGCAGCGGCATCTTACGAAGCATTTAAACAGATGAAAAAGCAGATGAAGATGACCGTAAGCAGCCAGAAAATGCGGCTGGAGCTGGCTCTGTCTTCCGGAAGAAAGTGGAGTGCGGAAGCCTGGAAGCAGCTTTTCGTAAAGAATCCCGTGATGCATCAGTTTGCCATCGGCCTGATATGGGGCGTTTATGGGGAAAAGGAACTGGTGCAGAGTTTTCGTTACATGGAAGACGGTTCTTTCAATACGGAAGAAGAGGAAGAGTATGAACTGCCGGAGGACGGCAGGATCGGGCTGGTGCATCCGGTCGAACTGTCCGAAGGGGAGAGGGAGGTCTGGAAGCAGCAGATGGAAGACTATGAGATCCGTCAGCCCATCGAACAGCTGGAACGGGATGTTTACCTGAAGACGGAAGAAGAGGCGGAGATGCAGCGGCTGGAGCGTTTTGGCGGCTGTATCCTGAATGATCTGTCTTTAGGCGGAAAACTGCAGGGACTCGGCTGGTATCGCGGGCCGGTGGAAGACGGGGGTTGTTTCGATACCTATTACCGTGTGGATGAGGAGGCGGGGATAGGCGTGCAGTTACATTTCTCCGGCAGTTTCGTGGGCGGGGAGAATGAAGAGGTAACGGTTTACCATGCGGAATTCTACCCGGCGGAAGAGATAAAACGCGGTTATGTTTACCGGAAAGAAGAGAAAGAAAAGGCGTTTTTCCTAAAAGAGATTCCCGACAGATATTTCAGTGAGACTGTCTGGCAGCTGACAAAGGCGACGGCATCCGGCAAAGAGAGGGAAGAAGACTGGAGGAGCGAAGCTCTTTAAACGGTTCCCGCCCGGTTCGGGGTATTCGGCTGCCCATGGCCTGCCGGATACCCGAACCCGGAAAAGAACCATTTAAGCTTCGTACTCCTTCATTTCTTTTTGGACGCTTTCCTCGCAGGATTTCATGGCCTCGATGGTTTTGGCAAACAGCTCGTCCAGCTCCCAGCCCAGCATGTCCGCGCCCTGACGGATGATATCCCTGGAGCAGCCGGCGGCAAACTTTTTGTCCTTAAATTTCTTTTTTAGACTGGAAACTTCCAAATCCATTACGCTTTTGGACGGGCGCATCCTGACAGCGGCGCCGATCAAACCGGTCAGTTCGTCCGTGGCGAAGAGTACTTTTTCCATGATATGGGCAGGCGCCACATCACAGCAGATGCCGTAACCGTGGCTGCATATGGAATGGGTCAGGTTCTCCCCGGCATTTATTTCCGATAAAAGTTCCGGCGCTTTTTTGCAGTGCTCTTCGGGAAAGCATTCAAAATCGACATCGTGCAGCAGTCCCGCAAGGCTCCAATAATCCGTTTCATCCCCATAGCCCATTTCCTGTGCGAACCATTTCATAACGCCCTCTACCGTAAAAGCATGGAGCAGGTGGAACGGTTCTTTGTTATATCTGGTGAGAAGGGAAAGCGCATCGCTGCGTGTAATGGTAGTATTCATGGTGATCTCCTCCTTATGGTGATTGTTTTATTATACTCTTATCCGCCGGAATCGGCAATCAAAAGAATGCCGGCTGGAGCGCTGCCTTTCACTGCCAGACGGTCTGGCTGAAGTGCTGGACAGGACGGAACTGAAAAGCGGTTATTGGGCGATAGAATTTCTAAACAAAATCCATGTGCTTATAAAATAGCAGATTAATAAAACGGCAAGAATGCATATGGTTGCACCCATTTGCAACATCAATGCGTTCAGACCTATATAAGCGGAAATCTGCGCTGATATGGTCCGGACAAAATACGAGATAATAACTGACGAAATAACGATCGCTGTTATGACTGGAAGCCCAAACCAGATACCTAATTGCTTTAGTATGAGTTTTCCTATGCACTGTTCCTCCACACCTAATTTCCGGAGTACGGAGAAACGGTATCGGTATTGCCCGGCGTCTGAAAGCTGCTGTAAAGAAAGTACCGTAAGGCATATTACCATAAGTACGATCGCTCCATAAAGCATGGAAGACTGCAAAATAAAATTTCCTGCTATGGTGCTGTTGATCTGTAAGGTACTCAGACGGATTGAAAAGGCGGCGCCTGTAGTTGGCTGCTCCGGGTATTCTGCCGTAAAGGCTTTTTCCAGTTCGAGCGCATACGGATAGGGAATCGTTTCAGCCGTTATAATATAACGGTTTTGCATGACAGGAAGTAACTGTCTGCAGACGCTGTCCGGGAATACATAGAGCACATGCGTATAAGTATTGTAGGCTGTTTCCCCGATTGCTTCTTCGTAATGGGAATGCACGGAAAGGCTTAATTCTCCCGCATCTGTGAGAACACGGTCATGCTCTGCGAGAAAGCTGTTCTGTTCTTCCTCCGTTGCAATGGTTTTCCACTGTGTTGTAAACTCGTTTTCCATCAGGGAAACCGGTTCGTATCCCAGCATTTCCCGTATCCTGTTATAATCGCTCAAAGAAATTGCGGCAACGGGAAAATCATACTTCATACGGTTGTGAAAATCCTCTCTGACGGGCAGATACAGATGAAACGTGCAGTCATAAGCTGTTTCCATGCCGCATTCTGCAAGGAAATCCGTCACTGTCTGATAATCGTCCCTCGGCAGGTCTTCTTCTTCGTATACCAGATTGTATCTTGAAGAAATTTGTATATCATACATGGAATGTATGTCCAGATATCCGGAAGCCCAGTTTACCAGAATCGGAGCGGCAATAAACAGGAAAATGGAAAGCACTAAGGTTATGCTGATAAGTGTCATGGTTTTGGTGGTTGTGTTCAGTTTTGATATAATTTGTCCGAAAAAGAATAGGTTTTCGCCGTGGTATCTATGCTTCGGGGATTTTTCTTTCCATGCGGCAATAAAACTTCCCGTAAGAGATATCAAAGCGCAGATAAAGAAAAGCAGATCGATCAGAATAAATAACAGATATTGATTGATCGTTCCGGCTCCCCATGATAAATAATATTTGTTTGTGAATGCGGGTACACTTGCCGTTGTGAATGCATTCAGGACAGAAAATATCAACAATCCGGGAAGCAGTGTATAAAAACCTGTTTTTCTTTTTCTGAGCAGCCGTAAGGCAGACCAAAGGAGAGTGGCAAACGGAAGAACCGTATTTCCCCAAAACATGATTCGGACAGGGAATGCAAGACGGCTGTCATAATAAAACCAGATTTTCCCGATTCCGGCAGTTAGCATCAAAACTGCGGATAGCTCATAAAGTATGATCACACCCAAAATCCAGCGGCTCTTTGTTAGTACGGGTTCATTCTTTCTGTCCGCGTAAAGCATATCAATGATTTTCGTTTTCTGAATGGTACGGGTATTAAATATGCCGATAACAAAAAAACTTAAAACAAAGAAGCAGACGGTCAGTAAGACCGTATCCGGAAACAGATTCCATGAAAATTCATAACTTCTGCCATAAGCAGTCAGCAGCATGGCCGTAATGAATTGTGAACAGAACATACCCAAAAAAACCCCGGCCGCAATCGAAAGGATCCCCATGATCAACGTTTCGGCAAAAAACATCCATGCAACCGTTTTTTGTTCCATTCCCATAATGGACTGGACCGCAAACTCTTTCTGCCTGCACCGCAGCATATAGTTATTGACAAAGCCTATCAAAAACAGCAGGCACAATGTGATAATGCAGACTGCCGCTTTCATACCGTCGCTAAGCAGCGTGAAATTATACTCGCTTCCTATATCCGGCTTATAGTATCTGCTGGAGATTGCCAGGAAGGAATAAAACAGGGTAACGCATATGGTCATGGTTACGATATAAATCAGGTAGTCCTTTACGGAACGTTTTGCATTTTTGAAAATAAGTTTAGCATACATGGCTTTGTCCACCTCCAATCATGGTAAGGACATTCAGAATTTTGTTAAAAAAGGTATTTCTGTTGTCGCTGCCCTTATACAGTTCCGTAAAAATTTTACCGTCCTGCAGAAATAAAATACGGCTGGCGTAGCTGGCAGTAAAAGCGTCATGCGTTACCATGAGAATGGTTGCATGAAGCTGCTCATTGATACTTTGGATCGTAGATAGCAGCATTTGCGAAGAATGACTGTCCAATGCTCCGGTCGGCTCATCCGCCAGAAGCAGTCCGGGGTTATTGATGATTGCCCTGGCGCAGGCGCAGCGCTGTTTCTGTCCGCCGGATACCTGATACGGATATTTGTTTAGAATATCAAGGATATTCAGCCGCTTCGCAATGTCTGAAATACGCGGTTCTATTACTCCGGCAGGAGTTTTATTGATTGCCAGCGCCAGTGCGATATTTTCAGAAATTGTCAGGGTGTCTAACAGATTGAAATCTTGAAATATAAAACCCAGGTTTTCCCTGCGGAACCGGGCAAGTGATTTAGGCTTTATCTCCGTGATATCAGTTTCCTTTAAGTAGATATGGCCTGCACTTACGGTGTCGATCGTAGAAATACAGTTGAGCAGCGTTGTTTTCCCGGAGCCGGACGCTCCCATAATACTTAAAAATTCGCCTGCTTCTACCGAAAAGCTAATATCCTGAATGGCTTTTGTGATATTTCCCTCGCTGCCATAATATTTCTGGATATGTTCCAGTTTCAAAATAGTGTCCATGCGTTTGGCCTCCTAATGTTTTTTATGGCTTTATTGTAAGTGCTCTGCAGGGCTTTTTGTATCATGTTTTCTTACGCAGTTCTTACAAAAATGTAAGAACTGCAGAATGTATCAGTCCGTTACTGTTCGCATTGGATTGTGCAGGTATTTGCGCCCCGCCGCAGGCGGCTTTTCATGCGCGAATAACATCAGTCCTGCACTTCGTTAACAAAATTGTTGATATGAAAGGAAAGGGTAATTGTCGTTCCGTTTCCTTCTGAATATGCAGTTATCCCTATTCCCAGTTTATCGCAAAGACGCCTGCAGAGATACAGGCCGATTCCCGTAGAGGTTTGAATGATCCTCCCATTCTGTCCGGTAAATCCCTTTTCAAAAATGCGGGACAGGTCGCTTTTTTGGATGCCCATTCCGTTATCTTCTATGGATAAAAGGATTTGGTCGTTTTTCTTTGTTGAAAAGAAAGATAAAGCCGGCTTTTCTGTGCGGTATTTTATGGAGTTGCCGATGATCTGGTTTAAGATGAACCGTAACCATTTATCGTCGGAGTATACAGTATGTTCCAAATTGTTTACAGTGATGCTCACATTATTTTGACGGAGAAGATACTTGTTATCCGCAATTGCGTCATGCACAACGCCGCTAAGCCTGATCTCTCTGATGGAATAGTCTTTTTCGGTATGCTCACTACGGGCATAATAGAGAGCCTGCTCCGTAAAACGATTGATTTGTTCCATTTCTGCCAGCATATCCCTGGTAAGCGGGGAACGGTTGTTCTCGCAAAGCAGCTTCATTGCCGTGATCGGTGTTTTGACCTCATGTATCCATTGCTCAATATATTCTTTGTATTCTTTCCGTTCCCGCTGTATTTCACCTATTTCTTCCAGCATGGATTTTTCAGTCATTTTCAAAATCTGATAGAATACCTGGTCGTCGGATCTCTTTGGGACTGCCATAACTTCCGGTATCAGATATCGTTCTTCTAATTGTTCGGTCATTTCCAGCAGCTGCTCCAGATATGATTTTCTTGAGAAATAAAAGATGATAAAACAAAAAATCACAACGGCCAGCCAGACAGCTGCAAGGAAGAGGATAACCGAAACAGGGTTCCCGTTCACGAGCAAAAACAGGGCAAGTGCAAGTATACCAAGAAGGTTGATCAGAATAACAGGCAGTTGATTTTTCAGATACTGTTTTGCGCTCATAATGTGTATCCCTGCCTGTGCTTTGTTTTAATGAAGGCCCTTAATCCGACCGCTGCCAGCTTATCACGGATACGGGTGATATTAACGCTAAGGGCATTGTCGTCTACATAAAGCTGATTGTCCCAAAGGAAATCTATGATATCATTGCGGGAACAGATTTTTCCGGCGTTCTTAAAAAGATAATAGAGGATTTTCAGTTCGTTTTTGGTCAGTTCAGCTTTTTGCCCGTTGTATTCTATCAGACTGCTCTCTAAATGCAGCGCAGCCCCGTTCCATGTTAAAACTTCGGTTTGTCCGGAATCATATGCCCGCCGCAGCAATGACGCTATTTTAGCCAGCAGAATAGCGGTGTTATAAGGTTTTGTGATAAATGCGTCCCCTCCCAGCATGATACTGTTTAACTCGTCCATATCTGTATTGCTGCTTGTCACAAAAACGATGGGAACGGCAGAAAAGGTACGGATTTGCGAACATATGTCAAAACCGCTGCTTCCCGGCAGTTTAATGTCCAAAAGGACCAAATGGGGTGCAAATGACTTTATCTGTTCGATTGTTTTTGAAAAATCCGTGACCGCATAAACTTCATAGCCGTTTCCGGTTAAGAGGTTTATGAGCTGGGTCCGGATTGTGAAATCATCTTCGACCATAAGTATTTTTTGTTTCATGGAAAGACCTCCCTGACATCTGATTATACTGCATCAGAAAGGTTTTCTCAATCCTGTTCGGCAAAATTGGGATGCAGGGAATTTTCTGACATTGTAACGATAGGCGGGATGGCGCAGCGGGGCCGGCCGTAGTAGCAGCGTATGATGTAAATGGCGGGACACGTTACGACACGCGGATTTACAGAAGGAACGGAACAGGATACAGCGCAGAAGGAACGGAACAGGACTATTATGCAGAGCTGATTGCCGCGGCACGGGGATGCATCATAAAGAATAATGGGGAAGCGCCGGAGGGGTATGATTTCAGCAGTGTCATCTATATGAAAAGAGAGGGTGATGCCGGTATCCCGGGTTATCTGATCGAGGATTTGGAATTCGAAAGAGTCTGAGGATGACGCAGAAAACGCTGACCCCATCAGCGAGGGGCAGGCAGATGAAATCCGGGGAAAGTATGTTTACATACGGCCGGAGTTTATCCCTTTTATAGATGGTTAATCCGACACCCCTGACAGAAAGGGAAAGGAACAGGGCAGGCGGAAATAGTATCATAACTCACTTGCTGCTGCAGTATCAGTAAAAACAGCAGATTGATTTTTCTAGTATATCAGCGGCGGTGTTCCATATAATGTTCTTCTATATAGGTCATCATGTTTCTGAGGGAAGTCAGGTCGGAAGATTCTGGCTTCCGGATCCGGTTTTCAATATCAAGGTTTTCATACAATATTTTCATGATCATAAAATAATCTTCCATCAGTTATGTTCCATGGAAAAGCCGTAATGGAGCTGGCAGCTGTTTACCATGATCCCGCTGCCTTCATCCAGCTCGATCAGCCTGCCGTTTACATTGTAGGTCATAGCCTCTTTTTTTATCAGAATAAATTCCAGCTCCTTATGCCAATGGCTGATGGAAGAATAGTCCGGGTAAGAGGACAGGAATCCGTATGCTGCATAAGCGGGGAACAGGGGTTATTATATGCAACTGTTTCAGAGGAATCCGGATTGAATACCGAGCAGTAGCTTGTGCTGTCGCTCATAAAAATCACCTCGCGAATGGAAGATTGTTATATAAAATAAACGATATGGAATGATTTTAGTGTAAAACCTGATATTGTCAAATGAAAAACGATGTGGTGCAGCTCCCTGCGGCTGCCGCAGGTGTTATAAACTGTCTGAAGAAGAGAAAGCAGGGAATTTAGAGGTAATATGCAGACACGGCTTATAGTCGTTTGGTGCAATAAATGGGAGTTTCGTGCAATGGGATTTGATAAGCTTCCCCATGATCCGATATTATATATAGTGGGAGGTTAATGCGATGAAGATAGCAATCTGTGATGACAGGGAGGAAGACCGCGGTGTGCTTAAGGCGTTGCTGGAAGCCTGCGGGCAGGATTTTGAAATAAGGGAGTACGGCTCCGGCAGCGGACTGTGCGGGGATATGGACCATATACGGGAATGCGGCATCGTATTTCTGGACATCAATATGGGCGGCATGGACGGTCTGGAGGCGGCAAGGCGGATAAAAGCGGAATGTCCCAAGGTTCATATCGTGCTGGTCACTGCCTATGTGAACTATGCGTTGGATGGGTACAAAGTGAAGGCCAGCCGGTTCCTCTTAAAGGATGATCTGGAACAGACACTGCGGGAATGCGTGAATGACATTTTGAAGGAAATCCGGCAGGGGGAACGTGTGGCGGAGTTCGGCTTCGTGGAAGGGAAGGTGCGCCTGCGGGTGGATGAAATCATCTATATCGAAACGAACAGGCATAAGAATGTGTTCCATACGCAGGGACAGATATACAGCATTTACAAAAAAATGGATGAACTGGAGCGGGAACTGAAGGGAATGGGCTTCGTGCGGATACACCGGAGCTACCTTGTCAACATGAAATACATTGAAAAGATCAGCAGCTATGTCATGATTCTGACTACGGGGAAGGAGATATCCGTCCCGAAGTCAAGATACCATGAAGTAAAGCGGCAGTACACGTTGTTTAAGGAGGCGGAGTGATCATGGAAATGGGGATGTTCTTTTTGACTGTTACCATAGAGACATGGGGGAGTTTATATTTTTTTGACACTTTTCTTGCAAGAAGGGAGATGGGGAAATTTCCTGTGTTCAGATTCTTTATATATTTCATTATGATGTCTGCAGCCAATACTATGGGATATCGGATCGGCATGTGGAAACTGCCGCTGTTTCTTCTGGGTTATGTCCTGCTTGGCAGGAGGTACTATAGGGCAGGGTGGGTTCAGGATGTCTTTTTCTCATTGCTGAACTACTGTATGATATTTTTGACAGATTTTGCGGCGTACTGTGTTGAAAATTTATGGAAGACGCAGGGAGCAGCATGGGAAATACGGGGGTGGGTATGGGTACTGCTTGCTAAAGTATTCTGGCTTGGCGTACTTCTTGTGTTTCGCAGGATATGGAAGGGAAGAGCCGATTACAGAGAACTTACGGAGGCGGAATGGATGAAACTGAGCCTGATGCCGTTGTTTACAATGTCTGCCATTTTGATGATGTTTTATCAGTATGGGGATGGGGCAGGAATGCAGTCAGTCAGCCTTTTTATTTCTGCCGGGTTGGTTGCGGTCGATTTCCTTGTTATCTGGCTTCTGCGTGAGATACTGGAAAAAGGGAAAAAAATGCGGGAAGGCATCGAATCTGCAAGGAAGACGGAAAGCCAGCTTGTACATTACCGGGATATGCAGGCCGTCTATGAGCGGCAGGGGAGGAAGATGCATGACTACAAGAACCAGATAAGGACCATGCAGGTACTGTTAAAGGAAGGTGACACACAGGCAGCAGCCGCGCTTGCGGAGCGGCTGACGGAGAGCATATCCGTGGAGATGTCGGCGGTCAATACGAACCACTCCGTCGTAAACGCAGTCCTGAACCAGAAATTCCGTGCTGCAAGGGAGCTGGGAGTGTCCATGATATTCAGGGTGGGCGACATGAGTGGGATGCGGCTGGACGGGGAGGAGACAGTAATCCTGCTTTCCAATCTGCTGGACAATGCCATCCATGAGTGCGTGAAGGTCGTGCGGGCAGGGAGGAAAGCCGTTATAAACATCAAGCTGGT
The DNA here is from genome assembly GCA_910579935.1 of uncultured Lachnospiraceae bacterium. Classification (GTDB taxonomy): domain Bacteria; phylum Bacillota; class Clostridia; order Lachnospirales; family Lachnospiraceae; genus Kineothrix. The sequence goes on from CAJTVQ010000006.1 coordinate 124,906, forward strand.
GCAGGAGGATGGGAAGATGATCTTTTCCGTAAAGAACCCCGTGGCGGAAAAAGTACAGGCCGCAGGCGGTATTGTGCCGGATTCCGGCGGCGGTATGCACGGTGTCGGTCTTATGAATGTAAAGGCGGTGGTGGATAAATACGGAGGAGATTTTGTCATTTCCCGTGATTCGGAAAAGTTCCAGACGGTAGTGATATTGTAACTTTATGGCCATTTTGTGCAAAAAATAGTCGCTTGGTGCAGCCGGGGTTTGAAAAGCGGGCGCACCTGCCGATAGATTTTATGGAGCGGCAGATTATATGTGTGGGAAAAGCAGGTATAAAAAATAATTAATAGCAACGGAGGGATATTCAGGAATGGGAATAAGTAATGTAAATGACATGAGTTCGGCATGGGGAGCGGCTTTTCGTGATAAGCCCATATATTTAATGACAATAAAAGAATCAAGGGCCTTTTTTGAAGGGAAGATGCGCAGGAACATGGAACTGCGGGAGGACACCTGCACACTCGGCAGCAACAATATTTACCGCAGGCAGCATACTACATATGAGGTTCCAGGCAAGGACAAAGGCAGCGCATTTCTGGATCTGGGGTTTCTGATCAAAGATGAAACCAGCAGCCTGCGGGGAAGCCTCAGTGATAATAAAGATGTGGATTTTTATAATTTTTCCATACCTTATAACCGCACGGTTCAGAATTACTTCAGTGTGGAGATCCGCATGGATATGCCGGAGGGCTGCGATTACAGCCTTACCCTGTATGACGAATACGGCAACCAGGTGGGGAAGGCGCAGTGGGACGGGGAAGGCCGGAAAACGCTGACTATCCCTAATTGGGATACGCAGACCAGCAAATACTGCATTAAAATAGAAAACGAAAACGGGGAGGAAGTTTCTCCGGATGATCATTACAGGATCAGTTTTCATGTTTCCAAAAATATGGAGCAGGAAAAGACCGATGCCATAAGGGAGGCGTTCGGAAACCTCCACAGCGCATACAGCCGGAAGGATGAAAACTGGCGGGAATACCTTGATAAATATAATGCAGTCCTGCGGGAGACGGAGATAAATTACAGAAAGGAAATGGAGCAGCTCCACCAGAAGCAGTTTGACAGTCTGCCGGAAGAAAAGAAGTATAAGGGCGGGCGCACGGTGGAGGAACTGCTGCAGGACATGGCAGAGGGGAAGAACTTAAGCGGTGCGGAGCTGGAATATGTGAAGATTTTTGCCAACCTGAAAGACATGGAAAAGGCACGGCAGAAAGCAGAACTGAAAAACAGTTTTTCAGATGATTTCGTAAAGGAACTGGAAGGCATGGGCGTCTCCCGTGATGACTTGGAAGGGATGCGGGTAAGGATTGGAAGTAACGGGGATGTAACCGTGGACGGGATAGAGAATGAAGCCGTCCGGGAACAGGTACAGAAACTGATAGATAAAAAGTACAGTGACCAGATGTACCGGTATTATATAGGGATTGCAGACAGCGTAGGGAATCTGTCCGCTAACACATATCAGTATGCCACGGACGTGCAGGAAGTCCGGCGCTACCTGAAAGGGGTTACGGGGGAAGATATTTCTTTGGAGAGCCTTTACCTGATGCCCGACGGGAAGATCGGAGGGCTGCCGGAAAGAGCAGATAATCTGATAAATAGGACAAAGGATAATGCAAAGATAGAACGGATAAGGGATGCCCTGATCGATATCATAGGAAATATCAGGATAAGCGGTGGTTTGGGAGTTCCCGATTTCACTTCACAGTTCCGGTTCAGGGATGGGGCGTTCTCCGTGGCGGACAGTGGTTTTGCGGCGGACATGGGAGCGCTTAACGGGCGGCTGACACCACAGTCCTCCGGCAATATGTATTCTGATATATATAAGTACCAGTTCAAAAAAGTTTTATAAGCAGTGATGGGGGATTAAAGAAATGAGTATTAACGGAATCTGGAAAAACAGATTGGCAGCATTGCCGATTGTATTGACAATTTCTTTTTCGGTCAGCGGATGCAGCATACAAGAAAATGCTTCATCAGAATCCGCTCCGGATGTTGTGCATCAGACGGAGGATGATGGTGCGGCAATCTATGCTGATGATCCTATAGCGGCAGAACCGCAGCTTGACCCTGATGATCTAAATGGAATTTCAGAGGATTCCAACGGACAAGGAGAGATTATTTCGGCAGAACCGTATAAAGGGGATGCAGATTGAGGAATTGGTGAGCAGCGAAAGGAAATCGAAATGGATATTGCAGGAATAACAATGGGCAGCCGTGTGGGCAGCACGGCTGCAGGAAAGGCGTCATCCGGGAAAAGCTGGAAGATGTCGGATCCTCTCCGGGAAAAGATAATAGAATATGCCAAAGAGGATGCGGCGCAGAATGTTTATATGGGAGATCAGTTCCTTGCTCTGCGGAAAAGCGAGGTCGCCAAAGTAGCGCCGGACAGGGCTGCGCTGATCGGAAAGATCGGACAGGACTTGGCGTACATGAAGAAGATACGGGAAGCTGATAAGCGGTGGCTGTGCTTTCTGTTTGGCGAGCCATATGAAGCCGAGTTCCAGTCCGAAGGTATGGGCTCTGCGGTCCATGTGTATGACAGGAATGGTGATGAGATACTCACATATACTGCAGGCGTAGGCTGGCATGAGAGAGAATCGAAAGCGGAGACGGAAGTACACTGGGCACTGAAGTCTGCCTACTATGATGCATACCGGGCGGCAAGACAGGAGATAAATGCCGGTGCTAGGAGGGAAGTGCGGGGCGGCTTTGACGCGAGGGTTTAGGCCAAAGCCGGAATCAGGGATTGTCTTCGGTGGGAAGATATGCTATACTTTTACCCGACAAACCAGTATTGGAGGAAGAGTTTGAAAATGCAGCAGCACCACTTCTCAACCGCAAAAACGCTCATACATTCAGCCATTTATTTTTTGTTGTTTTTGGCAGGCGACTTGCTGAACGGTTTACTATTCGATTTAGTTTTTTCTGTTGTAAAGCTTCCAAGTAGTGAATCATACGTTATTCCCAGAATGTTGGGGTGTCTGGCTCTCACATTACTCTTGTTCTGGTTTTACACAACCAAATATCTTCATTTGAAAATGGAGGACTTTAGGATTACATTTGATATCAAAAGCTGGGGCATTATCCTATCGGTCTTGCTTCCTGTGTTTGTTGTCATTGTTTATCTAATGGTTGGAAAAATAGAGGTAAATGCGTTTGGTTTTGGTGATTCGATTTTAAGTATCATCGCTTCTATGTTTATGGCTCTGAAAGCCGGCATATTAGAGGAGATATTGTTCCGCGGCTTTATCATGAGGTTGCTTGAAAGCCGATGGGGGAAAACGATTGCAATTTTGCTGCCATCGTTTCTATTCAGTCTGTCCCACATTCCGTCAATGGAGAGTTTCACCGCTGCAGGCGTTGTACTCTTGGTTGTAAGCGGTACATTGGTAGGCGTTATGTTTTCTCTTGTTGCCTATCAGGGAAATTCCATCAGCAATAACGCTCTCATGCATTCCGTGTGGAATTTTGTGATGGTGACAAGTATTCTGCATATTACAACAGCTCAGGGGGCTTACGGCAAACCGTTTGTCCAAATCCTGATACCATCGAACAACATCTTATTGACAGGCGCGGGATTTGGTTCAGAAGTTTCTTTGATCGCTGTCATTGGATATGTGCTTGTTTGCGTTATAATGATTATCAGAAAGAAATGAATAACTTCCATTTATCGGGCAAATGAAAAACAAAAACAAGGCGGCAGGGCAGGCATTGACTATCCCGCCGCCTTGTTTTTGAGCCTTTTATGTATTTCGGGGACAGGCTGGCAGGGATGCCGGGAACAATTGTAGGGGATAGTGCAGAAGCAGCCTGCGGAAATGACTTGGAAATCGCTTAGGTGGGTGCAGCGGTTATGCAAAGAAAATCGTATTGAGGGGGCAATGAACGTCAACCGTGTTTGGCTTATACCGATAACTGCCGAGAAGCCTATTGATAGAAGAAAGAAGAAATCCTAAGTGAGTATTAAAGTTTCAGCATGAATAAGGCAAACATAGAAAGGAAAGTTCAAAGTAGAGAACAAAAAGAAGCCGAAAAAGAACGACAATACGTTATGCGACAAGAAAAGAAAAAGCTAAGCATAGAGGGAGGTAACATCTATGAATAAAATATATTGGGACAGAGATAAAATCTCAATCATAACAGACCAAATTGAATCTGTCCCACATAAGCATTAGGCAATGCAGTTATTTTTAAGCATAGAAAAAAATTTGGAGATAGGTGTAGAAGATAATAAAATTTCATGTAGATGTATTGTTATAAACCGCGACATATTACATAGTTTTTCAACAGGCAACAACATGTATTTTACTATGATAATTGAGCCGACTTCAAGTTTAGCCATTCAATTGGAGGAACGAATGGGAGGAATGAAGTATTATATTTTTAATAATCAAGATATTGAATACATCCAAAATTTATTATTTTGCCTTATTGATAGCGATGGACTGAGAGAATATAGAGAGTTTATGATACAACTATATAAGTTCTTAGGGGTAAAGGAGCAAGCTAAAATATATGATGATAGGGTTAAGGATTTGTTATACGAAATAGAACGGTGCAATTGCGATACACATTCGATTGCTTCTTTTGCTGATAAAGTGGCGTTGTCACCAAGCCGACTGTCGCACTTATTTAAGGAACAGGTCGGAATGCCCTTAAAAAGCTATATTCAGTTTCATCAAATGCAAAGAGCCTTTTTAGCATTATTGAATGGTAAAAGTATTACGGAATCGGCAATGACAGCTGGTTTTGATACACCATCACATTTTGCAACGGTTACAAAAAAGATGATGGGAATGTCTGCGAGTATTTCTGTGAAGAATAGCGTTTTTTTGAAAGTTACAGAAGAAGTGAACTGATATAATTAAACCAAACAGATAGGGGGTTTAATTATGGATATGCAATTTCTTGAAGAAACCAAAATGCTGAATTATCAGTCTGTTGGCATACAGAAACTCATCAACGAAAAGCGATGGGGAGAGTTGAGTGAATATGAAAAAATTAAAGCTATTTATGGATTTGTGCAAAATGAAATACCTTTGGGCTATAACCGTAACGATACATTAACTGCAGAACAGGTATTAATGGACGGATACGGACAGTGCAATACAAAAGCAACACTGTTAATGGCATTGCTAAGAGGTGTAAATATTCCGTGCCGTATTCATGGCTTTGAAGTATCAAAAGATTTTCAGCATGGAGCAACCACAGGTATCATTGCGGCACTTGCACCAGATAAAATTGTACATACTTGGGCAGAAGTTTATTATAAAGGTCAATGGCTTGCTTTAGAAGGAGTTATTACAGACAATCAATATCTTGAAGCCGTTAAAGCAAAATACTCTCATGTTCAAGGCGAATTTATGAAATTTGTCATTGCGACAAAAGACTTTCGAAAGATTTCCACTGATTGGAATGAAAGCAACACTTATATTCAGAGTGCTGCTATTGTGTCCGATTTGGGCGTTTTCCCAAATCCCGATAAGTTTTTTGAGCATTATACGCAGCATTGGTGTAAAGTGAAAGACTTTATGTATGTTCATTTCGGAAGAAAAATTATGAATTACAATGTTGGTAAAATGAGGAAAAGCTATATAAAATCAATGGATACATTGTCCTGTCTGCGGAAATAAGACAAGATTACAGAATCCTTTGACGTATCTTTTGATAAAGTTTTTGAATATAGGAGGGACAAACATTCATAAAGAGAATGCAGGAGGTAAAAGAAATGATTTTATCTATTCAGTGTGTGGTGTGTTGTTTGCTTTTTACATTAGCAATTCTACCGGCACAATATAAAGACCCTATCAATATGATTATATCTTATCCGCCTAAGATTAGACAAAGAGTGGAAGAATTACCACAATACAAAGGAATGATTAAGCAAAGAAAAAAAACTCATGTAGTCAAAAAAATATTTGGGTTAATATTTTTTGTTATTATTTTATGCTTCGTTGCCTATTTGTCTGGATGTAGGAGCTTTAATACAACCTTTATTCATGTATTTATCATATTTTTTGTTGTGAATATCTATGATTTGATTGTTTTGGATTTGGGGGTTTTCTGTCATAGTAAGAAGTTGAGAATATCTGGCACAGAAGATATGGAAAAAGAATATAAAGATTATATGTTCCATGCGAGAGGTACTTGTATTGGAATTGTTTTAGGGTTAGTAGCAGCATTGTTATCGGGATGCATAATACATTTTTGTTTTGCAGTATAAAATTCCCATTTGTCGGGAAGTTGCAAAAGTGAAAAATCGGAATTGTGCGCCCAGACGAAGGGCGGGTAGTCTAGCAGGTGAGAAGCCTGTCTGCGAAGGTCTAACCAACCAGCAGTAGCGAGTCTTGGGTGGGCTGCAGTAATGTTGCCTGCTAAGCGTAGACAGCGAGAAGATAGGGAAAGTGATTGAGCCTCGAAATTTTGACATTCGGAGGGCTGACGCTCTAATTTCGGCGGAAAGCAACACAGGCGGCATTGCTATGGTGAGATGCAGTCTGCTTCTGCGGGGTCAAAGAGCTTTTCATGTTTTTACATTGTGACTACCCAGTCAACTGGGGAGAGCCTGATGTCCCTTGTTTTCAAGTATGGCGGACAACGCTGAAACGGAGGATGCCAAACAGGTGTCAGGCAGTCGGATAGCTTCATAGTACCGAAGAAGCCGGGTAACTCCGGTGGAGGGAAGGAGGTTACATAACAACGGTCTCTCTGAGGGCACATCAGCCGTACTCAGGGGCGGAGGTACTGATGGAAACGAAATTGGAGAGAATAGCAGACAAATCGGCTCATGAGCCGAAACCGGAATCCACATCTTTGTACCATCTGATAAATAAAGAACTGCTAATGCAATGCCACAGGGAACTGGACGGCAGCAAGGCAGCGGGGATTGATGAAGTGACAAAGAAGCTTAAGGTAATAAGAGGTTTCTTCAAATCCCTCATGGCCAAGCACCGTCTTCATATATGGAAGATATGCCATAAGATCTTTTCCTTCGTCTGTCCACTTACGGAGAAGGTTCACGCAGTAGGTATGACGGAAGTCGTGGACGCGCGGACCACGGCCGGTATGTGGGATGCCTGCTTTTTCCAGATATCTCCTGAAGTTCCGGTATACATTTACTAATGACATCGGCTGGCCGGGACGTATCATAAAAAAGTACTCATCCTCTGGCGAGGAAGAATGAATCTTCCTTATCAGTTCCACGCACCTGGCAGTAAGCCACGGGTGGAGAGGGACAATACGGTCTTTAAGGAGTCCATTGAACTGTGCCAGGGAGCTTAAGGAATCCAGGTCCAGGGTATAGAGCCAGGTTTCCTTGAGCGTCCGGAACTGGCGTTCTATCTTAG
>CAJTVQ010000007.1 GCA_910579935.1 uncultured Lachnospiraceae bacterium
TTTCCCGGTGTACACTTTTCGGCTCTTTTTTTCTCCGTGCCATTGTCTGCCTCCTTATAATTGAACTCATGGTTTAATTATAAGGGTTTTAAAGAATACTGTCAACTTTTACCTCCAAAATAATCTGGAAAATATTTGCCTGAATGAGATGCCTCCACTTCATGTTGCTTCAATATTTTTAGATTAAGTTTTTACCATACTCCGTGTTTCCCATTAAAAGACCTCATCCTCCGGCTCAAAATATTCCAACAGGGAAAGATACATTTCTTCTGGACGATCTGGCAGATAATTCTCATAGCTGCAAATATCCTGCTCTGTGTGGTTTGTGTATTCCACCTGCACCCGCCATGACGGATTTCCCTCCGGTTCCTTTGTGGGCTGTACTTCCAGCCACTATGCTTTGCAGAAAACACAGGAGAATGGGGAAATCGGGTTTGAAACGCCCGTGGCAATGCCCGGCGGAAACAGAAGGACAGGGATCAGGAGGCTGAAAGGATATGAGTATCGTTAGAAAGATTGAGATTGACGGGCAGGATGTGTTGTTCAAGGCATCGGCGGCGATCCCGCGCATTTACCGTTTGAAGTTCCAGCGTGACATTTATAAGGATTTGCGGATTCTGGAAAAGAGCATAGGCGAGAGGGATGAGGAAAACTCTAACCTTGACCTGTTCTCATTGGAGATGTTCGAGAATACCGCCTATACGATGGCGAAGCACGCCGACCCGCAGATTCCCAATGAAGTGGATGAATGGCTGGACGGATTCAACACCTTTTCGATATACCAAGTCCTGCCGCAGCTTGGCTGATTTGGAACTGCTCTCCATCGGACTGATCAATGATATGTATGCCGAGAGCAGGAACGACTCCTGCTCCTATGCAACACTTGCTACCCAGGAGGATTTCGGTTTATTTTAGCTGTTCTGCTACATATCCGTGGACTGCTTTTCCGCTTCAAGTTCCTGCAGGAGAAAATGTTTCACATCGGTTATATGCTGGCGGAAACTGTTATTTTTTGTGTTTTCAACGGACAGGATACGGAACAGTTTCCGCTCCAGTTCGGAGATCAGATTCTTATTTTTGATGATGTAGTGCTGGTTGTCGCCACCGACATGGATTCCGTCTATGTATTTATCCGTGATGGGAATGGCATCGCTGATAAAGAAAATGGATTGTGAGGAAGTCCGCCCGATGTGATAGTAACAGGAACGGATATCCCTTTCGGGAAGGTTTAAGTAAAAGTCAAGACGTTTCTGCCCTGCGGCATCACGGTGGTTCAGCTTTCCCATTGGGATGGCCCAATACAGCCCGTCATGCTCTTTGGATTTGATAAGGCAGACAATGGGGCGGTGCTTGGTGTCATTCCATGTGCCACCATTGTTTTTTATCATCTGTGCAAAAGGTAGTGTTCTTAATTTTGTGTCTATGCCCTTTATCCTTATTCTGGAGGCCGGGTGTGGGCAGAGCCCACAAAACCTTGTAAATACTGGAAATTCCGGCAATGTCCTATACCGGAAATCACAGGAAAACAAAATCTTAAAGACACAAAACTAATTACACCCTCGCGCAAAATCAGCGGTTGCATAATATAACCCACGCTCAACCATAACAGTACCTCCGCATCCGTCAAAAGATGTTTTGTCAAAGAAAGCCTCCGGCTCGCACCGGAGGCTGGTAAACAATGTTTCCATGCCACACACCGTAAAGCGTGAAACATTTGACGTACTGAATAACTTATATCCCGCATCATCAGTAGGCGGCAACATTTTCTCTGCACTTGTCCGGTTTTTCACAGCAAATCTGTAGCAAAAATACCATAAGATACTTCTCTTTATCCTTATCCCTTAATCTATAATTTTCATTACTGTATAACTGCCGTAATTCTTCTTCTGGTATTCGTGTTGTTATACTAATGGAAGCAAAATCAAATCCCCAATCCAAATATTGTTTTAGCAATTCCTGCAAAGAATATAACCTCATACTGACTTTCACATCCTCTCACTGATCTGCCGGAAAACAGGAGATGCCTTGCCCTTTTTCCTTACATAACCTCCCCATCAATAATCAAAATCACGTCTGCATATGTTTTGCTCAGATAGGTTTTATATTCTTCAATTTTCTCACTGTCTACCTTACCATTCGTCTTTAACGATAATTCTATTGAATACTGCTCTGTTCCTTCATCATAAGATACTATTGCATCCGCCGATTCAATTCCTTCTTCATCTGTGAACGTACTTTCTGTAAACTGTACCAGATGATTACAAAACTGTTCAGTCGGTTCGCTTTGCGTTGCCACATCATCAAAGTTTACTGACACGGTATTTTCTTCCGTATCTGGCTGTAAAATTTCTTCCTCTGCACTGGCTACCATTCCACCCCCCGTCAATGAGAGAATACATATCAGTGTCAACAAAAATCCTGTTTTTTCATCATTATCTCTTTTTCCTCCATTCATTTTTACGAGCGGTCTCGGAAACTCTTTAAGGAACTGTTAAGAAATAACTTTACACTTTGACGCAGGATGAGTTCACAAAGGCAAGGCGGAAGATGGAGTCGATGCGGGCATCGACGACTGATGACAACGCGGCATTTGCGGACTCAGACAAGTCAAATGTAAAGATTTATTTCTTAACAGTTCCTAAGCCCGAATTTCTGCTCTTTTTTCATGTTCTTCTTTTTTGCTTTCCTCCATATCCCGGAAAACATTTTTGTTAAATTTTCAAAAAAGTATTGACATATAAGTCAAAATGTGCGGCGCGTTTGGTGACCATATACGCCAGTCACCAATCGCGCCCCTTTCCTGCCTATTCGCTATTGAGTTTCCGAGACTGCTCTTTGATGAATGATTGATAAATTGCTAACACAGTTTCCTCAAATATCTTTGTTGCACTTTGGGATTTTTTTAGTACCCAATCATGCCAACTACTCAATGATTTTCCTTTTAGAAATCCAATCAGCAATCACATAAAAGATGCTTTTTGCGCTCAATCATTTCCCCGATTCTCTCAATATATTGGGAAACATCTTTCACATTCTCGCTTCTCTCAATCCGCCCGTCTGGATAAACTCGCTTTGACACGCTACCGGCTCCGCAGGCGACTATGGTCTGTTTCTCCTCCATGATCAGAATATTATAAATCCCATACTTTCCAGCCCGCGCATAACCCACATTTTCAAAATTGCCGGACATATTTTTCTGCCGGTACAGATAATAAGGCTCCATCCCCATATCCGCCGCCGCTTTTGCCGCAATATCCATTGTGGCATCCGTATTACGCAAAGTCCGGATTCCGTTCTCCCCTATCCACTGACTCAGGGCAGAAGCACGCTTAATTGCAAGGGAATGCACGGTCAGGCTGTCGGGATTCAGCTTCGCGATTTCCTCCGCCGTGTGCCTTACATCCTCCTCCGTTTCTTCCGGAAGTCCGAGAATGATATCCATATTGATATTGTCAAATCCTTCTTTCCTCGCTGACGCAAAAGCTTCCTTCACCTGCGCAACCGTATGTCTCCTGCCGATAAACTGCAGGGTTTCATCCTTCATGGTCTGCGGGTTTACGGAAATGCGGGTAATGCCGTACTTTTTCAGCACCCGCAGTTTCTCCCTTGTAATGCTGTCCGCCCGTCCCGCTTCCACGGTAAATTCCTGTACGCCCCCCATATCAAAATGCTCCCGGATCGCCTGAAACAGCCGCTCCAGTTCTTCCGGTTCCAGCGTGGTAGGCGTCCCGCCGCCGATATACACCGTATCCAATATCTTTCCCTCACATGCCCCGGCTGCATAGGCAATTTCTTTTTCCAAAGCATCCAGATAGTCTCCTACCCGTTTCCGCCAGGCCGCAATGGGATAGGAGGTAAAAGAACAATACAGGCAGGTCGTGGGGCAGAAAGGAATCCCGATATAGAGACTGTACCCGTCCTTATAATGCAGGGCAGACAAAATCTCCTTTTCCCTTTTGGCAATATCCAGACTCAGCCGCCCCTTTGCGTCACTGATAAAATACGTCCGCTTCATATTCTCCAGAATCTCATCCTCTCGTTTCCCTTCCTCCAGCATCATCATGGGGATTTTCACGGGGCGGATGCCCGTCAGGGTTCCCCAAGGCAGCTCCTTTTTCAGATACCCGGAAAGCCCCTTGTACAGCAGCTGCTTCAGTACATTCCTGACTTCGTTGCGCGGCGTTCCCTCGGCATACTGAGTCTGTATACAGCATCCCATCTCCCTGATTGCCTTCACATCCGGCAGATACGCCGCTCCCTGTTCTCCCAGCATATCCTCCGGCTCCACCATCTGCTCCCGTTCCAGCTCCATTGCTATTTCGTTTTCCAAAAACTGAATGCGGACGGATACAGACTGCCCGCTAACCCGTTCCGCATTTCCATTCTCCGTACAGAAAACCCTGACTTCCTCTGCCGGAAAAAATGCCTTTACCAAAGAATGAATATCATATTCAAACTGCGGCTTATTTATCCATACTGGAATCATCTTCCCTGCTCCTTTCCTTCCCTACTTCTCTTTCCGCCTGTCAGGTCATAACTCTCGCCGATCATACGGCAGATGTCCCTGTCAGGCACCGTACCGTCCAAAATAATGGAATTCCAATGGGTCTTATTCAGATGATAAGCCGGCTTCACCGACTCAAAAGCATCCCGCCAAAAGTCCCTCCACTCCGGACTGCACTTCACGTTCACCCATACATTCCCGTCTTTATTAAAAATCCATGCAAACACCTTTCCGTTCTCCTTATGCCGCATCACACACCAATTTTGGTCATGAAAAGGATAGTCTTCATATACGTTTTCATAAGTCAGACAATGGGCTGTTACCTCTTTCCGCTCCGTCATCCTCCCACATCCTTTCTTCTTTACAGTATAATAACCCCATCTCCCCCTGTCCAGTATAGCGAATCCATGCTATAATAGATAGACAGCCATAAGCTGTAATGTTATGAAGAACGGAGATGAATCACATGGCCAACACAAAAAACCATGTAAAAACTACAAGAATGACAGAAGGCACCATATGGAAGCAGATTCTCGCATTTGCCTTTCCCATTTTCCTCGGCAATCTTTTTCAGCAGTTATACAATACTGCCGATTCCCTGATCGTCGGCAATTTTCTTGGCAGCAACGCCCTTGCGGCTGTCAGCTCTTCCGGCAACCTGATTTTTCTTATGGTTGGATTTTTTAACGGGATTGCCATGGGCGCCGGAGTCGTGATCGCCAGATATTACGGAGCAAAAGAAATGCAAAAAGTGCAAAATGCGGTACATACCACGATTGCGTTCGGTGTCGCGGCCGGTATCCTGCTGACCATAGCGGGAACCATTTTGACCTCGCGCATCCTCGTATGGATGGGAACACCGGCAGACGTACTCCCCGAATCCACGGTCTACTTCCGGATTTATTTCTTCGGTTCCCTTTCCTTCGTTATGTACAATATCTTCGTCGGTATCCTGCAGTCCGTAGGTGACAGCCGTCATCCGCTGATTTACCTGATCGTTTCCTCGGTCATCAACATCCTGCTGGATCTGCTTTTTGTTGGCATGTTAGGATTTGGCGTTGGCGCTGCCGCACTGGCAACGATACTTTCCCAATTCCTCAGCGCCCTCTTATGCCTTCACCGTCTGCTGTATAAAAGCCCGGAAGAATACCGGGTCTCCCTGCGCTCCATTCGATTTGACCTGCCCATGCTCCGCCAGATCATAGCAAACGGACTGCCCTCCGGCTTTCAGAATTCCATCATCGCCTTTGCCAATGTCATCGTCCAGTCCAACATTAACAAATTCGGCAAGATGGCAGTTGCCGGCTGCGGCGCCTATTCCAAGATAGAAGGATTCGGCTTCCTTCCCATCACCTGTTTTACCCTTGCGCTGACCACCTTTATCAGCCAGAATCTTGGTGCAAAACAATATGAGCGCGCCAAAAAAGGAGCGCGCTTCGGTATTCTCTGTTCCACCCTTACGGCAGAACTGGTCGGTATCTTCCTGTACTTCACCATACCGGTTTTCATCCGCGCCTTTAACCGGACGCCGGAAGTCATTGCTTACGGTACGGCACAGGCGCGGACAGTTACGCTCTTTTATTTCCTTCTGGCATTCTCGCACTGCATTGCCGGTATCCTGCGGGGTGCAGGAAAGGCTTCCGTTCCAATGATCACCATGCTCTGCTTCTGGTGCATCGTACGGGTCACTTATATCACGGTCATCGTGCGTCTTGTTCCGGTCATCGGCGTCATTTTCTGGGCTTATCCGCTGACCTGGTCACTGAGTTCCGTTGTCTTTTTGATTTATTTCCTGAAAGCCGACTGGGTGCATGGATTCGAACGGTAAACCTGTTTGATCACTGCAGAAACGGGTTATACTGCTTCTCCTCACCGATGGTGGTAGCCTCTCCATGTCCCGGATATACCTTTGTCCCATCGGGCAGCACAAACAGCTTTTCCTTAACAGAGCGGATCAGTTCCCCCATGCTTCCGGTAGGAAAATCCGTCCTTCCCACCGAACCCTGGAACAGCGTATCCCCGCTGACCAGTATTCCGTCTTCCTCAAAATAATAGCAGCAGCTTCCAGCCGTATGCCCCGGTGTGGCGATCAGCTTACAGGTCATCCCCGCAATCGTTATCTCCTCGCCGTCCTTCAGATATTGATCAGGCTTTACCGTATAAGCGCGCCCTGCCTGTTCGGACACATTATTTCCCGCATCCTCACATACCGTCTGTTCCCCTTCGTAAGCATATATTTTGACCCCCGACAGTTCCCGCAGTTTACGGCTTCCCCAGATATGGTCAAAATGACCGTGTGTTAAAAGGATTCCCTCCACCCGGAATCCGTTCTTCTCCAGCGTCTCATAAATGTAATCCCCTCTGTCCGCAGGATCAAAGAAGATCACCTCCTTACTTCCTTCCCTGTATACAAAATAGCAATTCGTCTGACAGACACCAAGAACCATCCGTCCGATTTTCAACTCCGCCATATTCTTCTCCTTCTCCATTCCCGTTCCGTTATCCGGTTGTCCGTTCAATATCCATGATGCTCTCAATGGATGAAATCTTATCAATGATCCGGTTCAGCTCCTCACGGCTGCGCACCTCAAAAGATATGGACATGGTGGCCAGCCCCTGCTTGTTTACCCGCGTATTCATGGACAGAATATCAATATTCTTTTCCGTCAGCGCCTTGGAAATATCCGCCAGCAGACCGCTCCGGTTATTTGCATATATCTTGATTTCCGAAAAATATTTTTCCTCCGTTACCTCTTCCGGGGATTTCTGCCATTCGGCATCAATCAGCCGCATCCGTTCCAGCTCCGACATGTGGATGATATTCACGCAGTCCGTCCGGTGAATGGACACGCCCCTGCCCCGCGTAACGAATCCCACAATTTCATCCCCCGGCACCGGACTGCAGCACTTGGAAAACCGTACCGCCACATCATGGATGCCCTTGACCACAATTCCGCTTTTGGACCTGACAGCTGCCGGTCTTGCATGGGAATTTTCAGCCACCGCAGCCAGTACCTCTTCATCGGTTATGGCTTTTTTATGGTCTTTGTCATACATCTCCAGCATCCGGTTTATAATCTGGCCTTCTTTTAAACCTCCGTGCCCGATTGCCGCATAAACTGAATCCCAATCGCGGAAACCATACTTCTTCATGATGGCATTCATGTATTCGGGCTTCATGATTTCCTGCATATTCACCGATTTTGCCTTACAGTAGGCCGCGATCAGATCTTTGCCCTTAACAATATTATCTTCCTTCAGCTGATTTTTAAACCACTGGTTGATCTTGTTCTTCGCCTGCGTACTCTTGACTACATTCAGCCAGTCCCGGCTGGGGCCTTTGGAATTCTGAGAAGTCAGAATTTCGATACGATCCCCGTTCTTTATTTCATAATCGATCGTCACAAGTTTTCCGTTGACTCTGGCCCCAATCAGCTTATTGCCCACTGCACTGTGGATACTGTAAGCAAAATCGATCGGGGTGGAACCGGACGGCAGGTTTTTTACATCACCGGTAGGCGTAAAACAATACACACTGTCAGAAAACAGGTCCAGATCATTTTTCAGCAGATTCATGAATTCCCTGTTGTCCGACATATCCTGCTGCCACTCCAAAATCTGACGCAGCCATGACAGCTTCTCTTCCTCCTGACCTTCAACCTTCTTCCCGTCGGAAGCTTCCTTATATTTCCAGTGGGCGGCGATTCCGTACTCTGCCGCCTTATGCATTTCATATGTCCGTATCTGTATCTCAAAAGGCTGCCCGCTGGTACCGATCAGCGTCGTATGCAATGACTGGTACATATTCGCCTTCGGCATTGCGATATAATCCTTAAAACGTCCCGGAATGGGCTTATACATTTCATGGATCACTCCCAGCGCCGCATAACAATCCTTTACCGAATCCACGATAATCCGCACTGCAAATAAATCATAAATCTGGTCAATGGTCTTATCCTGATTCTTCATTTTTTTATAAATACTGAAAAAATGCTTGACACGCCCGTCGATCTGTGCCCGGATTCCCGCATTTTCAATATGTCTGCTGACTTCGTTGACAATATTCTGGATATACCTCTCCCTTTCGCTCTTACGGATGGCGATCTTATCCACTAAATCGTAATAAACCTCCGGTTCCAGATACTTCAGGGATAAATCGTCCAGTTCCACCTTGATCTTGGAAATCCCCAGTCTCTGGGCAATGGGCGCATAAATATCCAAAGTCTCCCTTGCAATCCGCTGCTGCTTTTCCGGCGGCATATGCTTCAATGTCCGCATATTATGCAGACGGTCCGCCAGCTTGATGATGATGACACGGATATCCTTCGCCATGGCCAGGAACATCTTACGCAGGTTCTCGGCCTGCATCTCCAGACGGTCCGGCGTCTTGCCCTCATAATCTCCGGACATCTGCAATAGCTGCAGCTTTGTCACACCGTCTACCAAAAGCGCCACGTCGGAGCCGAATTCCTTTTTGATCTCTTCTTCCGTCATAATGGTGTCTTCCACCACATCATGCAGAAGTCCGGCCGTAATGGTCTCCTTATCCATCTCCAGATCCGCCAGTATGATCGCCACGCACAGCGGATGAATGATATACGGTTCCCCCGATTTCCTCACCTGTTCCTTATGGGCGTCATATGCCGTTTTATATGCCTTTTCGATCAGTGAAATATCATCGGAAGGGTGATATCTGCGTACATGGGAAATAAGATCCCGGTATAACTGTTCCGGACTCTGGAATTCCTGAATGGCTTCGATTCTTCCGTCATCAAATACCACTCCCTTTCCTTCAATTGTCACTTTGCTCTTTTCTTCTGTCATATTCCTCACCGGCCATTATTTTATCATTGACTGCCCCTATATTAATAATCCGATCATTACTTCCCTTCATAACAGATCGCGGATTCCAACCGGTAATCCTTCAGTTTTTCCCGCCCCTTCAGTCCGGCAAGCTCAATCATCACTACGATGCCCGCTACCTCGCCGCCCAGAGATTCTATCAGCCGGATCATTGCCTCCGTAGTTCCCCCGGTCGCGATCAGATCGTCCACGATCAATACCTTCTGGCCCGGCTTAATGGAGTCCTTATGCATCTCTATGGTTGCCGTGCCGTATTCCAGTTCGTAATCTACCGAAACCGTCTCACAGGGCAGCTTTCCCTTCTTACGGATCAGCACAAAAGGCTTTTTTAAATTATATGCAATAGGTGTTCCGAATATAAATCCTCTGGATTCCGGCCCTGCCACAACATCGAAGTCCAAATCTTTTACCTTCTCCTGCATGGTGTTTACCGCCAGCTGCAGGCCGTCGGCATCCTGCAGTACACTGGTCACATCCCTGAAAATAATTCCCTCTTCCGGAAAATCCGGAATGCTCCTTACATATTCTTCCAATTTCTTCATCTTGATCACCGTACTCCTTCCCTTGGCCGGAAGCATTCTGCTTCCTGTTCTCTCCTTTGTCTTTCAGACACTCTGTTTCTCCGGCACGATCTCTATCCAGTAATCATCCGGGTCACTTATGAAATAGATACCCATCTCCTTATTCTCAAAGCAGATGCATCCCATCTCTTCATGCTTTTTATGTGCCGCTTCCATATCATCCGTTTCAAATGCCAGATGAAATTCATCATCCCCCAAATCATAAGAGTCCTTTTCCCAGTCCCTGAGCCACGTCAGTTCCAGCTGATGCCTGCTGCTCCCGTCGCCAAGATAAACGAGGATGAAACTGCCGTCCGCCGTTTCCTTCCGCCTTACTTCCGTAAGTCCCAGGGCCTCCTTATAAAACTCCAGCGACTTTTCCAGATTTATTACATTGAAATTATTATGTGCAAATGTAAACTTCATACCTTCCCTCCCGCTGCCGCCCGGGATATTTAATTCCGGTAACCCAGGCAATTTCTACTATTATATGATTAATTTTTTATAAAGTCAAATTTCTTAAAATGAAAAAACTGCTTCTCCGACAGCATCTGCTCCTTCCTCTGCAGACACTCCTTCACTTTGCTCCCCATATTGATAAATTCCACTACCAGGTCCGGGTCAAAATCTATCCCGCTTTTTCCCACGATCATGGCCATGGCCCTCTCATGGGTAAAAGGCTTCTTATAGGGCCGTTCGGAAGTCAGTGCATCGTACACATCCACAATGCTCATGATCCGCGCCACCAACGGAATCTCTTCTCCCTTCAGTCCTTCCGGATATCCGTTCCCGTTCCATTTCTCGTGATGGCACCTCGCAATCTGCTCCGCTATTTCGGCAAATTCCCTGTCCGGTATCCGTTCACTGATAAACTTAAAGATTTCCCCGCCAATGACGGAATGCATCTTCATCTGCTCGAACTCCGTATCGTTCAGAGAACCGGCCTTACGTAAAACCGCGTCCTCCACTGCAATTTTCCCCACATCATGAAGCGGCGCCGCACGGCAGGCTTTTTTCATAACGGAATCCGTCAGCTGCTCCCTGTATTTCGGTATGGCTGCCAGATATTCGGTAAAAACGGCAAAATATATGGAAGTATTCTTCAGATGGCCTCCGGTCACGCCGTCCCGCGATTCCACCAGCCCCGCAAAACTGACGGTGATCAGGTCATACATTTTCTCGATTTCTTCCACCTTAGCCGCTACCATCTCCTCCAGTCCCCGCTCGTATTCCGCCAGGGCAATCTGTGTTTCGATCCTCTTTTTCATGACAATCGGTACAAAAGGCTTGGTGATGAAGTCAACGATTCCGCAGTTGAATCCTTCCACCTCTGTTTCCGGACGGTTGTCCGCTGTCAGAAATATCACCGGAATATGCTTATATCTCGAATTTTTCTTTAACAGTTTCAACATTTCATATCCGTCCATCCCAGGCATGATAATGTCCAAAAGGATCAGATCCGGCATGACCCTGTCCAGTATGTCAAAGGCCTCTGCGGCAGACAATGCTGCATACAGTTCATAAGTATCCTCCAAAACGCCTCCGGCTGCCTTATGGTTCAGATCCACATCATCCACCATCAATATTATCTTCTTATTCATTTTCCCGTCCCTTTTCCCCATAAGTATTATCTGCCTGATACTCCATATAAAATCATATCAAAAACAACGGTTTATTGCAATGCAAATATAAAAAATAGCACGGAAATAAAGCTGCAGACATGTTTCCTGTCTGCAGCCTTATCTGTATCTCCATTTTCGGGGACAGCCCCCGGCCCTTTTTTCGATTCCTGTATGGGTTTTATTACATCATTCCGCCCATACCGCCGCCTGCCGGCATAGCCGGTGCGTCTTCTTTGATATTTGCCACAACAGATTCCGTTGTAAGCAGGGTAGATGCCACGCTGGTTGCATTCTGAAGTGCGCTTCTTGTAACTTTTGCGGGATCCAGAATTCCCTCTGCCACCATATCCACATACTTCTCGCCCAATGCGTCAAAGCCCGTGCCGACTTCGGACTCTCTTACCTTGTTAATGATGACCGAACCTTCCAGACCTGCATTTGCAGCAATGTGGAACAAAGGAGCTTCCAATGCCTTGAGTACGATATTTGCTCCGGTCTTTTCGTCGCCTTCCAGTGACTCGGCCATCTTCGCAACTTCCTTAGCCGCATGGATATAAGCGGAACCGCCGCCTGCGATAATTCCTTCCTCTGCAGCTGCCCTTGTTGCATTCAGTGCATCTTCCATACGGAGTTTGGCTTCTTTCATTTCGGTTTCGGTAGCAGCGCCCACACGGATAACTGCTACGCCACCAGCCAGTTTCGCAAGACGCTCCTGCAGTTTCTCCCTGTCGAAATCGGAAGTCGTCTCCTCCACCTGTTTCTTAATCTGCGCAATCCTTGCCTGAATTGCCGCTTTGTCGCCTTCGCCGTCTACAATGACCGTGTTTTCTTTCTGAACCTTCACGGATTTTGCATGACCCAGCTGATCCATCGTCACTTCTTTCAGATCAAGACCAAGTTCTTCACTAATCACCTGACCGCCTGTCAGAATAGCGATATCCTCCAGCATAGCCTTTCTTCTGTCGCCGTAGCCGGGAGCCTTTACTGCAACTACATTGAATGTTCCGCGCAGTTTGTTTACGATCAGGGTAGTCAGCGCTTCGCCTTCCACATCCTCTGCAATGATGAGCAGTTTCGCACCGGACTGTACTACCTGCTCCAACAACGGCAGAATTTCCTGAATGTTGGAAATCTTCTTATCCGTGATCAGAATGCAGGGATTATCCAGAACTGCTTCCATTTTATCCATGTCGGTAGCCATGTATGCGGAGATATATCCTCTGTCAAACTGCATACCCTCAACTAAATCCAATTCGGTCAGCATGGTCTTGGACTCTTCAATCGTGATCACGCCGTCGCCGGATACCTTCTCCATGGCATCCGCTACCATCTGTCCTACTTCCTCATCGCCGGAAGAAACGGCCGCTACCCTTGCGAACTGTTCTTTTCCGCTGACCTTTGCGCTCATCTTTGCAATGGCATCCACCGCACAGTCGGTTGCTTTCTTCATACCTTTTCTTAAGATGATCGGGTTCGCACCTGCTGCCAGATTCTTGATTCCTTCATGCACCATCGCCTGAGCCAGTACGGTTGCCGTCGTAGTACCGTCACCGGCCACATCATTTGTCTTGGTTGCAACTTCTTTCACGAGCTGTGCACCCATGTTTTCAAAAGCGTCTTCCAATTCGATCTCTTTCGCAATCGTCACGCCATCGTTTGTAATAAGGGGAGCGCCGTAAGATTTATCCAATACTACGTTTCTTCCTTTCGGCCCCAAAGTCACCCTTACGGTGTCTGCCAGTTTATTAACGCCGATTTCCAATGCTGCACGGGCCTCTGCTCCGTATTTCAATTCTTTTGCCATGATAAACAACCTCCTGTTTTACATTCCTGATTTTTAATGTCTGCTCCGCAATCCTTGTTTATTCGATCACTGCCAGTATATCGCTCTGTTTTACGATAATGTATTCCTCTTCTTCAATCTTCACGTCTGTCCCTGAATACTTGGAGTAGATCACATTGTCGCCGACCTTTACTTCCATCTTCACTTCTTTGCCGTCAATCACTCCGCCGGGTCCTACCGCAACGACTTCTGCCTGCTGGGGTTTTTCTTTGTTCTGGCCCGGAAGCACGATACCTGACTTGGTTGTCTCTTCTGCCACTAACTGTTTCAATACGACTCTGTCACCTAAAGGTACTAATTTCATTTTAAAAGCCTCCTTATGTTAATTTTATCATGTACTGCTTTGGTTTATTAGCACTCGTACCCATCGAGTGCTAACTACTAATCCATATATTAGATTTATATGCAGATGTTTGCAACTGCAATTACGCAAATAAATCACGTAATATCTTCTTCTATCTCTTTCTATCTCTTTTTTTCTCCGATTTACTCAACTTTGCATATATTTGATATTTTTATAATTATTTTATAAAATTCATTTTCCCATTATTTTTACCTCATCCCCATAAATTGCGTAAGGGAATTTTTCCCTGCCCGGATGCCCGCCAGCCTTGCTGACCTTTTCTTTTTGGAACCCGTGTGCAATAAAAAACAGAAAGATTCCGGCCGGATTCCGGCCGCCCGTCTTTCTGTTATGCTTTACCGTTTCTTTTCTATTTATACTCCTATACTGTTTTCGGCACCCTGAGAGCCGTATCCATGTCACTGCGGAAGCTGCGCGATCGCTTCTTTTATTTTCTCCTGTACATCCTCCGTTTTACTTGATGTCGCGGTAATTCCCATTGCAAGCGACGGTGAAATGAGAGAATCCTTATACATACGGCACTCCTCATCCACAAGTTTCAAATAGCCTTCCGTTTCCCCGTGTTTCACCAGCGGTATCAAAATGGCAAACACATCGTCCGACATTCTCCCGATCAGGTAATCTTTATCAGCCGTCTTGCTCAGGATGGAGGCAGTCAGCTGCACAAGGATATCGCCGCTGTCCTTTCCGTGTTTTTCCACAACATCCTTCCAAAACTTTAATTTTACCGCAATTACCGTAGTCGGAAAAATTTCCGCACGGTTCAGCACGTAAGCCCGGTCCATCAGATAGTCCGCCGTAAACAGACCCGTCAGAGGGTCATCCCGGAATGTCAGCTTTTTCTTGGATAATAACTGACTCTCAATATACTGCTGTCTCCCATAATTCAGTAAAGCCGGCACCAGTGCCTGCATAACCCCGTACGCTTCCTCCTTTGCATCATGGGCCATATCACCGAAATCAACGCCCAGCCTGCGCATTGTATTGCCGTCCTCTTTGCTTTCCAAAAAGAACTCCACCTTATAATCGTCTTCCAAACCCTTCAGCTGACTCTCCAGAAACCTGGCAACCGGTTCTTCCACAATTCCAAAATAAACAGCCTCATCCACTGTATTGGTATTCTCATATTTCATCTGTTTACCCTCCCTATAACTTTAAACCCTTTTTCAGCCGTTCCTGATATCCAGGGGAATTTTTTATTTCCAGCTTATTATCAAACATTTCATACTCCGCATCGGATATTTTATCCTGCAGATGCTCTTCCACATTCGTCTTATATACAACACCGACCGCTACAGAAGGCGCCAATACCGCATCTTCCTCATACGCAAGACACGCTTCCTGAACACGTCTGCAGTAATCTTCTGCCTCGCCGTCCTCAGCCATAGGAATTAAAACCGCAAACACATCGCCGTCAATCCTCCCGATTATGTATTCGTTCTTTGCCTCTTTCTTTACAATGGAAGCTACAATCTGTATCAGATTGTCACTCTTTTCCACGCCAAAATTATCATACACAAACTTCCAGTCATTGATATTCACATTGATGACTGCCACTGGAACCACTTCCGAACGGTCCAGTGTCTGCATCCGGCTCTCCAGATAATTTTTATTGCAGACGCCTGTCAGAATATCCTCTTTCTCACTGTATAGTTTCTGATGATGCCCATTCTCCAACCTTATTTCCAACTCATCAATATACGAGGCGGCTTCCCTGTGCATATAGGCTTCCGTCCCAAGTGACGCCAGAAGGTTCATAGTCAGCCGGACCATTCTCTCCGCCGCCTTCCTTCTCTCCTCCGGCACGCCTTCATAACGTACATATAAATGTCCTACCGTCCGGTCCCCAATCCGAAGTTTCTCTCCCGGCTCCGCTACCACATCCGGTTCAAATCCTTCAAAATCGCCTACCGTAACCGCCTTTTCCCCATGCCGGTCGGTCAGGAGTATTTCTGCCCCATACTCCTCCGCAACTGCTTCCAGATATTCCGTCAGCACATCCATGGCATATAAATTTCTTATTGCATAGTTCTTTATGTTTTCCTTAATCCTCTTTTCATAAGAAACTATATTATAATCCATAGCCTGTTCCTCTCATAATCCAAGGTATTCTATTGCCTTCATTGTTATAGTATACCTTTTTTTATGCATTTTGTCCATGGATTTTCAAATTTTTCACCTCACTTTGTTACATTCAACACGGGACGCCTTTTCAGCCGTTTGCCGTAAAGGCTTTTATTCCGACCTCCTGCGCAAAAACCACCTGATATCCGCTTGCATCCACATCGAACGTCACATCGGAATCCACCTCATACAGGCCGCTTTTTTTCTGTCCTTTTTCGTCTTCCTTCTTTTCCGGCAGTCTCTTGTAACCATCGCTTTTCGTAAATTCCATATAGACATCCTTCAGTGCAGCCACCAGCATCGCCTTATCCGGATCCTTATCGCTGATTCCGGACACCGCTCTGGAAAAGACTTCCTGTGCCTCCTGCTTGGATTTACAGCTTTTGAGCTGGTTTTTTAACATTTTCCGCATATTCTGTACCCGGACTGCTTTCGCATACATCACCGGGTTCGTCCGCTCCAGATATCTCAGTTCCTCTATGGTGAGTTCCTTTCCCGCCTGGACCTTCGCATATATCCTTGCCTCATACTGCTCTTTCGTCTCTCCGGTCCTGCCTTCTTCCCTCATGCTGTAATACCATTCCAGCATCTGCTCATTAACGGGAACCGGTGCCTTCCCATTTCCTGCCGTCTCTTCTTTTCCGGTATACTGGTTCATTTCTTTCCTGTTCCATCCAATGTTTCCTGTCATATCCGATTCCACGCCTTTCCATTGTTTTCCTGTTTTAACCTTCCGAACAGATTGCCGCGATTTCAGCCGCGCTTAAACTCTTGCTGAGCGGCGCTTTTTCCACATAAACGTCCTCTCCCACGGCACGCTCTATGGCTATTTTCTCATTCATCTGGCGGATTTCGTCCTGTCTGGCCAGATATTGTTTCAGGGCCAGCTTCTCCATCATCTTCTTACGGATCCGCTTTTTGCGCAGCCGCTCTTCCTCAATGCGCTTTTGTTCCCTTCTGTTCTCTTCTTTGATCCGCTTTAATTCTTCATCCCACTTCTTTAGTTTTTCTTCCCAGCCGTCCTCTTCTTCTGGTTCTTTCCTCACCTGCTCCGCCGTTTCGGAACTGCTGTCCGTCTGTTTATTCCGTAACATGGCCTCCCTGTAATAAGGCATCCCCATGCCAAAATCTTTGATGTCCATAAAAACACCTGACCTTTCCGCCGCCCATATACTTTCCTATATTATATAAAACATTCTGCACCCGGTCTTCACTGCCTTCTCCAAACATATCCGGGCCGCAAAAGCGCCGATATTTCCGGATTCCTTCCAAATATCAGCGCTTTCCTTAGCTACGTTATTCTCTTTGCGTATTACCTCATATTCATGCCGCTACAGCAGTCCGTCCACTACGATTCCTTTCAGGTCTTCTTCCAGCAGTTCGGACTCTTTTACGATCTTGTCGATTTCTTTCTGCAGTTTCTCCTGATCCTTCGCACTGTCCTGTATCGCGTCGGTAAGTTCCTCCTGCTCTTCTTTCTTCTCTTTCGTGGCTTCCAGCTTTTCTTCCTGTTCTTTCTTCTCTTCCGCTTTCTCCTTTGCAGCTTCCACCAGTTTTTCGAATTCCTCTTCCACATGTTTCTTCGCATCTTCCCATGCCATGCCGATGATGTCCTTCGAAGCTGCATCCATGATCTTATCCGCTGCTTTGTATGCTTTGCTGATTCCTTTATAGCTGGTTTTCAGCAGTCCCTGCTTCATCCCCCGTATGCTGGAATCGTTCATCTGTCTTTCCAGGTTCAGTTCCTCTATCTCGCTGTCATATAATCCGATCACTTCGTCATAACCAAGCGACCGTGTCTGGTATTCCGTCAGCCGGGTTTTGTCCATGCCGGCAACCGTTTTGATATCCTCTTCGCTTACCCCACTCCAATCCCCCGATTTCGTCGCTTTCCTCACTCTCCGGATGGAATCCAGCTGCTTCTGCTCCTCACTGTCCGGATTGATTCCGTATTTTTCCTTCAAGGCCTCCTGCTCTTGCGTAAACACCTTTCTCTGATCCAGCAAGGCGGATGTCTCTTCTTTTATCTCCGTGTTTCTGGTTCTCAGTTCCTTTATCCTGTCCGTCACTTCATTGTCTGCCGCAAACTGATCCATGATCGCTTTGGATGCCTGTTTCCGTGCCATGGCACGTTTCTGCTCAATGCGGTCATTGGTCATATTGTTGATGTTTCCTGCATAAATGGAACCGTTTTTCACCTGTCCGTTTCCATCCTGACCTTCTCCCTTATTGCCCGTTATGCCTGCACCGGCTGCCGTATTTCCCGTTAGCCCTGCCAAATTAACCGTTACCATACTCATACTTTTATCCTCCTTGAATCCCACAGCCTGAAAGAAACTCCGTTTTCTTTGCCTTCTGCATTCGTTATGTTAATCTATATATCGGCATTTTCCCTTTACTTATAAACTGCTTTCTCATATTTTTTAGTATTGTTCCGGCATTCCGGCAATGCTATAATCAGATCAATATAATCTGTTTTAAGAAAGGTGAACAATCTATATGAAAAAACTGAAAGAAAGTTACAAAGGCGTCCTGCTCTGCCTGGTCATTGCAGTCCCTTCCTTGCTGCTTGGAAAAGCTTTTCCCATTATCGGCGGCCCTGTCATTGCCATTCTTGCAGGCATGGTCATCACCCTCTTTTTCCCTGTTACGGACAGCTTAAAGCCGGGCGTTACTTTTACATCCAAGAAAATCCTTCAGTATGCGGTCATCCTTTTGGGATTCGGCCTGAATCTGTCGGTTATCCTGGAAACGGGAAAACAGTCTCTCCCTATCATCCTTACCACCATTTTCACTTCCCTGCTCATTGCATATTTATTGCATAAAGCCATGCATATTCCGTCCAAAATCTCCACACTGGTCGGCGTGGGGTCTTCTATCTGCGGCGGCTCCGCCATTGCAGCTACCGCCCCCGTCATTGACGCGGACGACGAAGAAGTGGCGCAGGCCATTTCCGTCATTTTCTTCTTCAATGTGCTGGCCGCTGTGATTTTTCCCCAATTCGGTACTCTGGTAGGCTTTTCGCAGACTTCGGGGGAAGCATTCGGCATCTTCGCCGGCACCGCCGTCAATGACACTTCTTCCGTTACAGCCGCGGCTTCCACCTGGGACAGCATGTACGGGCTGGGCAGCGCCACTCTGGATAAGGCAGTCACGGTAAAACTTACAAGAACTGAGCCTGCTGATGCAGCACCTGCTCGGAATATGGTAGTTTCTTTCCCTTTCCTGTTTACCCGGCTGTCCTGCCGTTAAGTCTGCCTATGGACGGTAGGCAGAGCCTTTGAAATCCGTTAACCAAATACCCCTTTAAATGCCCGGTAAGTCTTCGCCATGCCTTCCGGAAATCCCGTGTAGACCATTCCCAGCTCCCGTTTGCTTTTTTCATTGGAATAAAGTTCCGTCTCCGCTTCCGTAACCGGAAACGGAAGCGGGATTCCCCGTTCCCCGGCCTGTTCACACGAAATCGGGATTTCCTGCACTTCCAAATCGGCCGCTCCTTTTAAACCGTCCAAAAACAAATCATAGGTGAGCACTTCATCCCCGCACAGATTATAGGCCTGCCCGCAGGCCGTTTCATTCAGAAGACATCTCATCACGGCTTTTGCCGCATCCTTCACATAAAGGAACTGAAACCTGCCTGCAGCGCCCGTGATGCGCGGCAGAACGCCATTCTGTACCATCATCCGGATATATTCCGATTCCCTCGGTGCATAATTGAACGGTCCGTATAATATAGCCGGCCGCAGCACGGTATAGCGGATATTCCGTTTGGCGCATTCCTCCGTCACTTCCCGCTCCAAAGCTGTCTTACCGGCAATATAAGCGCCGGCCTCTCCGGGAAACATGCGCTGCTCAAACGGCGTTTCCTCATCCTTTTTTCCGTTTCCCCCATTTCCCCGTTCATAAACATCCACCGTGCTGATAAAAATATACTGTCCGATATTCCCCGGTAAATTCCCAAGCACTCTGGCAATATCGCCTTTTTCATAAGCACAGAAATCAACGATCACATCATAATCCTGCGTGCATCCCTTCCATACGGATACATCCTTCCTGTCGCCCGTTATCTGTCTGGCTCCCAGCCCCTCCATGGAATAAGTTCCCCTGTTGAGCACGGTCACGTCATGCTCCCCCGCTGCCTGCATGACAAACACCCTTCCAAAAAAATAACTTCCGCCTATCACTAAGATTTTCATACAATTCTCCCGCCTTTACGATACCGATTGCCATCTCCGTTATGCCGGACACTCATTCCGCCCTGCATTCAGGTCCACCGGACAGACCAAGACTATCCCTTTATATTTTCAGCCTGTATCCCGCCTTTTCCTTCGTCCGGATCAGTATTCCGTCCGCCTCCATCCGGCCCAGGACCGCGCCGGCTTCTGCTTCACTGATCCCGATGGCGCTTTCCACATCCTCTTCATTCACATAGATCGCCCATGTCACATAGTCCAGAATGGCTTCCTGATACTCCTGCAGTCCTATCAGGGAATCCGTTTTCTTCCCGGCTGCACTGCCCGCTGCCAGCGGCAGCTTTAACGTAATGCGGTCGGGTTTAAAACGTTCCTGTATCTCCGGCATCCGCCATCCTTTCCTGCTCCATACGGCATACATATCGGGCACACCCTTCCCGGTGCGGGTTCCTACCTTCACCAGATTGAATAACTTTGCAATCCCCGTATTCCGCGGATCGGATTTACCGCCGTCCACAGCCTCCTGAATATCGATACGGAAGCTGCCCGGATTCGTAATGCAGATTTCATCCGGCTTTTTCACCATAACCAGTCCCCCGGAGCCCATATAATCACCGTTCACCATGCAGTTAGCCACCGCTTCCCTCACCGGCCTGTGAATGTCCCATGGCAGCCCGCGCACGATCTTTCCCGAAATCTTCAGGTAAAAATCAAACAGATTGCCACTCCATTTCCCTGAGTTAGAGACGATCCGCTCCCGGATCTGTCCGTCCCCCCCGCGTTCCTGATAATCGAGATAAAAGTAAGGATACTGCCTTACGATTTCGTCTTCATAACCGAACATCAGCAGTCCCGCCGCCGTCGGATACACCTGCCCGTCTTTTCCCCTCCTGCCGGCTCCTATCCTGCACACCAGTCCGTCCTCCGGTTCCGATTCGTACCCCTGCTCCGGATGCCGGTCTTTCAGATAGGCACGGTACCGTCTGAGTGTTTCCCCCACAAAAACTTCCCCCGACATATGGGGCAGCACTTTCTCATCCAAAGTACGCTCCTGCCTGTCCCGCAGCATCATGCGCACCTCTTCTTCCGTACAGTGGTAATCTCCTTCCCCGTCCCGCCTGTAAGACCCCTGATAAGGATTGTTTCCAATATATACCGGTCTTCTCCTCCGGTCTGCCCTCGGCACTGTAATACTAATGATATGGTCCCCGTCAATGGTATGGATTTCCACATCCCACTTGGACAGGATATTTTCGCTGACCCGGCTTTTATCCCCGATAATCTCCCAGAATTCTGCGATCAGCTTTTCCGGCGCCGGAAGGTTCACTGTCCGGAACGTTTTATCCGGAAGCTCTTCCACACCCAAAAGCAGAATTCCTCCGAAAGAATTGGCAAAAGCCGAATACGTCTCCCAAATGCTCCCCGGAAGGCCCCCTAGCGCCCGCTTTGCCTCAATACGGTTATTTTCACTGTATTCTTCGATCCGTTTAAAATCAATCATCCGTCCCTTTCCCAAAGTTTTCTTTTAAGACGCCTTCTTTAAATACCTTTCCTTTAAAAAATCCGCCTGTTCATAAGGAATCACAAAATCAAAGCTGCCCGCTACATAGGGAGCAATTTCATAGGTATTGGCGATAATGTGGAATCCGTCTTCACCGAAATACCATGTACCTTCCCTCAGCAAACGGCTCAGGGTTTCTTCATACCCTGAAAAAAAAGCTCCCTGATATTTTTCTTTTCCCGTTTCTTCCAAAAGAAACCGAAGCACCGCCGCCGAAGCCGCCTCTTCATTTTCCACCACATCCACCAGACTCAGCCTTTCCCCTGTCTGTGTATCGAACGTAAGCCCGTACAGCATGGTATTCGGATGGGCGCCTCCTGTATAAGCATAAACCTCTAAAATGAAACTGACCGCATCGTCATCCATCCTCTGCAGCCCATACCCTTTATACAGAGAATAATTCGCATACCAGCTGTCTTTTCCGCGCGCCTGGTAATCTTCCTCTGCCCATTGCAGAACCTCCTGCACCGTCATGCCTTCCATTCCGTCCCCGCCGAATATGCCATCCTGCCTGACATAACGGTTGATCGTCTCTGCCACCTGCTCATGAGCCGGAATCGTTAACACCGGAAAACTGGTTTCCACTGTCAGAAGAACTGTACCGTCCTCCGCCTCATATGTCTCTGTCGACTCATCAAAACGTATCCCGTATTCTCCGTCTGTTTCTCCTGCCGGTGCGCTCTCCTGTTCTGCCGCTGTCCCCTGTCCGCTTTGTTCCGGTCCGGCCGCCGCTTCCGGCTCCCGGCTTCCAGGCTCCTGTCCGGTCCCTGTCTCCTGTCCGCTTTGTTCCGGTCCGGCCGCTGCTTCCGGCTCCTGTCCGAGCTCTGTCACGGACTTCTGACTTTCCGGTTCCTGTTCCTCCGCTTCCGGCATCCGCCCTTCCTGACTTACATTACCCTGTAACTCTGCTCCGGTTCCTTCCGGCTGCACGGACAGGTCTTTTCCCTTCTCTCCTGCACATGCCGTCATGCCCAATGCACATACGATAACTGCTGTTAGATACATAACCCTGCTTCTCATTTTTAACTCTCTCCTCCGGGAATAAAACTGTCAAATATGAACAGATCAAAATCCTTCTGTCTCGCCTCCAGCTCTTTCTGACTCTTTATCGTCCATGCCACCGCCAGACAACGGTACAGCTTCTTACAGATCTGCCTCGACAGCGTCCAGTAATACTTATGATTATATGCGATAAAATCCGGTTTGGTCATGAAATTCAGCAGCATATGCTCCAGCACGAAATAGAGCAGCCCCTTCAGTCCCTCTTCCTGCAGAAAAGCATCCGAAAGCTGCCCCCTCACCACCTCATTACGATGCTTCCTGTACCAGAGCAGAGCCAGCGGATTAAAAGACTCGATGCAGTATGTCCCCCTGTAATCCTGCAGCAGCCTGTCTGCCAGCGGACAGACTGCCGCATCGGTCCACTCTACCTTATATTCCACGATCAGCGGCACCCTGCCGTCTACCATTTTCAGAAAATCCTCAAACCGGGGTATCCTTTCTTCCGACTGATACAGCCGGAACCGCTGCAGCTCCTCATAGGTATAATCGTACACCTTGCCTTTTACCCCGCATACCCGTTCCAGTGTGAAATCATGAAACACGACCGGAATCCTGTCCCTGGAAAGCTGCACGTCCAGTTCTATCCCATAGCCCGCCTTTACCGCTTTTTCAAAAGCCCGCATGGAATTTTCAGGTGCATCGCTTCCGTTATCATGCAGTCCCCGATGTGCATATAATACGCCCAAAAGAGGCTGCTTATCCGGTTTATGTACCATCCTCGGCATAATTGCCAGCAGGTATAACCCGGTCACTGCCGCCGCTATTGCCAATATGACTGTCATTTTCGTTCCATCCCTTTCAGGTCTCCGCCGCCCCTTCTCTTTGCACGGAAACCGTCTTCTTTTGATTTTCCCCGCTTATTTTAATCCTCCACATCAAAATTGTCCAGTATATCCTTTTTTTTCTCCGGTCTGGAATCTCCATGCCGCACCTGCGTCATCGTGAAAAATGCCAGCATGGAGAAAAGGAACGCATAAGGAAACAGTGTCCGGTAAGACACATTTTCCAGCAAAAAACCGGACAATACCGGCGTTACGATCTGCGCCGCCATGGAAAAGGTGTAATAGGTTCCGGTAAACTTCCCGATGTCGCTGCCTTTGCTCATCTCTACGATCATCGGATAAGAATTCACGTTAATTGCCGCCCAGCCAATGCCGATTGCCGCAAAGGCTATATTGATCACCGGATGATACGCCCCCACAAAAATAGCCGCGAAATAGCAGACGCTCATCAGTATAATACCTGCCAGTATCGTTTTTTTCCTGCCTATCCTGCTGGCAATATTTCCGATGGGAATATAACTTATGATTGCCGCCACAGTCGCCACCATCAGGCAGTCGGCGAAACTCCCTCCTTCCATATGCCATACCACCCTCGTATAGCGGGAAAAAGCGGTTGTTACCGCATTATAAGCCGTAAACCACAGAAGAATGGATAACAACAGGAAAATCATACTCCGCTTTACCGGTTTGGAAAGCACGGTTGTACCGGTTCCGCTGCCTGTGTTTTCTTTATCCGGTTCGGATTTTTTCTGTGCCGTCTCCTCCTGCCCCCGTTCTTCTTCCGCCACCTGCCCTGCCACCTGTTTTTCCCGAATGGTTACAAACAACACAAGAACCGCAGCCGTCATCAGTCCGCCCACACTTAAAAACAACGGAAGATAATCCGGACGTTCCCCCGCGCCCACCAGCAGTTTTATCATAAGCAGTGCATAGACGCCGCCCACGGCCCCCATCAGGTTAATGACCGCATTCGCCTTACTCCTCAAACGGTTCGGCGTCAAATCCGGCATCAGCGCCACTGCCGGGGAGCGGTACAGTCCCATGGACAACAGCAGCAAAAACAGCACGCATATAAACAGGACAAGATTCTGCTGTCTGTCCGCCGCATTCAGCAGCATCAGGAACAAAACCGCCAATGCCGTACCGCTTAATATAAAAGGCATTCTCTTTCCAATCTTCGTATCCACCTTATCGGACAGCGCCCCAAAAACCGGCAGCAGAAAAATCGCCAGCACATTGTCCATCGCCATCAATATTCCCGTTACGGTTTCACCCAAATGAAACGTATTCTGCAGGATCAACGGAATGATACTGTCATACATCTGCCAGAATCCTGAAATCGAAAGAAATGCCAAACCAATGAAGAACGTTCTCTTATAATTTAATTTCATATACCCCTGCTTTCCTGCCTTTACCGGACAGGTCTCTGCCTGCCGGATAAGCGGGCATCCTACCCACGGTTCCATATACTTAATTTCAGTATAGCATCTATTATGGCCGTCCACAAGCATATAGTTGTAAAATGACACGGAAGCCGTAACAGTTCAGTCATATTGCTTGGTGGTGACAGACAACGCTCCGGCCAAAGGAATTTTACGGCGACAGTTTCCGGCTGTGGGCGGCCCGCAGCATGGAAAAACCTTTGCTATTCTGCTTAGAAAAATCCGCCGGAATAAGTGCATGGAAAACAGGGAACAACCAAACCGCCAAAGCACCCCGACAGGGGCGTCCTCCTTCACCACCAAACAATATGACTGGACTGTTACCGGAAACCCGTTTACAGTTTCTACCTGCCGCTGCGGTCTGCTCCCCGCAGCGGCTGCCTACTCCATCCATATCAGCTTTTTTTGCACCAGCCATTTGGAATCTGTGCCAAACCATGCCAGCCGTTTCTCCCTCCGCTCCTTCAATTCGTCAAATGTTTGGAAGCATATTCCTTCTCCCGCGGCAAGAGACAGGTCCGGGGACAGGTAACGGAGCCTTTCCCTCTTTCTGCTGTCCGGTTCCCGATAATACACTTCTTCCCAGGAGGAAAACACGGACGGCGGCGTCCTCTCATCTTCGGATTCCTGCTCCTCCAGCAGATAAATTCCAAGTTCCGTACTATCATCTATACGGATTCGGGCATCCCCGTCCGGTATTCCTCCCCTCTCCCGCACAATCCCCACATTCATCCCTTCATAAACGGCACAGGGCTGTTCCGCAAGAAACCTCAGTTCCTTTATCTCCCCGGTACCGTAAAGGATTCCGTTCCGGTAAAGCTGCGTCAAATCGTATTTCTCCCCAAAGGTATCGGGAGCACATGCCAGGAAATGCCAGAGAAGCCATTTCATTTCCCCTTCCATATCTTCTTTCACACAGGTTCCATATTTTTCCACCGGAACCGTACGCCATTCCAGCTTCCGTTTCTGCATCCACAAATCATGGATTCCCAGCTTTTCCTTTTGTTTCCCAATCAGCACTTCCTGCTGCCTTATGATATCTCTTTGCCGCAGCCGAAAAGCCGCGCATCATGACCCGGCGGGCTGCATCCCGCCTTCAATTAATTTCTTCGTCTTCCATTTTCCCCCATAGTAACGCGCCACCGGTATCACGCAGCCGCAGCCCCATGACAGCGGCGTGGCGATCCATATGCCCGTAACACCGATGGCGGAAGAAAGCAGATAAGCAAATACCATGCGGCCGGCTAGTTCGGTCAGCCCCGCCACCATACAGGTATTGATATCGCCGGAACCGCGGATCACATTCTGGTAACTCTGCATAATTCCGGCAATCAGATAGGCCACGCCAATAATGGACAGATACACCGCCCCGATCTCTATGGCTTCCCCCGACACGGAAGCATCAAGGAAAATCCCCATCAGCCTGTATCGGAAAATAAAGACAAAAGCCGCCACAAAACTGTCCGCCAGCATCATCATACCCAGAGTTTTCCTAAGCCCCTCATGGATACGTGCGAAATCGCCCTTTCCCATATTCTGTCCGGTAAATACGGACAAGGCCGTACCAATGGAAACAATAATCTGTATCGCCATACTGTCGATCCGGTTTGCCGCCACATATGCCGCCATGACGGACGCCCCGTAAGAATTGATCAGCCGCTGGACGCTCATACCTCCGAGGGAAATCATACAGGACTGGAAAGCCGCCGGAAATCCCGTCTTTATGATCAGCAGGACAAAGTGCCGTTCCGGTTTCATCCCCATCCCTGCCAATCCCAGCAGATGACGCTTTTTCACAAGATATGCGATACAGATAACCGCCGACAGGAACTGCGACATCACCGTGGCATAGGCAGCCCCTGACACACCCATCCTGCAGACTGTAATAAAAAATATATCCAGCCCTGCATTCAGCAGGGAAGAGACGATCAGCGCCGCAAGCGGCGTACGGGAATCCCCGGTACTCCTCAGGATGGCGGCAGCGCCGTTATAGGCCACACTGCCAAATACCAGACTATACAGGATGCGCAGATACTCCATGGAATATCCGGCCACATTCTCCGGAACGCTCAAAAGCATGAGAAAGAAACGGGAAGCAAATATGCCCAGCAGTGATACGCATACAGTTAAAATTCCCCCTACCCATATAAGGGAAACCACCGTTTTTTTCATTTGTTCCGAATCTTTACAGCCAAAGCACTGTGCCACAATAAGGCCGGCGCCGTTGCACAGCCCAAACACCAGAGCAAGCAAAAAAGCGGTCAGCGTTCCGGTACTCCCGACTCCCGCCAGCGCTTCCTCCCCAAGATACCTGCCTACGATCATGGTATCCACCACATTGTAAATCTGCTGAAACAAATTTCCGATCAGCATCGGCACCGCAAAACCAAGGAGCAGCTTTGCCGGTGAACCCTGTGTCATATCCTTCATCCTCTTTCCCTGCCTCTGTCTGTTCTTTTTTCTTATTGTACTGCATTCCTCCCCGCATACAATAAAAAATACTGACCTGAATTTTGTATTTTAGCGACATATTTCTTATTTTCAGCTGCCGGAAAATCTGTTATAATGAAACAGCCGGAACCAGAAAGAAAAAAGAAGAAAGCGGGGAAAACGCATACCATGACAGAAAAGCCAGAAAACACCGGATTATACATAAGAAACTTAAGAATGCCGCAAATTTCGGCCGCAGACTTCGCATCGGTCAAACCGCCCTATCTGCATTTCCGGCGGCAGTACCACGAATACATCCTATATTACATCCTGTCCGGCGAACTGTTCCTCGCGGAAGACAGAAAAGAATATCATTTAAAGGAAAACGACGTTCTCCTGTTAGAGCCGTCCAAGGAGCACAGGGGACTGGAACCCTCCGTATGCCGTTTTTTCTACATACATTTTTCATGGGAAAATCTGAACCCGCACGAAAGCGGACATCTGTCCGGCCTGTCGGAAACGGGACAGGAAATCCCATTCCCCAAATATCATACGATGGAAACCGGCCAGGGAATACTCCGGGCACGGGAAATCACGGAACGGATCGCTGCCGCCTTTCATGCGCCGGACATCCATAACCGATGGCTGGCTGCCTGCGTCCTGCAGGAACTGGCGGTCACGGTATCCGCAGATTATGCCAAAGGTATCTTCAGCCGGGAAATTCCGGTCAGCGGCAAAGCAAAACAGGTCATTCCCGAATTAATCGCCTATCTGAACCAGCATTATGCAGAACAGATTTCAGGGGAACTCCTGCAGGAACGCTTCCACTACCATTTTGATCATCTGAACCGCCAGTTCCGGAAATGGACCGGCCAAACGATTTTTGTCTATCTGAATACGATACGCATCGCAAGGGCGAAACAGCTTTTGGAAACTAACTTCTATACGATAGCGGAAGTGGCACGGCAGACGGGATTTCATGATATCTATTATTTTTCCAGGGTTTTCAAAAAACAGACCGGCATGACACCCGGCCAGGTGCGGAGGCCGCCCGGATAAAAGTTACGTTTCGACCCCGCATTATTCCCATCTCTGTCACAAACACTGTCTGCTCTTAACGAACCTTCTCTTCTTCACAGCCTCCCACTCCACATAAGCTGCCCATCCCATCACCGCTCCCACGCAGTTTAACAGGATATCGTCCACATCAAACGCCCCGAATGCACTGAATAGCTGGAACACTTCAATCCCCAGCACAAACAGGAAGGCATTTAACAGCAGCACAAAAAAATTCCGGCTCTTCGGCTGTATATAAGGCAGCAGAAAACCAAAGGGAATAAACACCACCACATTCCCCACCAGATTTTCAAAACTATTCAGCATATAAGAATAATCAATATACATCTTTATCGTCTTGAACAACGTAAAATTGGCGGTGTCCAACCCCTCCAGAATCACGTCTTTTTCCCAGCTGTTCACAATGACCCGTAAATCCTCCCACGGATATTTGAAAATGATCACCTTTATGACCACTGCAATATATATAAAAAACACAACTTTCATGCGTTTTGACTTATTCACTTATAACGAACCTCCACTAATGTCAATCCCTGGGCCGGCACGAGGAATCCGGCATCTTCCCTGGTTCCCCTGTCAAGCAGCCACTCCATCTGTCCGGCATCCCTCTTATGCATCCCCACTTCTAACAGGGTACCCGTCATAATACGTACCATATGGTACAGAAACCCATTCCCGCTGAATGTAAAACGGATCTCATCCCCGATCCTTTCCATGCCAATGGCATCCACCGTCCGCACCGTGGACTTCCTGCTTTTTTTGTTGGACGTAAACGCCCTGTAATCATGCGTGCCGCACAAAGCCTCCGCCGCACGGCGCATGGCATCCATATCCAGTGCATCCGGCAGTCTGTAAACATACCTTCTATCAAATATATGTGGCACATCACTGTTTAACACCCGGTAACAGTATGTTTTGCCTTTGGCGTTCAGACGGCTGTGAAAACGCTCCGGCACTTCCTCCGCCTGAATGACCGCAATATCCTCCGGCAGGTAAGCATTCATATAATCCATGATCTCCCGCGGCGTCTTATCTGTTTCCAAGTGGAAATTCGCCACCTGCCCTAAAGCATGTACACCGGAATCCGTCCTTCCGGAACCGTCCACTTCCACCTTTTGCCCGCACATCTTTGTCAACAGCGCTTCCAGTTTTCCCTGAATGGTATTGGCCGTGCGCTCCTGTTTCTGCCAGCCCTGATATCTTGTTCCTTCATATTGAAGTATGACTTTTATGTTCCGCAATTATGCAACCCTCCATGGATTTTCTTTTCCCTCCAGGAAAAGTCTGCAGCCTGCCAGAGAGTCGCGGACTACCGTCTCCACGCAGTCATCGGTGTAAAAGGCCATATGATGGGTCACCGTTACGTTAGGAAAACCGCGCAGGACCGCAAGTTCCCTGTTATCCAGCACATCCGATTTCCGGTCATAATAATAAAGCCCGAATTCATGTTCCACCACATCCAACCCGGCTGCACCGATCTTTCCCGATTCTATTCCGGCAATCAGCGCCTGTGAATCAATCAGTCCGCCTCTCGCCGTATTAACAATGACCACGCCGTCTTTCATCCGCGCAATGCTGTCCTCCCCGATCATATGGTAATTGTCCTCCGTCAGCGGCGCATGAAGGGTGATCACATCCGCCCGCTTCCACATTTCTTCCAAAGACACATACTCCGCATAGTTCCTTACACCCTCTTTTTCAAACAGATCGTAAGCGATCAGCCTGCAGCCAAACCCGGACAGATTCCGAAGCACTGTCTCTCCGATCCGTCCCGTGCCGATCACTCCCACCGTTAAATCTTTCAATTCCCTGCCCTGAATCCCTTTCAGGGAATAGTCCTGAATATTCGTCCTCTCAATGATCCGCTTCATCTTACGGATGGACATAAGAATCATCATCACCGCATAATCGGCTACCCCATGGGGACCGTAAGGCGCATTCGCCACCGTAATTCCCAACTCCTTCGCCGCAGCCAGGTCAATGTGGTCATACCCGATCGTGCGTGTCACCAGATAACGCACTCCGTTTTCCTTCAGGCCCGCCAACAGCTCCCTTGTCATCTTGGAAGTGAGAATATCCACACACTCACTCCCTTTTGCCAGCGCAAGATTTCCCCTGTCCGGCGCATCCGGACAAAGCGTCAGCTCCAGCCCCAGCTCTTTCCCATACTTCACAAACAGCTCCCTCTCGTCAAACTCCCTGCAGCTATATACCGTAACTTTCATTTATACAAGCCTTCTTTCCTTACATGCCAATTCATTCTCTGCGGACTACCGGTCGTCCTGCTCTCCTGTCTTTCTCCGCCGCTTCTCATACTCTTTCACCCCTGCCATATCCTCGTCCTCCAGCCGTCTGAAATTGTTGATCCCGGCCAGCAGAATCCGGATACTGTTAATCGTCGTGTCAAACACGCCTTCCTGATACATATTCACAACAATGATCCCTATCGGCACTGCAATGATCATCCCGAACACCCCTGCCGCCTTATAGCCGATGAACAGCAGAAACAGGGTGGGAATCGGCGGCACGCCTATGGAATCCCCTACAATCTTAGGCTGGATGATCTGCCGCGCCAGCTGTCCGCCACACCAAATGATCAGCAGCCCCACCGCCATTTTATAATCCGAACTGAGTATTTTAATGACCGCCCACGGCAGCAGTACCGTTCCCGTCCCGAAAACAGGAAGGAAATCCAGTACCGCAATCCCCAGCGCGATCAGCAGCGCATAATTCACCTTTAATACGGTAAAGCCGATTACCAGCAAAACATACATCCATATTTCTATTTTCAGCTGCGCCTTGAAATAGCCTCCCACGGCACGCTTAAAACTCCTTGCCATCATATCCCAGCGGTAAATAAGCGACTCCGGCATATGCCCCTTTACTTTCACCGACATATACTCCCGCTCCGCCACGAAAAAATAGGCGGAAAGCAGGCACATGATAATACCGATGATAATCGTAGGCAGATTTTTGGCAAAATTTCCCACTGCCTCTATGGTCGGCGTTCCGGCCTGTCCTACCAGTTCGCCTACAAATCCTTCCATCTGTTCCCCGATATCCGCTATCGTATTCCGCACATCCTCCGGAAAACGGCTGTACAGTACATCCAGATTCTTTCCGATCGTCCGAAAATCCTCTTCCGCGCTGTTCCACATCTCCGGCAGTCCGTTCATCAGCCCCACTGCCTCCTGCGCAACCTTGGAGCCTATCAGATATCCTGCCAGCACCACAAGCGCGATAACTGCTATGATCACAAACGCCGTTCCGGCTTTTCTTCTGATTTTCAGCTTTTCTTCAAAAAAATGCACCAGTGGATTTGCGATCAGCGCGATGATCCAACCGATGAAAAAGGGCATGAAAAATACCAGAATCCTCGGCAGCAGCAATAAGAAAAGCAGCAGGATCACCACCGCAATTCCCAGATTCATGATTACCTTTAAGTACGTCCTTGATGACGGTTTCACAAAGAACACCTCCGATTCTCTTCACTCGCCCCCCGCAGTCCTTCTTTTCCATGCCGGTATCAGACAGCCTTCCTACGCTTCCTCTTTCCCGGATTCCAGATACTGATCCAGCACCGCATAGATTTCCTCCCTGCCCTGCTTGCTCAGAGCGGAGTAGGGAAGAACCGCCGCATCAGACCGCGCACGCAGCCCTGTCTTTACCATTTGGACATGCTTCTGCAGCTGGCTTCTCTTAATTTTGTCCGATTTCGTGGCAATGATAATCGGGAAAAAACCCTGTCTGCAGATCCAGTCGTACATCATCCGGTCATTGTCCGAAGGTTCATGCCGTATGTCAACGAGCAGAAACACGGCCCGAAGCTGTCTGCTCGTATGAAGATACCGCTCTATCATCTTTCCCCATTGTGCCTTGACCGCTTCGTTGGCGGTAGCATAGCCGTAACCGGGCAGATCCACAAAATAAAGTTCGTTGTTGATATTATAATAATTGATGGTCTGCGTCTTTCCCGGCTGGGCGCTTGTCCTGGCCAGAGATTTCCGGTTCATCAGACCGTTGATCAGGGAAGATTTTCCCACATTGCTCTTGCCGGCAAACGCGAACTCCATATGCGGATTGTCCGGAAGCTTACTGGTAATTCCGCATACCGTTTCCAAATTTACGCTTTTAATTATCATATCTAATTCCTGTTCTTCTGCCCTTTCTTGCCATTCCTGGCCTTTGTATCCGTTTTATCTGCCGTTTTTTCATCCGCACGGACATTTTCACCTGCATACGCTTTTTTATCCGCCGAATCCTTTTCTCCCGGCTGTTCGGTGAACGCATGTGCCAGCACATCTTCCATGGTTTCCACGAAGTGAATCGCCAGTCCGGCTTTGATCTCTCCGGCTATTTCTTCTATATCTTTTTCGTTTTTCTTCGGTACAAGCACGGTTTTAATTCCCGCCGTCCTGGCCGCCAGAATCTTTTCCTTTAATCCGCCGATTGGAAGCACCCTGCCGCGCAGCGTAATCTCTCCCGTCATCGCCACATCCGCCCGTACCGGAATATCCGTAATGGCGGAAAGCAAGGCCGTCGCCATGGTTATGCCTGCGCTTGGGCCGTCTTTCGGCACCGCCCCTTCCGGAATATGGATGTGTAAATCATTTTTCCTGAAAACCTCCTGCGGTATCTTGTACTGTCTGCTCACGGAACGTACATAACTCATGGCCGTTATCGCCGATTCCTTCATCACGTCTCCCAGCTGCCCGGTCAGTTCTACCTCCCCTTTACCCGGCATCCGGTTGACCTCTACCTGCAGGGTTTCTCCCCCCACACTGGTCCACGCCAGACCTCTTACGATTCCGATTTCATCCCGTTCGTTGGCCTTTTCCGTATGGTATCTTTCTTTGCCGAGATACTTCTGCAGATTGGTGGCAGTCACCTTCACGCTCTCTTTTTTATCCGTCAGGATTTCTTTTGCCGCTTTCCTGCAGATGCTTCCGATCTTGCGCTCCAGGTCACGGACTCCCGCTTCCCTTGTATAAGCCTCTATGATCTTCTTCAACGCGCTGTCACTGATGGAAAGCTGCCCTTCCGTCAGACCGTTCTTCTTATACTGTTTTTCCGCCAGATGCTCTTTTGCAATATGGAATTTCTCATTGGCCGTATAACTGGTCACTTCGATCAGCTCCATGCGGTCCAGCAGCGGCCTTGGAATCGTCTCGGTCGAATTGGCCGTAGCGATAAAAAGCACCTCGGACAGATCGATCGGAAGTTCCACATAATGATCCCTGAACTTATTGTTCTGCTCACTGTCCAGCACCTCCAAAAGCGCCGATGAAGTATCGCCTTTGTAATCGCTGCTTACTTTGTCAATTTCGTCTAACAGCATCAGCGGATTCTTCACGCCTGCCTGCCGCAGCCCGGCCACAATACGTCCGGGCATGGCGCCCACATACGTTTTCCGGTGGCCCCTTATCTCCGCTTCGTCCCGCACGCCTCCCAGGCTAATGCGTACATATTTTTTATCCATTGCCTGTGCCACGCTCTTTGCAATGGAAGTCTTTCCCGTTCCCGGCGGTCCCACCAGGCAGATGATCGGCGACTGTCCCTGCCTGGTCAGGCAGCGCACTGCCAATGCCTCCAGAACCCTCTCCTTCACCTGTTTTAAACCGTAATGGTCACGGTTGAGCACTTCCTCCGCTTTTGTAATATCCGTATTATCCTTTGATTGCTTATCCCACGGCAGCTCCAGCAGCGTCTCGATATAGCCCCGCTCCACTGCACTTTCCGAACTGCTCTGTGGCAGCCCTTTAAAACGGGTAATCTCTTTCTGTATCTTTTCCTTTACCTCTTTTCCCGCTTTCAGCTTTTTCAAGTCCTCTTCAAACTGCTCCGCATCGGAAAACGAATTGTCCTCTCCCAGTTCTTCCCGGATAAACTGCAGCTGTTCCCGCAGCATATATTCTCTCTGGTGCTTATCCACCCTGCCCTTGATTTTTTCCGACAGTTCCCTGCGGATTCCGGCCACTTCAATTTCACGGGACAGGATATCCGCCAATACCTGATAGCGTTCCTCCGGATCAACGGCAGCCAGAACATTCTGCTTGCTTTCAAAATGGAGCGGCATATTGATGGTGATCTGATCCAGCAGCCGCCCCAGATCATAAATATCCTGAATATGGCGCTCCAATGCTGCGCCGTTTTTCGGATAATACAATGCATAGCCGGCAAACAGTTCTTTCATCTGCCGCACCATCGCTTCCTCCTCCACCGTTCCCCTCAGACGGAAGTCTTCCTCAATTTCCCCGATTTCTCCTTCCAGATATTCTTCCTTCTCCGTAAGGGAGAGCAGTTCCCCCCTGGAAATGCCTTCCACCATCACACGCACAATGTTTTTCGGCATCTTAATTACCTGTTTCACCAGCGCAATGGTCCCTATATGATATACCTGCTCATAATCCGGTTCGTTTTCTTCCGGCTGTTTCTGCGTCACCAGAAATATTCTCTGGCTCTCCACCATAGCCTGTTCCACCGCAGCAATGGATTTTCCCCTGCTTAAGTCGAAGTGGATAATCATCTGAGGCAGTATGGTCATTCCACGCAATGCCACCACCGGCATATATCTTGTCACTTTTTCATCATCCATTCTTACACCTCTCTGCCCGTCCCTCCGGACATCCGTTTCATCCTCGGAAAAGAACTTTCAAACTCTTCATTATGCACGAAACGCCGCTTCTTCGGCGGCGTTTTCATCGTTTCCATTCCCTTCATATTCCCGGTTCTTATCTTGCCGGACGCATCGCTTCCCTGCGGATTACCAGTGGTTCACTGCTTCCCTCTACCGCGCCTTTCGTAACGACACACTCTACAATCGATTCATCGGAAGGAATCCGGTACATCACATCCATCATGGCCTTTTCCATGATCGAACGCAGACCTCTCGCACCAGTCTTACGTTCAAATGCTTTATCCGCAATCGCTTCGATGGCATCCGCTTCAAAAGTAAGCTTTACGCCGTCAAAATGAAACAATTTCTGATATTGTTTGATAAGAGCGCTCTTGGGCTCCTTTAAAATCCGCATTAAAGCTTCTTTATCCAGTCCCTGCAGGCTGACCGTAATCGGTACGCGTCCTACAAATTCGGGAATCAATCCGAACTTTACCAAATCCTGCGGCGTCACTTCTTTCAGCAGATCACCGATTTCTTTGGAACTCTTTGTCTTAACTTCCGTACTGAAACCGATCGGGGTGCGGTCCAAACGTGACTCCACGATTTTTTCCAAACCGTCAAAGGCTCCGCCGCAGATAAACAGAATATTCGTGGTGTCTATCTGGATCAGCTCCTGGTGGGGATGCTTTCTTCCCCCCTGAGGCGGTACACTGGCTATGGTTCCTTCCACAATCTTCAAAAGTGCCTGCTGTACACCCTCGCCGGACACATCCCTGGTAATGGATACATTTTCACCCTTTTTCGTAATCTTGTCAATTTCGTCAATATATACAATTCCGTACTGGGCACGCTCCACATCGTAATCTGCCGCCTGTATCAGCTTCAGCAAAATATTTTCCACGTCCTCGCCTACATATCCCGCCTCCGTCAGCGTTGTCGCATCGGCAATCGCAAACGGTACGTTAATGATCTTGGCAAGCGTCTGGGCAAGAAATGTCTTGCCGGAACCGGTAGGTCCTATCATAATGATATTGCTCTTTTGAAGTTCCACATCATCGTCATCTTTCGGTGCCGTAACCCGCTTATAATGATTATAAACAGAAACAGCCAAAACTTTCTTTGCTTCCTCCTGACCGATTACATAATCATCCAAAAACTCCTTGATCTCCACCGGTTTCAATAAATTGATGTCGAGTTCGTCCTCTATGGGGTCATCCTCATATTCTTCTTCAATAATATCCTCACAGATATCAATACATTCATCACAGATATAGACTCCCGCCGGCCCTGCAATCAGCTTCTTCACCTGACTCTGGGGCTTATTGCAGAAGGAACATCTGATATCGTCGGAATTTTTCCCTGCCATTTCTTTCCTCATTTCTACGCTGTTTTCCGCGCATGTTAACAACC
Organism: uncultured Lachnospiraceae bacterium; assembly: GCA_910579935.1. Classification (GTDB taxonomy): domain Bacteria; phylum Bacillota; class Clostridia; order Lachnospirales; family Lachnospiraceae; genus Kineothrix. Next base: position 36,457 of record CAJTVQ010000007.1, read on the forward strand.
TGATTATTTTTCAAGACTTGCATGACTCTCAATGATCTTGTCTATTAAACCGTAACTCAGTGCTTCTTCCGCGGTTTTCCAGTTATCTCTCTCCGTATCGGCCATGACCACTTCAAAATCCTGTCCGGTATTCTGCGCCATGATCCGCGCCATCTTTTCCTTTGTTGCAAGAATATGTCTTGCCGTAATCTCAATTTCCGTCGCCTGTCCCTGGGCTCCGCCTGCCGGCTGATGGATCATGATCTCCGCATTCGGCAGCGCAAACCTTTTTCCTTTTGCCCCACCCGCTAACAGAAACGCACCCATGCTCGCCGCCATACCGATGCATACGGTGGATACGTCGCATTTAATATAATTCATCGTATCGTAAATTGCCATTCCTGCCGTAATCACGCCGCCCGGACTGTTAATATACAGATGGATGTCTTTCTCCGGATCCTCCGACTCCAAAAACAGGAGCTGTGCCACTACAATGCTCGCAGAAACATCGTTCACTTCCTCTCCAAGAAAAATGATCCGATCCTTTAAAAGTCTTGAATAAATATCATAAGACCGTTCACCCCTGCTCGTCTGCTCCACCACATAAGGTATTAAACTCATGACCGTTCCTCCTATTCCAGTTCCGCATCCGCCCCCCAGCCCCTTTATGGCAGAGTAACTTCCGTCTGCTTCGCAGCCGTAAGTTGCTCTGGGGGCCGTCCGGGCTTCTGCTGATTTTTGATTCCAGTTTTAAATTATTGCTCTACTGCGTTTTCTACTACGAACTCGATGGCTTTCTGAACGGCGATGTCTTCCATGACGTTCTTTTTGCCGCTCTCAGTGATCATTTCCTTTACTTTATCGGTTTCCATCTGATACATCTCAGCCATTTTTTCTATTTCTTTCGCATAATCCTCTTCGGATGCCTCTATGTTCTCCTTTGCTGCCACAGATTCCAATACCAGCCTGGACTTGATTCTCTTTTCCGCCTGCGGTCTTACCTGCTCTACCAGCATCTCATAGCTGCTGCCTGTAAACTGGTAATACTGCTCCAAAGAAAGGCCCTGCATCTGAATTCTCTGTGCAAACTCGTCTACCATCTGTCTCTGCTGTGTCTCAATCATGGCTTCGGGAAGTTCGATATCCGAGTCGTTTATGATGGCATCGATCACTGCATCCTCTTTCTCGCTCTTTGCTTCACTTTCTTTTCTTTCCTTGATGTTTTTCTTTACATCTTCTCTGTATTCCGCCAAAGTTTCGAATTCGGAAACTTCGCTTGCAAACTCGTCATCCAGCTCCGGAAGCTCCTTTTCCTTGATTTCTTTTATCGTACACTTGAATACGGCTGCTTTTCCTTTTAACTCTTCTGCCTGATAATTTTCGGGGAAAGTCACGTTGACTTCGGTCTCTTTACCGATTTCCGCACCGATCAGCTGCTCTTCAAAGCCCGGAATAAATGCACCGGAACCGATGGTCAGGGAATAGTCCTCGCCCTTGCCTCCCTCAAACGCCACACCGTCTACAAAGCCTTCAAAGTCAAGCACCGTCATATCACCGTCTTTGACAGCCCTGTCTTCGACGACAATATTTCTGGCATTTCTTTCCCGCTCTTTCTCGATTTCCGCATTTACTTCTTCATCGGATACTTCCGTATCTATCTTATCCACTTTTACGCCTTTGTATTTACCTAATCCGATTTCTGGCTTCAGCGCCACTTCCGCTGTAAAGATAAAAGGCTGTCCCGCCTCTACCTGAACGACTTCGATTTTCGGAGAAGAAACGATATTTTCCTCACATTCATCCAATGCCTTTGAATACGCCTCAGGAAGCAGGTCGTTGACCGCATCTTCATAAAACACTCCCTTGCCGTACATCTTCTCTATCATCTGGCGCGGCACTTTACCTTTCCGGAATCCGGGAATACTGATGCCCTTCTTATTTTTCTGGTAAGCCCTTTCGATAGCCTTTTCCAATTCTTCTGGAGCCACCTCAATCGTCAGCTTCGCCATGTTCTTTTCTAATTTTTCCACCTGTAAACTCATTTCAACAGTTTCCTCCTTAATTTAACCATCTATCCGCTGATTTTTACAAAAAAAGTATACAATCACAGTCATTATGCGATTATAGCACATTGGGATAGAAAATGCCAGCTTTTTCTTTTATTTTTTGTAAAGTCGGTATCAGTTCGCGGCAATTCAGTCAGATTGTTTGGCGGTGAAGGAGGACGCCCCTGCCGGGGTACTTTGACGGTTCTGTTGCCCCCCGTTTTCCATACACTTATTCCGCCTTTCATATGAAAATTTATCCTACGCAATATGCACAAGTTATTTCGTGACAGTTCCTTAGTTCTATTGACTGCTGTTCACCGGTAACATTAGCATTATAGTAAAATGAACAATGAAATGATGCACGCAATCACCATGATTAAAAAAATAATTGCTGCGTAACCGAGCTTTCGCTCCTTGTCTGAAATGGGACTTTTATTTTTTTCATATTCGTGCGCCAGCATCTTTGTACAAAGTCCCACATTATGCGTCAAATCGCGCATAGGATGGTGATTCCCAAGCCCTCCGCCAATCATATACATAACATCCCTTCTCTCTCCTGATTTTATAGTAAAGTCTCCGCTAACCCTTGAAAGCACTAAGCTTATTGCAGACAATCTTTCCCTTAAAGTTTCCCTTGCGTTAAATTTTTCCGGCACAACATACTTCCCCTGCACAGGTCTGAACAAAAAAATACTGCAAACCTTGTACGATCAAAGTTTCCAGCATTTTCCGGGTTGGGCTGTCCATATGATATTCATATAACAGTCAGCAGCTCGTAGGGGAATCGAACCCCTGTTTCCGCCGTGAGAGGGCGGCGTCTTAACCGCTTGACCAACGAGCCACATTTGCAAATGAATAAGTTCGCTACCCATTCATTTGCCGACTTGTTTATTTTATTATAAAACACAAAATATTGCAAGCCCTTTTTTTCATTTTCTGCAATTTTTCTTCAAATTTGTCATTTTTATTGCCTTCCGCGGGCGTACCATTTATTATTTCCTGTTATTTCCTGCGCAAAACATAGTTCAATGCATCTACCACCTGCTCCGGCTCAAAAGGCTTTGCGATAAAATCGTCCGCTCCTTCTTTGATAGCCGTCACCATCTTCTCTTTTTGGCCTGCTGCCGTTACCATAATGACTTTCGCGTTGTCATCCTCTTTCTTGATACAGATCAAAGCTTCCAGTCCGTTCATGACCGGCATGGTAATATCCATCGTAACGGCATCGGGTTTCAGCTGTCTGTACATAATTACACCCTCTTCGCCGTTCGTTGCTTCCCCTGCTATTTCATATCCGGCTTCCGTCAAAACTTCTTTCAACATCTTACGGGACGTTCTGGAATCATCCACAATCAAAACTCTTGCCATAATCCTATCCTCCTACGCTTCTACATATTATACTTCAATCTTAACACCGGTATCCGTTGCAATCACAATCCGTATCTTGCGGTTCTGCACATAAATCGGCACAATCAGCAACTTATCTTCCGCCGTTACACGTCCACTCTGATAAAATGTAGGAGGAACCATATCCACCTGGACATTCCGCAGACTCAGTTCCGATGCATACAACCCGTTGACACAGTTAATGAACTCGCAGACCGAATCAAAAGCGAACAGATCCATTGTCCCGAATTCTTCCCTGCCGAATGTCTCCGCTATGGCAAGCAGATTGTTGCCCTCCCCGGCCAGCCCAAGCAGAATCGAATGTTCCCCTTCCACTTCCTGCATCGCCAGATTTTCAAATTCATAGCTGTCAGCCTCATAAGAAGCCTCAATCGATATATCGCTGTCGATCAGACGGATGATCGTACGCACTGCCACGCCCACCAGTCCCGTGGAAAGCGGCTGGGGACTCCTGACATACAGCGGGATCATGCGGTCCACATCCCCGCTCCTGAAATCCTCCATATCCGTATTCGTAAAACCGTTTTCCTGCTGGTACAGATCCATTCCGGCCTCTATCTCTTCCAGCGTCATGATCCCAAGTTCCATGGCCGACTGGACGAAGGACAGATAAGGATTCCCCTGCAGTTTCAGAAGCCGTCCCACCTGGCTCTCCGTTAAAAATCCCATCTCTACCGCAATATCTCCAAACCGCTTATCCTCCAGCGCCTGTTTCCTGTTAATCTTATTTGCCTGTTCCCGCGAAAGCAGTTTTTCGCTGACGGCAATCAGCCCCAATTTGACCCGTGATTTTTTCTGGTTGTCCTGTATCGCATCCAACTGTTCGGAAGAAATCAACTTTTGTTCCAAAAGAAATTTACCAAAAATCTGATTAAACATATGTACCCTCCATCATTAAAATAGAATTCATTATATTATACTATATTTACGACACAAAATCAAATAAACTTATCTGATTTGACTCAGGTAAATTTCCGAGCAGGCCAAGACTCCCCATTAAGTCCACAATTGTCTTGGAAACTTTCGCTCTCTGACGGAAATCATCTTTTGACAGAAAGGGACCGTCCTTTGCGGCTTCCACAATGGAATCCGCCGCTTTTTCCCCCAGTCCGTCGATGCTGCTTAAGGAAGGCATCAGCCTGCCGTCCACAATCTGAAACAGCCTTGACTGGGCGGAAAAAATATCGATCGGTAAAAATTCAAATCCCCTGGCATACATTTCCTGCACCAGTTTCATGTCGCGGTAGGAATCCTGCTCTTTTTTGGACAGGGTGTCCATCCTCTGTTTATAGTCCGCCATGACTTTTTCCAAATGTTCCTTTCCCTGACACATCAGTTCATAAGAAAACGCCGATGCGCGGATACTGAAAAATGCCGCATAAAAGGCAAGGGGATAGTTAATCTTGCAGTAGGCGATCCTCCACGCCATCATAACATATGCCGCCGCATGTGCCTTCGGGAACATGTACTTGATTTTCTTACAGGACCAGATATACCAGTCCGGCACGTTTGCCGCTTCCATCGCCGCTTCCATTTCCGGCTTTAATCCCTTTCCCTTGCGGACGCTCTCCATAATGGTAAACGCAAGGGAACTTTCCACCCCCATACCGATCAGGTAGACCATAATGTCATCCCTCGTACAGATGGCCGTGGAAATCGTAGCCTTTCCTTCCTGAATCAGCGTCTGCGCATTTCCCAGCCATACATCCGTCCCGTGGGCCAGCCCTGCGATACGCACCAAATCGGAAAAAGCCTGCGGTTTCGTGTCAATCAGCATCTGCATGGCAAACTCCGTGCCAAATTCCGGAATCCCCAGCGCTCCCAGCTTACAGCCGCCTATCTGATCCGGTGTAATGCCGAGCGCTTCCGTATTTTTAAACAGGGACATGACCTGCGGGTCATCCAGCGGAATGGTGACGGGGTCTATGCCGGTCAGGTCCTGCAGCATACGGATCATGGTCGGATCATCGTGTCCGAGAATGTCCAGCTTTAACAGATTATGATCGATGGAGTGGTAATCAAAATGCGTCGTTACGATATCCGTCGTCATATCGTTGGCCGGGTGCTGCACCGGCGTAAAGGAATTAATCTCTTCTCCCAGCGGCAGTACGATGATTCCCCCGGGATGCTGCCCCGTGCTCCTCCGGATTCCGGTGCATCCGGTTACGATCCGGTTGATTTCACAGGTCCGCTTATGCTTTCCCCTTTCTTCATAATAATTTTTCACATAGCCGAACGCCGTTTTATCCGCCAGCGTGCCGATGGTTCCGGCGCGGTACGTCTGTCCTGCCCCGAAGATCACTTCCGTGTACTTATGTGCCTTACTCTGGTATTCACCGGAGAAATTCAAATCAATATCCGGCTCCTTATCCCCCTTAAATCCCAAAAACGTTTCGAACGGAATGTCAAAGCCGTCCTTCTTCAGGGGAGCGCCGCAGACCGGACACACTTTATCCGGCATATCACAGCCCGCCCTTCCGGCATATGCCTTCACCTCTTCGGATTCAAAATCGCTGTAATGGCATTCGCTGCAGTAATAATGGGGACTTAACGGATTGACCTCCGTGATCCCCGCCATAGTCGCCACAAAAGAGGAACCGACCGAGCCTCTGGAACCGACCAGGTAACCGTCCTCCACCGATTTCCACACCAGCTTCTGCGCGATGATATACATTACGGCAAACCCGTTGGTAATAATGGAGTTCAGTTCCCTCTTTAAACGCGCCTCTACAATTTCCGGCAGCACATCTCCATAGATTTCATGCGCCTTGTTATAACAGATATCCGTCAGTGTCTTGTCACTGTCGGGAATGACCGGCGCACACTTATCCGGACGGACCGGTGCCATGGTTTCCACCATATCCGCGATCCGGTTGGTATTGGTGATCACCACTTCCTCCGCCTTGTCGCTGCCAAGATAAGCGAATTCCTCCAGCATTTCCTCCGTGGTGCGCAGATAAAGGGGCGCCTGCTCATCCGAATCGGCAAAGCCCTTTCCGGCCATAATGATCCTCCGGTATACCTCGTCCTCCGGATCCAGAAAATGCACGTCGCAGGTGGCCACCACCGGCTTGTTAAACTGTTCTCCCAGTTCCACGATCTTCCGGTTGATATTTTCAATATCTTCTATGGAATTCACATTCCTTACCCGGTCGGATGCGATCATGAACTTGTTGTTGCCCGTAGGCTGGATTTCCAGATAATCATAAAAATTCACCAGCCTTGCAATTTCCGTGTCCGGTTTTTCATCCAGCAGCGCCCGGTACAGTTCTCCCGCTTCGCAGGCGCTTCCGAGTATCAGTCCCTCCCTGCACTTCATCAGCAGACTTTTCGGCACCCGCGGACGCTTACTGAAATAAGTCAGATGGGACTCGGATACCAGACGGTACAGGTTTACCCGTCCCGTATCGTTCTTTGCCAGAATGATCGCATGATAAGAGGGCAGCTTCTTTACGATGTCGGGATTGGAATCCCCCAGGGCGTTCACTTTCTCTAAGGTATCTGCCTCCCGCTCCTTTAACATCGGAATGAATTTTACAAAAATTTCCGCAGTCGCCTCCGCATCGTCCACCGCCCGGTGATGATTCTCCAGTGATATTCCCAAAGTCTTTGCCACCGCATCCAGCGTATGCTTCGCCTGATGGGGCAGCAGCACTCTGGCAATTCCCACCGTATCCACATAGGTAAATTCTTTCTTTATCCCCAGCCTCTGCGCATTTTCCATGATAAAGCCCATATCGAAATTGGCATTGTGCGCCACCAGCACCGCATCCTGGCAAAAATCCAGAAATTCCGGCAGAACGGCTTCTATCTTCGGCGCTTCCACTACCATCCCGTCGTTGATGCCGGTCAGTTTTTCGATTTCAAACGGAATCGGCACTTCCGGATTCACAAAGGCGGAATAACGGTCCATAATCTCTCCCTGCTCCACTTTCACCGCGCCGATTTCGATAATCCGGTTATTTACCGGTGAAAACCCGGTTGTTTCTATATCAAATACAACAAATGCACCGTTAAAATCCTGCCCCTTATCTCCCGTGACGATTTCCTTCAGATCGTCCACCAGATAGGCTTCCATCCCGTATATGACTTTAAAAAAGTCCTGCTTATCCGGTTCCGCTTCCCCGGCTTCCTTTCGCTTCCCCTTTTCAACTTTCCACAAATCCTCCCAGACATGGTTTGCATCCGGAAAAGACTGCACCACTCCGTGATCCGTAATGGCAATGGCCGGATGCCCCCACTTATAGGCGCGCTTTACGATATCTTTCGCCTCCGACACCCCGTCCATATCGCTCATCTTCGTATGACAGTGCAGTTCCACTCTCTTACGCGTGCTGTTGTCGGAACGGGCGGATGTGAAATCCGGTATTTTCTTCACGCCTGCAATGGAACCGATGGTCAGTTCATTGTCAAACCTGTCGATCACCGCCATTCCTTTTATCTTTACAAAGGCGCCTTTAAAAAGCCCCTGCTCGATTTCCTCCACCTGCTCGTTTCCTGCAAAAATCTTAAACGTCAGCGTATCTGTAAAATCGGTAATATCGAAAAAGAGAATGGTCTTCTCGTTTTTTATGGCTCTCTTATCGGAGTTAATGATCTTTCCCCGTATGACCACTTCTCCCATTTCCCCGATGATATCCTCGATGTTCATTGCCGGCTCGTCAAAATCGCGCCCGTATACCACCTCCGGATTGTCCGAACGCTTCACCGCGCGTTTGAAATCCGCCCGGTCCGAACCCCTGCCTGCGCGGAAGGCGCCTCTGCCTCCGGACTCGTTCTGCTTTGTCACGCCCTCTTTCGGCGGCTTGACCGGACTCTCCTTTTCTGAAGCTGCCAAAACCGGCTTTGTCTCTGTTTCCCCGCTGCTGCCATAACCCGAAGCCCTGCTGCCGGCGCTGATCTCCGCCACCTGCTTTGCTATCCTTAATTCATCCTCTTCCGTGTGCTTTCCCGCGCTGCTTTCCTTATATTCCACCCCGATATCCACCCGAAAGCCGAACCGTTCGTTATAAATTTTATCCAGAATCCTTACCAGTTCTTCTTCCCTGCTTCTGGCCGGAACCGAATCCTCTATGGTCAGCAGCAGCCGGTTCTCATCCGGATAAGAGATATCCGCATTTTTAAACACACTGTACTCCACGGGACTGTATTCCTTCAGTTCCAAAAGAATGCTGTTCCGGTAAACATCCATGAACTTTTCGGGATTGTACTGGGCTGAGAGATGATATTTCTCATAAATTTTAATAACCATCGGAAAGCCGGGAAACAACTGTCTTTTTATAGTTCCCTCCACTTTCAGTATATGCTCTTTTTCTATCAGTCTTCCGCTTACGATATAAATACGCAGAAAGTCCTTCCGTTTGGTGGCGGAAATCCGTTCCACCTCCACCTGTTCAAAATAATCCTTTATCCTGCCCTCCAGCTTAAGCGAAGGAAATACATCCAAAAACTTTTTCACGACTAACCCGCTTTCTTCACATTACGCCTGATTCCAATGCAGCAGTTCCTCCCGCAGCGCAAAAAGCAGCTCTGCCTCCGGCACTTTACGGACAATTTCCCCCTTCTTTATCAGCAGACCTTCCCCGATGCCTCCGGCAATTCCGATATCTGCCTCTTTCGCCTCTCCGGGGCCGTTGACCGCACAGCCCATCACCGCCACCTTGAGTTCCAGCGGAATATCCGCCACCATCTGTTCCACCTGGTTTGCCAGCCCGATCAGATCGATCTTTGTCCTTCCGCAGGTCGGACAGGATACCACCTCGATCCCTCCCCTGCGCAGCCCCAGCGTACGCAGGATCAGCTTCGCCGACTTGATCTCCTCCACCGGGTCGCCGGTCAGGGAAACCCGTATCGTATCTCCGATGCCCTGATACAGAATCACTCCCAGCCCTACACCGGACTTAATATTTCCGCTCACCAGCGTTCCCGATTCCGTGATTCCCACATGCAGCGGATAATCGGTCTGCTCCGCCAGTATCTCATGGGCTTTGATGCACATCATAACGTCGGAAGATTTAATGCTGATGACCATGCGGTCATATCCCAAGTCCTCTATCATCCGCACCTTGTCCAAAGCGCTCTCCACAATGCCCTGCGCCGTTACGCCTTCGTATTTTTCCACCAGTTCTTTTTCCAGCGAACCGCTGTTGACTCCTACCCGTATCGGAATATTCCTTTCCCTGGCCGCACGCACGACCTCGGCTACCTTCTCCCGTCCGCCGATGTTCCCCGGATTGATACGGATCTTATCGGCCCCATTTTCCATCGCCGCAACTGCCATCTTATAATCGAAATGAATATCCGCCACAAGCGGAATCGCTATCTGCTTCTTAATCTCCTTTATCGCCAGCGCAGCCTCCATATTCGGGACGGTGCAGCGGATGATCTCGCAACCTGCCGCTTCCAGCCGGTGTATCTGTTCCACCGTGGCGGCCACGTCCTCTGTCCTTGTATTCGTCATGGACTGTATCAGCACAGGATTTCCCCCGCCTATCACCTTATTTCCTATCTTTACCGTTTTCGTATGTTCTCTATGCATTGCGGCTGCCTCCGTTTTTTTCTTAATTTAAATACTTTGTATCTATGATACCCTATTTCCGCATCAGGGTTCAACCCCTTTCAGATAGAAAGTTCTGCTCCGTGCCGCCCCTGTTTCCCGGTTGATACATTCCAGCCGCAGTTCATAATGCTCCCCTGCTTCAAAATTCTTTAACGGAAGTTCCAGTTTCAGCGTATCGGAAAGAGGATATTCGGCATCATAGCGTATCAGCAGTTTCTGTCCCGGCCCATTGCGCACAATGACAAACAAATCCTGTTCTTCCCCTGCCTGCGTATATCCTGCCGCATCTTTCGCCCACACACTCCCGCCCCCTGTCCTGCCGGCTGCCAGCACACCAAGGACAAGCGCAATTGCAAGTCCCTTTCCGCTCTTTACCATAAGCAGTACATTCTTTTCCTGCCTGACGCTCCGGTATCCCCGGCTCATCCACCGGGTTACCGCACTTTTTCCGATGACAAGAAGCAGGATACAGACGGCCGCCTGAAGCATCCTCCCTTCCGCCGCACTCCTGTTTATTCCACACAGCCCGTACATCCCGAATATCCCATACGCTTCCCCCTCCGTCATTCCCCCTCCCGGTCCGCTGTCCAGCCTCTCTATCCACGCCCACGACCACAGGAAAAAGAGGGCCGCTCCCGCCAATGCCGCGCCATATGCCGCCTTTACCGCATTTCCGGCTAAACGCCTGAGCCGGTCGGCCTTCCCGAAATTTTCCAGTTCCTGCTTCATCCTGCGGACATTTGCATACCGTTTTTCCCTCTCCGGCTCCGTCGCTTTCCGCACGATCCGTTCCAGCTCCGCCGACAATCTCCTGTCATAGGACCGGAGCGGCTGCATGAGAAAGGGCGGCCGCGACGGATCGCACCCGGTCAGCATATGAAACAGGGTAGCCCCCAGTCCGTATAGGTCACTCCTCTCATCCACCCTTTTGCCTCCGCCCTTTTCGAACTGTTCCGGCGCCGCATATCCCCATGTGCCGCCGGCGCAGGTTGCCTCTCCCTCCTGATAGCGCAGGAATGCCGTACCGAAATCCACCATCCGCACATGCTCTTTCCCGTCTATGATGATATTGGCCGGCTTCATATCCCGGTAGATCACCGGACATTTCCTCTCATGCAGGTACAGGAGCGCATCTGCCAGTTCCAGGGCCCACTTTACCGCTCGCTCCTGATCCACGGAACCGTGTTCCCGTATATGATCCGCCAGATTTTTCCCCTCTATGTATTCCATCACCAGATACTTATACTCCGGTTCTTCTATATAATCGGTCACGGCCGGAAACGCCGGATGGCACAGTTCTTTCAGCATTCTCAGTTCCCGTTCCGATGCCGCATCCGCCGCCGGAAACCGTTTCACCGCCGCCAGACGCTGCAAATGCCTGTCGTATGCTTTAAATACCTTCCCGCTGCCGCCGCTTCCTATTTCCCCGCAAAACATATATTTCTCCTTCAGTTTTTCTTCCATATTCCACCTCATTTCCATGCTGCTTCTTTGCTTTTCCAACAGACCATGACCGTTTTAAAAGCCTTTCATCACGACTGCCGATACATTATCCGTCTCTCCGTTCCGTTTCCCGTAACCTGCAAGTTCCCGCAGCCGCTTTCCCATCTGCTCCTGTGATACCAGAAAAGACGGCTGCAGCGCTTCCCCGATTTTTTCTTCCGGCACCCGGTTACGGAATCCATCGGTACACAACAGCAGAACACAGTTCCGTTTCAGCCTGCCGCCCGAGACATCCGGTTCTTTCCACGGGAAACTGCCAATGCAGCGGATCAGGGTATGGTTATCCGCCGTATGGTCTTTTGTCAGCCGTTTCATCCTGCTCTTTCTTCCGCGCCCTGCATCCACGCGATAAAGCCGGGTATCCCCGCTATGCCATGTCAGATACCGTTCTCCGCTGATCAGCAGCATCGTCACGGCAGTTCCCATCTTAATGCCGTGACGCTTCCCATAAGCCCTCATCTCCCCGTTACACCCGTACAGCGCCCTTAATCCTGCCCGCCATATTCTTTTCCTGTTTTTTTTCTTCTTCAACATCCTGACGGCTTCCGTATAAAACCATTCCGTCATCCGTTCCGCCACGAATCCGCTGGCCACTTCTCCCTGCCGCAATCCGCCGATGCCGTCGCAGACCAGCGCAAACACTGTCCGTTTTCCCCGAATGCTGACCTGCTGAAGCGAAACAGAGTCCTGATTGACGCTCCGCTCCCCTTTGTCCCAATATACTTCTGACACAAACTTCATTTTTCCTCCTCGCACAACATTTCGTTTTGCTTTTTCGCGTATTTCTGACTCTTCTCGGTCTTTTGCCTTCCGGCATTTTTTGTTCCTTTTGTGGGAATCAGATTACGTGATCTCGTAATCTGTCATAAAATGATTTGATCTGCTTTCATTATAGAATACATGGATGGAAAAAACAAGCCTGATTTTTCATTTCTGCACTATAAATTTGGTGCAAATATCACGCAAAGCGGGGTGTGCAGACTGGCGGAAGCAAAACGCGGTATGACGCTTCCGCGCCATACCGCCTCCGTAATCCTGATCATTCCCTGTCCTTCATCCGTTACATATCCGAAAACGTAAACTGTCCCAGCATCTCCTGAAGGTTCAGCGCATGGGCTGCCAGTTCCTCGCTGGTGGCAGAAGTCTCTTCCGCCGCGGCCGAATTGCTTTCGATGACCCCGGATATCACTTCCACACTGTTGTTGATCTCACGCACGGCCTCCGCCTGGTTTTCACAATCTTCTTTCACCGTTCCGTTCAATTCGACTACTTTCAGGATTCCGCCGTTCACGGCCGAAAATGCCTCCGCGGTGGATTTGGCTATTTCGTTTCCGCTCTCCACCTGCGCAATCGACTTCTGGATCAAATCCCTTGTATTGGTTGCCGCATCCGCCGACTGGGTTGCCAGCTTGCCGATCTCTCCGGCAACCACGGCAAATCCTTTTCCTGCTTCACCGGCTCTTGCTGCCTCTATGGACGCATTGAGCGCCAGCAGATTCGTCTGTTCTGCAATTTCCTCAATGCTGCCGATGATCGTCTCGATTTCATTGGAGGTATTGGAAATAACCTGCATCTCCCGCATCATGCGGTCCATCTGTGCATTCCCGCTTTCTGCCTGACGTTTCACATCCTCCGCGTAGCTGCTTGCCTCCCCTGCACGTCTTGCACCGTTTACTGCCTTCTGCTCCATATCTTTTACCATGGAAAGGATTTCTGCCACACTCCTTGTCTGCGAGGAAGAACCTTCCGCCAGCGCCTGCGCGGACACTGCCATCTGCTCCGACGCGGAATTTACCTGCCCGGAAGACATTTGTATATTGGAAAGCGCTGTGCCCAGTTTGTGCTTGATATCCGACATGGATTCCAAAATCAGCCGGAAATCACCCTGATACATACTTTTTTTCTCAGAAGTCACGTCAAAATTTCCTTCCCCCATCTTCGCGAGGATAGCATTCTCATCCTTTATGATTTCTTCCAGATTGCCCATAAACTCTCTGATGTCATCCGAAAGTTCGCCAAACTCGTCCTTTGAACGGTATTTCAGTTCCGCATCCAGATTACCGCCCTGCAGTTCTTTCAGCGCCGTCTTGATACTCTTTAAAGCGTTAAGGATCAGAAGCCGGATTCCGGTAGATATCATTCCTCCCACAATCACTGCCGCTACAGCAAATGCAACTATAAAAACAATGGAAAATATGTAAGTACTGTTTATCTTGACAGCGCTCTTCTGGCTTTCCTCCACATTATACTGGACCAGTGCACTCATCTTATTCCCCAGTTCATCGAAAGCCGTTTGTCCCTGTCCTTCCAGCAGCGCCTGCGCGTCCGCACTGTTTCCTTCCCTGCTCAGACTGACCACGCTGCCGGTAACCGATACATAGGAATTCCATGCTTCTTTTGCCGCCTCCAGATATGCCTTTCCCGCATCCTTGTGGATATAGCTTTCGTACAGGGCCATGTCCGACTCCATTTCAGAGATCCGCTCTTCCATTTCCCCTTCGTATTTATTCCATTCCGTTTCTGTAAGAGCCGCCACATGGGCATACTGCACTCTCTGATAGTCCGAAGCCAGTTTATCCATATCCTGTGTCAGCATCACGGCAGGCATCCAGTTCCTTGACACTACGAACGCCTGACGGCTGATCATCCACATCCCCGCCGCACCGAGTATGGCTATGATGATCATACCGAAAATGAAAGTTCTCGACAGAATCGTCAGCTTTCTCCTGACCGGCAGGTCTTTCAGCCTCCTGACTGCCTCGCTTTCCGATTCCTCCACCCTTTCCATTGCGGCTTCTCTTGCCTTCCCATCCATTTCTTTCGCGGTTTCTTTTACTTTTCCGTCTATTTCCTTCGCTTTCATCTTAGATTTCCCTTCTTTTAATCTTATCTGTCTTATCTGCGATTCTTAACAGTTCCTTAATCCGGGATTACCATAATACCGCTGCCCGGCTTAGTCAACAATCCGACGCGGATACAGTATCTCATCAGTGGAAGAAATCCTGCGGATACAGACCCTCTGCTTTCATCCGTGCCACCGCCTCCATCACATTTTTCTTATCTTCTTTATAAGTTACCCCATACCAGCGGTCAAAGGACTTGAGAACGGCTGCTTCCGCTTTTCCCGCTTTTATCAGTTCATCCACCACGCCCGGAAGAAAATATTCGCATTTTAACGGATTTTCTTCCAGTCCCTTTTTCAGGAACGGCTCAAATCCCGCTTCCAGTTCTTTCATAAAACTTTCGGTAAATCCCCACATATTCATGGATACGGTACTGCCGGCTTCGATCACATGCCAGCTTGCCCCGTCATCTTCTGTATAAGCCGTATCCCCGCCTCTTTTTTCGATATGTGTCCGCTCCGTAATGCCCAGCAGATGCCCGTCAGCATCCGTTTGGCATACCCCTCTTGCCACATGGCCGTTCTCGGTCAGGGTATTTTCCAGCACATACCCTACCATGGCATATGCATACTTCTCTCCGTCCTCATGCGCGTTCAGATAACCGTACAACTGTTCAAAAGCGCTGCGCCCGTAGTAATCGTCCGCATTGATTACCACAAAAGGGCCGTTTAACAGGTTCCTGCAGCTTCGCACCGCATGGCCGGTTCCCCACGGCTTTACTCTTCCTTCGGGCACTTCATATCCCTGCGGGATATCCGTAAGCTCCTGAAAAGCATATTCTACCTGCAGAAACTTAGCGGCCCTGTTCCCTACCGCTTCCCTGAATTCCTTTTCATTCTCTCTTTTTATAACAAAAACCACTTTTTCAAATCCTGCTTTCATTGCATCATACAGGGAAAAATCCATGATGATATGTCCCTGCGGGTCAACTGGATCGATCTGCTTCAAACCTCCGTACCGGCTGCCCATTCCGGCCGCCATAATGACCAAAGCTGGTTTTTTCATTGCTGCTTCCTCCTGATTTATAAACTTTTTTATAATATATGCTTTCTTTTCTCCCTCATATCCTATATACTTGTAACGGAAAACCGGCCTGCGCAAAAACCGCGCAGACGCCAACCTGAAACGCGCGGTAAACCAGCGCAGGAATGAGGTAAAACATGATTTACGATGCCATATCCGCCACCCGGCAGTTTTATATCGGCCAAATCCTTTTCGTTCAGACTTTTGGCTTTGAAGAGGAATATCTTCCCCCGCAGTCTGAGCCGGCAGACGGTTTTTGGGAACTGTTCTATGTGGAAAAAGGAATTGCGGCTGTCAGCGCACCCTCTTACACACATACTTTGACCAAAACGGAACTCTGTTTCCGCCATCCCTCGGAAAAACTGCAAATCCGCATACAGGCTCCTGCTCCTGCAAAATTCGTCTCCGTCGGCTTCACCTGTACAGCCGTTCCGGCTTCCGCCATGGACCTTTTCCGGAACAGAATCCTGACCACCGGTGCGCCGGAACGCAGGCTCATGCATCACATTGTAACAGAAGCCTCCTCGTTTCAGGGTATCACGCCCTTTGCGGCAGGACAGGCTGCCCAGCTCTGTTTACAGCTGCTGCTCATTCTCCTCCGGCGGAATGCCGACACCGATATCACTCCCATTCCTGACCTGCGCTGCCGGCAGCTTCAGGAAGAAAAGGATTTATTCCTCGATATCCTGAATTATATGGAAGAGCATATCTCCGACCATCTGACCATCACTCAGATCTGCCGCGACAAACTGATCGGCCGCACCTTTCTGCAGAAACTGTTTGCCGAACATACCGGCTGCGGAATCATCGATTACTTTTCCCTGATGAAGATCAATGCCGCCAAACAGCTCATCCGGCAGGGAAATTTAAATTTTACCCAGATTGCAGAGGATCTTGGTTACAATTCCATCCACTACTTTTCCAGGCAGTTTAAAATCATTACAGGCATTACCCCTTCCGAATATGCCGAACATCTGCCTGACCGACAGTCATTGTAATCTATTTTATCGTCTTTCCTTAATGAAGTCAACCGGCTCCGGCAATATATCGTGGAAATCGTGATATATTGCCGGAGCCGGCTACTCCTGTCTTTCGTATGACTTTATCCTTTCGAAGTCTTTTCTATATCCCTGCGGAACAGGAACTTTTCCTCCTTATGACATACAAAAAACACAGGCGGGCTTTTGCACCATCTTCAGCGAAACCTAAACCATGTTCCGTAATCAGATTTACGTGCCAAGCACTACCTGTGTCATCATGTATGTTCTCTTTAATTTTCTTTAGGATTTTACCACATCTGCTTTTTTTAAGTCAAATACTTTTTGCAAAAAATATTCCCGGCCTGAAATTCCCACGCACAAATTAAAGTTTAAATGCATTCACTGCTTCGGTCAGTTCCTTCGACCGGTCCTCCAGTTCCATTGTTGACTTATGCAGGTTATCGATCATTGAAATCTGGTTCTTCAGGGAATCGTTTACCATGGAAATAGCCGCTGCCGTCTCCTCCGACACGGATGAGATGCTCTGGATGGCCGACATCGTATCATTCCGGTGGCGTTCCATACTCTCAATCGTTCTTTCCAAAGAAGTGATCTCACTGACCAGATTTTCCAGATATTCATTCAGATCGCCGAATGCGTGAATGGTATCGTTTACCGTCTCCGACTGCCTGGACACGATTTCTTCCGCCTGCCCCGCTACCTTTACCGTCTCATCTGCATAATTCTTAATCTGATCCATAACGCCCTGAATCTGTTTCGCCGCTTCAATCGTACCGTCAGACAGAGAGCTTACCGACTGGGCAACGACTGCAAATCCCCTTCCTGCTTCTCCTGCCCTGGCCGCCTCAATAGAAGCGTTCAGCGCCAGCAGATTGGTTTCTTCCGCAATACCGTTGATCATCACCACAAACTGCTCCACTTCCGAAAGGCTTTCTTCCAGATTCCGGATATTGGAAGTAACTTTTCTTGTAATATCCGTGGTATCCGCGGTTTTCTCGGTCAGTTCATCCATTGTGGAAATACCGTTTGCTATGATGTCTTTCGTATCATAAGTCATGCTGTCCATCTTCCGCACCGTACCGACTGCCCTGTTGATCCTTTCCGAAAGTTCATCCATCTGTGTCAGGCAGTCCTGCGAATCCGCCGCCTGCTGGTTCAGCCCTTTATCCATCTCATCCACCGCAACCGCAATCTGGTCGCTCACACCGGTCAATACTTCCGAAGCCTCCGACAGCTTTGCAGTAGAAGTGGATACATTCTCCGTGGTATTCAAAACCTGCACGATCAGGTTTCTGGAATTCCGTATCATATCTGCAATGCTCTTCACCAGAATCCTGAATTCATCGCTTCGTCTTGTATTCACGCTTACTGTCAAGTCCCCGCCTGATACCACCTGCAGTTTCCGGCTGATCTGACGGATGGTGGAAGCAATGCCTGCAATGATCAATATCCCGACTACCACCGCAATGATCCATGAGAGGGTGACTATGAAAACCGTCACCTGTCTGATGGAATCCGCCCCGGCATTCACATAGCTTACCGGCACCATACCGCAGATTGCCGAGCCGTTTTTATAACTCTTGCTCACCATGAACAGATATTCCTGGTCGTTGTATGTCACATAGTCGATAATGGTCGCCGCCGTATCCGCCATGGCCTCCGTGTAATAAGGCTGGTTCACAAACGAAAATTCCCCGCCTTTTACCACTTCTTCTCCCTGCAGGAGCAGTTCCCTTCCGTCCGCGGTCACAAACGCCGACATACTTCCTTCTCCCAGCCCCAGATCGCGCAGGATATCCGCAATCGTCTCACTGCTGTAATCCACTACGATGCACGCACGTTTCGTCGTCATGGGACGGATATAGGAGCAGGCATAACTGTCCGCCGAATAATCACTGTAATGCTTTGCCAGCATCTCATCAATATAGCCGTGGGACCCCACCCAGTCGCCGCGCAGCGTACCGAGACATGCCGCCTCTCCCTTGTCTGCGAGTTCTTTATAGAATCCCGGAATGACTGCCGCATTATCATACGTGGATACCAGATTCAGACTGTCCCCCGGAATAATATACATATTAGCTACAAATCCGTTCCCCTTCTGCTTCACATTCAGATCCACGGATACATTCTCTTCAATTTCTTTCCGCGTATATTCATTATAAATCGACCCGGACGCCCACCGTACCAAATCCGTATTGTAGTACAGCTGCTCCGATTCCGATACTGCCGATTCAAAACCAAAATCCAGATATTCCACCGCCATGGACATTGCCTTTGACACGGAATCTTCATAATTCGCCGTCATTCCTTCCTCCGCCAGCGAATAGGCCGCCATACCGATTATAATTGTACAGATTAACGGAATTGCAAAACCGATGATCAGTTTCACCTTGATTCCAATTGTAAACTGTTTCCCTTCTTCCTTTGTACGGGTTTCTTTCTTTACCGCTGTATTTTCCGCTTTCTTTTCCTTCTTAGCCAAAATCTTACCCTCCTAACGTGAGATTATTGCGCACGGCGGATCATTTCCAGATAACTTCTCAATCCGTTTTCGTCCGCATAGCTGTCCTGAATCAGTACCGCAGGTTCCCTGAAGCTGGCAATGTCCATCTTACTGTAGTCCGTCACTACCGCTCCCTCCGAAATACATTTTTCCTTGGAACTGTCCATCATCTCGTAGGTCACGGAACGTTCTTCAAGCGTAGCTGCCAAAGCCGCCGTATCGATCCAGTTTTTCTGTTCTCCCGTAAGGCCGTCATAAAAATCACCGTTCATAATGAACAGACGGGTCGTGTAATCGTGGTGCGTCTCACAGATATATTTCCCGTTCGGCGTGGTATGGTGTTCCTTCAGCATCAGGTTGGTGTAATCGTTTTCCGCTGAGTCTACTTCATTCTTATTCAGGGCGTCATACAAATCCCCCCATCCCACATTCACCGGAACCGCGCCGATACCCGTCCAAAAGTCCGACACCACACCGGAAGTCTGGGTCCGGATAGTCAGTTCCGCCACATCCTCTGCCGTGGTAACCGGTATCTTGCCGTAATAATCCCGCACGCCTGCCGACCAGTATCCCATGATGCGGTATTTATTTCCGGTTTTCTGTAAGATCACATCCGTCATTGCCGAACCGAACTCCCCGTCCATAGCGGCTTCCCAATGACTGAAACCGTCAAACAGATACAGCAGGGAAAGCATGTTCACTTCCGACACCCCGGCCGAAGACATATTCCCCGGCGAACATACCGCCATCTGAATCTGTCCGGAATCCAGCATACCGATCAGTTCCGCTTCATCTTCAGACAGATCCCCATCGCTGCATATGACCTGAATGGTCCCCCCGGAAAGTTCTTCCGCCACTTCTTTAAAGGTCTGCAGTCCGAAATGATATGGGTTGTCCTGTGAAGTCTGATTGGACGCTATGGTCAGGGTCATCACCGGCCCTTCCGCTTTCGCCGTGTTTCCTCCGTCCGCCTCTGCTATGGAACCGATGGTTCTTCTCTTCGACTCATTTCCGTTCCCGCATCCGCATAACGTTCCAAGTATCAGCACACTGACCAAAACTTTGGATAAAATTTTGTGCATTTTCATAATTCTGTACTACCTCCCATCCTCTTTCTTTCCATATATACGCTATTTTAACTATGCGCATTTTAACATTTTCAGTTTTTCCAGGCAATATGCATAACTTTGTTCGTCAATATTGTCCATATTTTAGTCAAGAATGAAGGGAAAATGAGGGAGCTGGGTATTGGCTAAATATCATTATTTTTATATTTGCTATAACTGATATTTTTGCGATGCACAGTCCCTGCCGGGGTGGTTTAGTGGTTCTGTTGTTCCCTGTTTTCCGTGTTCTCACAGACTTTTGTTGTTTTTTCGTCTGCTATGTGGTAGAATGAGAAAAATGCCAGCAAAGGGGAGGGGTTAGATGGAGGGAAAATCCATGAAAAAGTTAGTGAAAGCAGCAAACAATGCCTTAGTTTTTTTGACTGTTGTGAGTCTTTTAAGCGGATGCGCCGCCCGAAAACAGCCGGATGTGCGGGATGATATCCGGCGGGACGGACAGGAAGAAAATGTGCCGTCTGATGTTTCCGACGGACAGGACGAGCCTGTGTCTGCGGATACCGGTATCCTGTCTCCGCTTATGAATGGGGACAGGCCGTCTCTCATCGGCAGTATGGAGACGGAGGATGCGGGTAATGTCGTGCCGTGTGCGGAACCTTATACGATCGCGCCCGATTTAAGCAACGTTGATAATCTGTTCCAGTTTTATTTTGAAGAGGAAGCGGCTCAGAAACTGGCTCAGAACGGATTTGTGGTGTACGGAGATGCCGGAAGGGAATTTTTTGAACTTTATGAGATAAACCGGTATGCCCAGTTTCCCAGTTTTATCACCGTGGATTCCATGATGCATACTTATCATTTGTACTTTAGCTATTTGCTCAAAAATACCGAAAAGAATTATTTGTCAGACCGTATCACCCAATTGAGCCGGAATATGCTGGAAAACAGCATTGCCCAGTACGGACAGTTAAAGGGAAGCGAATGGGAAGCCGCTGCCATGCGCAATGTCGCTTTTTTTACCGTGGGAACCAAACTGCTGGACGATGATACGGAGATAAAAGACTATGTGGAAGATACGGCGCTGCAGGAACTGGAGCACATCCGCCTTGCCGACGGCATCCACAGATCAGGGATCACCGGAGAGGAAGAAGACTATACGCAGTATAAACCGCGGGGCTATTATGAAGGTGACGCAAAGCTGGAACAGTATTTTCAGGCTATGATGTGGTACGGCAGGATGCACTTTCCGCAGAAAAATGAGGAAGCGGACCGGAGTGCGCTCCTGATGACCATGGCACTGTCACAAGATGCGCAAAGCAGCGGATTGTGGGAATCCATCTATGCCGTAACTTCCTTCTTTTCGGGTGCAAGCGATGATTTGGGCGTATGCGAATATGCCCCTGTCGTCCGCGAAGTGTACGGGAAAAATTTTACAGTTCCGGAGCTGGCAGGAAACGATACTGCGTTTGAACGGTTCCATGCCATGACCGCCTCCCTTTCCACCCCCCAGATTAACTCCCTTCCCATCCTTGACGGTGAAAATAATGTGATTCCGGGCTTCCGGTTTATGGGACAGCGGTTTACCATCGATGCAGCCATTATGCAGCAGCTGATCTACAGCAGGGTAGGACAAAACAGCGCCGGGGACGAACGGATGCTTCCGGATGTGCTGGATGTTCCGGCGGCGCTTGGCAGCGATACCGCACTGCGCCTTTTAGAAGAAAGCGGAGCCGTTTCCTATGAGGGATATACGGAAAACATGGAAAAACTCAGGGAAAGTCTGTCCGGGAAAAATGCCCCGCTCTGGTCGGCCAGTCTGTATGCCTGCTGGCTGAATACCCTCCGTCCCCTGCTGGCGGTCAAAGGGGAAGGATATCCTGTGTTTATGCAGAACGAAGAATGGGCAAAGAAAAATCTGGAATGCTTCGCCGGCAGCTTTACGGAGCTGAAGCATGATACCATCCTCTATTCGAAGCAGGTCATCGCGGAAATGGGCGGATGGGGCGAAGAAGAACTGGACGACAGGGGATATGTGGAACCGGAACCCCTTATATATGCAAGATTTGCCGCACTCACCGACCTGACGGCACAGGGACTGGATACATACGGTATGTTAAGCGGCACGGATAAGGAAAACCTATCCCGCCTTTCCCACATTGCAAACCAGTTATTCACCATTTCCAATAAGGAACTGCGGGATGAAACGCTCACGGACGACGAGTATGAATTCATCAAAAGTTACGGAGGAACCATCGAACACTTCTGGTACGAAGCCGCCAAAGGAGAAGCGCAGTCAGATATAGTATCCAGCCAGGAATTTCCGGCCGCAGTTGTGGTGGATATCGCTACGGATCCGAACGGCGAAGTACTGGAAGCGGCAACCGGCAGCCCTTCCATGATCTGTGTCGTGGTAAAAGTGGACGGAAAACTGAAAATTGCACGGGGAAGTGTCTATTCCTTCTATCAGTTCCCATGGCCCATGAATGACCGGCTGACCGACTCTTCATGGCGGCTTATGATGGGGCTGCAGCCGGATGAAGAAGGATATTATCACTATGACGCAAAGCTTCCGCAGCCGGACTGGACCGACAGCTACCGGTATCAATATGAACAGGAATAGGCGTTTACGACACGGATGGGGCCTGGCAGCAACATGCACGGTCCTCTGCGCCGTCTTCTGCCTTCTATGGTACCATAGCGCCTTTCTGCCGCGATGGATTCACTGGAAGAGCGGAACGTTTTCCGACCGCACGGGTAAATACGATGTTTTTTTTAACGGGAAATCCGTCTGTGTCACTTATGACAGCAGTATCATCTGGAATTCACCGGACGGCGTCAAAGTGCAGGATGCACTGACCTGCGACATCGACAACGACCGGGAAGACGAACTGGTGCTGCTTTGCTGGAAAAAAGGACGGTACGGCCCGCAGAAGCCCTTTTGGGCAGACCGGGATGAGCGGACGTGGTCCCAGCATATTTTTATCTACGAATATGAACAGGAGAAGATCCGGCCCAAATGGATGTCCTCCTATATCGGTCAGGATGTGGCGGAAATGACCGTAAATGTGGGAAAAGCTTCGTTAAACCGTCTTTTCCTGACCGATCCCGGCGGAAAGATCAACTGCTGGGTATGGGATTCCTGGGGGTTTCGTAAAGAAGATACTGATGTTTCTTTTGCCGTATTCGGCGATAACCTGATTCATGAACCGATTTACCAATACGGGCTGCGCCACGATCCCTCCTTTGGTTTCCTGTTCGGAAATCTGAAGGATATCATTTCCCAAAGTGACATTTCCGTGATCAATCAGGAGACGCCCCTCACGGAGCAGCCTTCCATGTACAGCGGGTATCCCAGATTCGGCACACCCGCCGGTGTGGGACAGGCCATTGTAAACGCCGGATTTGACATCGTGACCTGCGCTACCAATCATGCTCTGGATAAAGGTGCGGACGGCGTTTCGTATACGAAGGATTTTTTCACATCCCGCCATGTGACCTGCCTTGGCATACAGACGGCCGGCGAACAAGACTATCGGCCCTATGAGATCATCGATAAAAACGGCATCCGTTTTGCCCTGCTCAATTATACTTACGGCACAAACGGCATCCGTATCCCGGCCGGTTCTCCCAACCTGGTTCATCTTCTGGAGGACGAGGAAAAGATCCAAAATGACATCCGTCAGGCAAAAGCAGACAGTGACTGCGTGATCCTCTTCGTCCACTGGGGTACCGAAAATGAAAGGAAGCCGGATGAATTCCAGATAAAATGGACACAGGTATTCCTGGAAAGCGAAGCGGATGTTGTCATCGGCACCCATCCGCATACCCTCCAGCCGTATGAAGTTCTTCAAAGCAGCACCGGACATGAGATGCTCATTTACTATTCCATCGGAAATTACATAAGCGCCCAGCAGGAAAAGGAATGCGTGAAAGGAGGCATGGCTGTGTTCACCGTATCGCTTACTTCCGACGGATATACCGTTACGGATTACGGATTGCAGCCGCTGCGCATAACCAGTCACGGAGGCGGAAGATATACGGCGGAACTATATGATGCCGATTCATAACAAGCAAAAACCCCGGACGGAGCGGGACGCCTTATTGCGCCACCGCTCCGCCTGTATACAGCTGATGATATTTTCCTTTCTGTTCAATCAATTCCTCATGTGTTCCCCGCTCAATGACCCGTCCCTGCTCCAATACCATAATGCAGTCACTGTTGCGTACCGTTGACATTCTGTGCGCAATGACGAACGTCGTCCGTCCGCTCATCAGCTTATCCATACCGTCCTGCACGATTTTCTCCGTACGTGTATCGATGGAGGAAGTGGCTTCATCCAGAATCAGCACCGGGGGATCTGCGATCGCCGCCCTTGCAATGGCAAGCAGCTGCCGCTGTCCCTGACTTAAATTGCTGCCGTCTCCGGTCAGCACCGTGTAGTAGCCCCGCGGCAGACGGGATATAAAGCTGTGGGCATTCGCCAGCTGCGCCGCCGCATAAATTTCCCGTTCCGTGGCATCCAGCTTTCCATAGCGTATATTATCCATTACCGTACCGGTAAACAAATGGGTATCCTGTAATACGATCCCGAGGGAACGGCGCAGATCTACCTTTTTGATCTTATTGATATTGATTCCGTCATACCGGATCTTCCCGTCCTGTATATCGTAAAAACGGTTGATCAGGTTGGTTATGGTCGTTTTTCCTGCCCCGGTGGAGCCTACGAATGCAATCTTCTGTCCCGGTGTCGCATACAGCTTTACATCGTGAAGCACCGTTTTCTCCGGTACATACCCGAAGTCCACGCCGTCAAATACCACATCCCCCTTCAGTTCCGTATAAGTCACCGTACCGTCCGCCTTGTGGGGATGCTTCCACGCCCACATACCGGTGCGTTTTTCCGATTCCACCAGTTTTCCGTTCTCCTTGCGGACATGAACCAGTGTCACATAACCTTCATCCGTTTCCGGTTCCTCATCCAGCAGTTTAAATATCCGCTCCGCTCCGGCAAGCGCCATGATTATGCTGTTAAACTGGGTACTGATCTGGTTGATCGGCATGTTAAAACTCCGGTTAAAGGTTAAGAAACTGGCAAGCTTCCCTACCGTCAGCCCCGTCCAGCCGTTGAGGGCAAGCACACCGCCCACCATGGCGCAGAGCACATAACTCATGTTTCCCAGCTGGGCATTGATCGGCCCCATCACATTGGCATAGCGGTTGGCAAGGTTGGCGCTTTCAAACAGCTCTTCATTCCTGCGCCTAAACTCCTCCAGTGTGGCTTCTTCCCGGCAGAATACTTTCACCACCTTCTGCCCGTTCATCATTTCCTCGATATAACCGTTTAAGTTTCCCAAAGCCCGCTGCTGCCCCACGAAATTGCTGCCGGACAGCCCGGCCACCCTGCCGCTGGCAAACAGCATCACTGCCACCATGATCAAAGTCACCACAGTCAGAGGTACACTCAGTACAAACATGCTGATCAGGACGCTCACAATGGTAATCGCACTGTTGATCAGCTGGGGAATGGACTGACTCACCATCTGCCGCAGCGTGTCGGTATCATTGGTATACAGCGACATGATATCCCCATGGGGATGACTGTCAAAATAGCGGATGGGAAGGCTTTCCATATGCACGAACATGGCGTCGCGGAAATTCCGCAGCATCCCCTGCGTGATCACCACCATGATTCTCGCCTGCGCATAAGCGGCGATCACGCCCACTGCGTAAAAACAGGCCACCCTGGTAATGGCAGCCACCAGTCCGGAAAAATCCGGATTCTGCTGCCCGATCAGAGGAACAATGTAATCGTCGATCAGCGTCCTTGTGAACATCGTTCCCTGCACACTGGCAAGCACGGATACAACAATGCAGATCAATACAATGACTCCGGCCGCCCAATAATCTTTTAATACAAATTTCATCAGACGCTTGAATAATCCTACCGGATTCTGCAATTTGGGTCTTGGCCCCCTCTGTGGTCCCGGTCCCGGCATCTTACATTCCTCCCTTCTCGTCAAAATCCCCGCCGCCCGACATCTGCTGCTCATAGACGTCACGATAGATTTCGTTCTTCTTTAACAGGTTTTCCGGCGTATCAAACGCATCGATCTTACCGTTTTCCATCACAATGACACGATCCGCATGTTCGATACTGGAAATACGCTGGGCGATGATAATCTTGGTCGTATCCGGAATTTCCTGCGCAAATGCCTTCCGGATCTTCGCATCCGTCGCCGTATCCACGGCGCTGGTGCTGTCATCCAAAATCAGTATTTTCGGTTTTTTCAGCAGCGCCCTTGCAATACAGAGTCTCTGCTTCTGCCCGCCGGATACATTGGCGCCGCCCTGCTCTATGTACGTTTCATATCCGTCCGGCAGTTTTTCGATGAATTCGTCCGCACAGGCAAGCCGGCAGGCTCTTTTGCACTCTTCCTCCGTGGCCGATGCATCCCCCCATCTTAAGTTATCCAGAATGGTTCCCGAAAACAGCACGTTTTTCTGCAATACCACGGATACCTCATTGCGCAGCGTTTCGATGTCATAAGCGCGCACATCCGCGCCGCCCACCTGAATACTGCCTCCGCTCACGTCATACAGACGGCTGATCAAATTCACCAGACTGGTCTTGGCGCTTCCGGTTCCGCCCAGAATGCCGACCGTTTCCCCCGAACGGATTTCCAGATGCACATCCGCAAGTACCGGTTCCTCGCTTTCCTCGTTGTATTTAAAAAATACATGTTCAAAACGGATGCTTCCGTCGGCCACTTCCATCTTCGGATTTTCCGGATTGGTTAAGCTGCTCTTTTCATTGATCACCTCGCAGATACGCTCCGCGCTTGCCATACTCATCGTCACCATGACAAAAATCATGGACAGAATCATCAGACTCATTAAAATATTCATACAGTAAGTCAGCAGACTCATCAGGTCCCCTGTGGTCATACTGTCCGCCACGATCATTTTTGCTCCCATATAGCTGATGCAGAGGATGCAGGTATAGACGGTAATCTGCATCAAAGGGCTGTTCAGGGCCAGAACGTTTTCCGCCTTTGTAAACAGACGGTGCACATTCCTGCTGGCTGCCTTAAACTTTTCCACCTCATGTTCTTCCCGCACATATGCCTTTACCACACGGATTGCGGATACATTTTCCTGTACACTGGCATTCATGTCATCGTATTTTTCAAAAATACTGCGGAAGGTTTTCATCGTCCGCGTGACGATCACCATAAGACAGCACCCAAGGGCAAGCACCGCCACAAGATAGACCACCGCTACCCTCGCATTGATAAAAAATGACATTACCATGGCACAAATCAGGGAAAACGGCGCCCGGATACACATCCGCAGGATCATCTGATAGGCATTCTGCACATTGGTCACATCCGTAGTCAGACGTGTCACCAGCCCCGCCGTACTGTACTTGTCAATATTGGCAAAAGAAAAACTCTGGATATTCGTAAACATCGCTTCCCGCAGATTGCGTGCAAACCCCGTGGATGCCTTTGCACCGAAATATCCCCCGGCAAAACCGGCAGACAGCGATACTGCAGCCGCCAGCACCATACAGCCCCCCATCACATAAATGTGCGTCAGATTCCCCGCGCCAATGCCATTATCCACGATGGATGCCATCATCAGAGGAATGATCATCTCCATGATAACCTCCAGCATCATGGCTAACGGCGTGATGATGCTCGGAACCTTAAATTCCTTTATTTGCGCTCCCAGCGTCTTAAGCATAAAACTTTCACTCCTTTCCGTTCTTCATTTTAGCACTATTTTGCGGAGATATCATCCTTTATTTATAAACAGAAAGAACACCATAATATTTACAGATAAAGGAAGGATCCTGAACATAAGCTCCCACGTCCTCCGGCCCATATCGGAGCAGATAATAATCCATATCGTGCAGCAGCTGATAAATATAATAGGCATGTTCCATTTCATGTGTCTGTGCCGCCAGATCTGTTTCATCCATGATTCGCTGCAGATCCGCCTGCAGCTTTTCATTCTTCACGGTCTCTTTCATTTCTCCCAACAATTCCACAAAATTTGCTGCGTCGAAACGATTATAGACTGTCACCGGCGTACCCTCTGTTTCTCCGATCTGAATTTCTCCCTTTTCATCAAAATAATTCCAGTAAAGGCTCTCCGTATCTTCCAGTTTCTCAAAGATATTTTCATTCAGATAAGCCGATTCCATCCGCTGGTTGGCCACCTTGATATTTTCTTTCAGTCTCTCGATCTCTTCCTCCGGCATTCCTTCCAGGACCTGTTCCCGCGCAGCAAGCACTTCCTCTTTTGTGGGCGCGGCCGCTTCTGGTGCAATCTGGCCGTCAGCCCGGCCGCTGTCTTCCTCTTCCGCCCTTTCTTCCTCCACACCGCCCTGTATTTCTACCCTTATCCCTGTCTGGGACTCATGATTTTCTTCTTGCATTGAGCACCCGTACAGGATGAATGATAGTAGCAGCACAACAGTTAATCTGCTCTTTTTCATAACACTTTCTCCTTTTTTAAGCTGCTGTGCAGCAGCATTAAATTTGTGAGCCGTTCTTTGCTACGGCATTTGCTGTCAACTGCAATTTTACCATAATTTCATGATTTCGGGTAGATTTTCCGAAAACGAAACAGACAGAAGAAAATCCCAAAATATTCTGACGCAGTAAAGGCACCTGCTTGAGGCGCCTTTACATTTAGTCTTTTATAGCATGACAGATCACGTTGCACAGGATGCTTTCCTGTCGCAGTAAATCTGAACCGCCTTATCGATAAATTCACCGGTTCCTTCACCGCCATATTCATCAATATTCTTTGTGAGTTCACCGCCTCCGGAATACATCTTTCCAAGCCCCCTCAAAATCTTATCGGAGCAGGTATACATATTCTCTGTAATAAAACGCTGTATTCTTTTCACGAGATCCTGTGCCTCAGATGATGCCGGATCCTCATTCCTGATCTCGCCTGCCTCTTTTAAGAGTAACATGAATCTGTCAGCTAAAAGCTTATCCTCTTCATCTGACCGATTCCTGGTTCTCTCTGCAAACTCTTTATACTCAGATGTATTTCCCCATTGCTCTTTCGCCTGTTTGGAATACTCATCAAGTTTACTTCTATCAAAAGCCTTAAAATCCATATGTTTCACTCCCAACAATTTTATTCCAAGCGCAAAATTGACCAGGTTATCAAGATGCTCCTTTTTATGTTCCAGCAGCCTTATCTGCTGTTCCAGCACCCTGCTTCTGTCAAAATCAGGACTGTTCACAATCTCCCTGATATCCTTCAGGGGGAATTCCAACTCACGAAACAGTAAGATGTGCTGAAGGCGTTCCAGATCTGCATCGTCATACAGCCTGTATCCCGCATCGGTGTATCCCGTCGGATGCAAAAGACCGATCTTGTCATAATACTGCAGAGTGCGTATACTCACCCCGGCAAGCTTGCTCACTTCATGTACTGTCATCATTGTCATATCCTCCATTCGATTGATAATATTAGTATAAACTATTACGTTACGTAGGAGTCAATGCTTTTTACAAAATTTTTTTAGTTTTCTCTTCTTTGCCATTATGATCCCCTCCATTTTTTTAATTGAGCAGTCTCGGAAACTCAATAGCGGACAGGTAGGAAAGGGTTGGTTTTCAGAAATGAGTGTGATAAGGGATGGATGATTGTAGAGCCTGAGTGATTCGGAGGGTATAAAGAATAAAAATGGGTATGACTTTAAAGCCTGTCGGGAAACAGGCCTGAAGGAATCCTGAAGCAGGAAACATGGTTTATGCTGCTGTCTGCATCTGCTGCTTATAGCGTGCATCCAGGTGGATGCAGATGCCGATCATGGTCGTCATGAAAGAATAGTGCTCCTTCGTGTGTATGAACATGCGGTGCAGGCCGTAATCATTGAGGATGCCAGACTTTCCTTTGCAGCCAAGATCTTCCGTCAGGCCGCCGTAGTCCTTCATCCGCTTTGGCAAAGTTTGTGATCCGCCTCCCTATTCCGTACACAGGATGCTACTACATGATTTCTCATATTTTTCATACGAAGTCATTGCCTTAAGAGCTGTTTGCAGCTTACGTCGCCTACTGTTTAGTTTTCCGCTATTCGGAGAAATATACTTTCCAACCTTTTCTGATCTGTAGTATTCTGTCCACTCATCAATCAACTCTCTTGTCCTTGTAACGACCTCTAAATGCGCATCGTCGGTTTCATCATATCGTGGAATAATCTTATATGGTATCGTATGAATGTGCCTTGCGCCGAAACCTCCCTGCGGTTGAAAATCGGATATTGCAACTGATAAAGTAATACTATTCAACAATCCAACGATGTAAATCGCTTCTTCTTCAGAATCAGCCAAATACCAATACAACGTCTGATCAACAATCAGCTTTTTCTTATCCATTTTATTCAAATCAATATAAGCAGCACACGGATTAGTACCACCTGCATTAGATAAAACAAGCCATCTAGCTAATTCGAAATCTTGTTTATCCAGTTTGTTTCGTATGTTAATCTTTTGATTAAACAAAACTGATAGTGGCATTCCACTCTCCGTTTGAATCTCAGTAAAAACATAAGACGTTCCTGAATTCACCAAAGCAACTTCCTCATCGATAAGTCCTCTCCATCTTCCATTGACCCTTTTCCCCGGAAGGATAACCTTGGCAGGTTCTGAAACGGAGAATGGGGATAGATGCTTAGAGATCAAACAGTCATATATATAATCATCACTAAAGCCCTCGGCCACTAAATCTCTGCATACATCCTTATGGCTGTCGCTAAGCAGATAATACAACTCCGATGTATTCTCGATTATCTTTATTGACCACGTTCCATTCGGAAGTTGGACAAACTCATGAAATAAAGCTGTTCTTGGCATAATATCTGCACCTTGATTGAATTCCCAAGGATTTGAATTGATAACATCCAAAAATTCAGCATTCTCCCCCTTGTCTGTCCAAGCAGACCGGTTGCCCTGCTTATTAAGAGTATAGTTGCACTCCGTATATGAATCCGGTTCTTCATACATTCTTCCTTGAATCGGATATTGAGATTTTTTGTCAGTTCTTATTCCTCCAAGAACTACAGCCTTATTTTTGAACGTAGATATTGGCAGTTCCCAAATTGTATCTATATTTGTATCAATTGAATAAGCCGATTCTCTATACTTTTCCAGTCTTAATGGATCATGATGATATCCGTTCAAGATACTCCCTGGCATAACACACATCCATCTCGCACCATCTTTCAAGTATTTATCAATTGATGCTAATAAGAAAGTTGTTGCTAATTCCATATGAAGGTGAGATGCCCCAGGCGGCTTTATCCCGAAGGAATCAGTTTTTCTTTGTAATGTTCTCTTGTATGGATTATCAGCCAATTTACTCATTGCAAGCCACGGTGGATTAGAGACAATACAGTTAAACTGATTTGTAACCAAGCCGGGCTTATAACTATTATTTAAAATGAAATACCAAATCCCGTTTCGCCCCTGTCTCTGAAGGCTTTCCAACTGTAATATCAGACTGTATGCTGACACCCTTTGAGCCTGTCGTTCCACATGAGAAAGAACAATATTGCTTTCTGATTCTACAGAATTCAAAACATAATCAATCTGTTTATCTGTAAGACTGCTTTCCTTTTGCTCAGCTCTTTTCATAGCATATTTATAGCAAATGGACATAAATGCATCAAAAGTACGTCGATGAGCAGGCGTCAGCATATGGCCTGGAATCTCAACTTTGTTATTATCAAAATACATAACATAAGAGTCCTGACTTCCTGAAGGCATATTATGTGTGATAGGCGTTGCAACAAAAAGAGAATCTGCATGATAAACAGGAATAGTTATTTGTCCAGTATGATACGGAAACAAATCCCTCATAGGCATTACCCAGTTGACTTTTGCAAGCATAACGGCAAGCGGATCAATGTCAAAACCCATAACACACGAAAAAACTATTTCATCTTTCATAGGATCATAATCCTGCGTGTTTATTGCATATTTTTTTCGTACTTTTCTGATTGCTTCGATCAGAAAAACTCCCGATCCGCAACACATATCCAGTATCCGGGGTTCTTCTTCAATACTTTCTAAGGCATGTTCAACCATACTTCTCGCGACCCAATGAGGTGTAAAATCCTGCCCCAAAAGTAAACGGTGTTCACGGTTCGATAACTGCGCCAATAACGCTCCAAACAGATCTTCTTCAGCTATAACCTTAAAGTCATAGCTAACTAAAAGCCTTTGGATTCTTTTTGCACATTCGATAATAGCTTCAACATACGGCGAACTGTTTAACCATCCAAAATAGTCGTAATCTACAAGGTTTTGAATATTCTTCTGCTGAAAGTATTGTCCGTTCAATATCTTAATAAGCTCTGCATCATTACAAATAAGCGGAGCGCCATTAAGAATATTTGCGCAAATAATCTTTGCAACAGTTACCAAATAATACTCGTTCGTATAAGTATTCAGCGAAAAGGTTCCATATTCGGATGCTCCTAAATATGCAACAAAATTCTGCCATACTTTTTTAATCAGATCAGCATAAGTCGGATTTGAATGCATTGCATTCTCTACTACAGCTTTATATCCTCCAATCTCCTTACGATAAAAATCACTCTCTAAGCCAAAATCGAGCACTAGTGTTTTTGCAGTTAGAATCCTAGACTGTTCTCTACCCAAATACTTATTCACGAATAGTTCGAATTTTTCCATTTCCTCGTCCGAACAGTCAGATAAATCAACAAAATCAACCTGTTCCAGTTCAATGTCACTATCCCCGAACAATCTTCCACCGTCATGATTTCCAACAATTTTTATCGTATATCCATACCATCTCACTGTATCTGACAGTATTCCAAGTATCTCCTTTTCATCTATGCCCAAATTACATAGTGCTGCACAGTATTCCTCCACCTGATGGTACCCTTCATGAAAAATAGTAGATATCTTCAGATTCTTCTCATATTCGATCGCAGTTTTCCCAACTACTGAATCAGCAAATCCTATCCTCTCTTTTCCTTTATTATTTGCAAAGTGAAGGTATGTCTCCGTACCCATCACATGCTCTTGAACCCACCACGGTGTATCCGGGAATATTTTACTCAGACTTGCTGATAGCAAGTGTCTAAGTTTATCCTCCACAGAACCATTATCTATTTCATACTGAGCAGTCGCCGCAAACGATCTTAATTCGTCTTTACTCATCATATTCTCGCCCAGTCCTTTCCTGTATTTTTCTAATAAGTAATTCTTCCAGCTGATTACTCATGGATACCTTGTTTTCAACTCCAAAAGAAGATGTTACAATTTCATCTATTTGTCTTTGAAGCTTCCTGTCAATTACTCTATTTTTTAAAATTGTTTTTCCGATGCTTTCAAGCTCCTTTTTCTTCTCGCTATCAATTCTTGGAAAAACTATTTTCCGCACATGACTCGCTTCAACTTTTAATGCACCACCGCCCATTGTTGTTCCCGTGACTTCAAGAAAAAGCTTTGCCCATGTAGAGTTCAATAATGCAAATGCTATTAATTGTGCATGATAATCAGGATTCCAAAGCGTAATAAAATTAGCATCAACAATTATTTCTTTTTCCAATACCTGATTTACAAACATAGTTTCAGGGCTTTCACTACAAACACGGGAAATGCATAAGTTTGGCACGTGTCTTTCCTTTAATGGAGGAAGCATATACCAGAATCTTTCAAATTCATCACCCGTCTTCTTTTCATTCGTAATGACAGCTGACAACTCCTTAAAAGTCTTCTTATGTGTTGGTGATATGTACTTTTCGCCATAGGTAATATAATCATCCATGCCAGGATCCATCAGTATAAAATTTCCAATCACCTTGTGTGATAATCTCTGATAGTCCATTTGCCTTACTTGATGCTGAATATAAAAAATGCATCTTTCTAAGTCTTCATAATTAACCACGAGCCCATTCACATCAGACCGTTTCTTAAAGGCTTTCCTAATATTATCAGAAGACAGCTCTATTTCTCTGTCATACCATGATTCCGTTTGAACGACAGACGTTGAATCTTCTAATAATAATTGTGCATAGAAGAAATCATTGGCACCGGTCCTTAACCCCTGCCCAACAGACCACCCGAGTGCTTCTAAAGAATCATATTCAACATCATTACGCTTACTTACTATTGCCCTCATTTCATTTGGAAGATAGGTAAAATTCTCAACCTTTAGTTTGTCCTCCTTATAAGTCCACTTCTGCTCACTGATTCCCCCTATTAAACCAGGAAACAGTTCAATTTCAGGAACTATTCTTGATGAAAAGCCTTCAAAGGAACATGTTACTCTTGTGGAAATAATCTGAATCAAGGCTTCAGAACCAACGTGCCCTTCATAATTCATATTCCCAACAAGGGAATCTTGGTTCATTATCCTAGAGCTTATTTCTATAAGCATTGTGTCTGAATAACTATTCTCTATAGAATCGTTTTCTTTTCTTTTGCATATAACAAGACATGTTCTTACCTCAGCATTTTCAAACCACGCAGACTCTACATCACGCGCTATAGCGATAATCTCAAAACACCGCAGAAGCAAATAATGAATCGGTAATGCATAATCCCTGCTCAACCATGTTTCAGGAACAACCATTGCCATATATCCGCCCTGTTTCACTATGGATGCACATAAAATCCATGATGGCACAGCCATGTCCGAAAGACCTGAATAGTTTTTTGAAATTTCAAGATAAAGATGTTTATCCCAATCATTTAACAACTTTGAGTGTTTAATATGATTTATTAAACTTTCTCTAAGCTCTTTTCCATCTGGGAGGCCTATCTCCGGATTAGTTTTGAGCGTTTGGTACCTAATATAGGGAGGATTTGTTATTACTAAATCCCAGCCACCTGCAATATCTATTTCTTCACTCTTAAAAGCATCCTTGATGAGTATCCTTGCTTCCGGAATAATTTTATTACACTTCTCTATGACATCCGCATCAATATCTAATCCGAAAACCATATTTGCCTGCGGATATTTCGCATATGCAGCCTGCAGCAAATCTCCCTGTCCAACCATCGGATCTATTATTGTTTTTACAGTCAGATCGTTGGGCAGCATTGATACTAACAGATCACCAACTGGTTTTCCGGAGAAGACCTGGCCATATCGTTTCATTTTTAGACCTTCATCCTTGTAGCGCTGCATCTATAACACCCTTTCTCAATTGACGAATAAGGATATATGCATCTTTAGCATCGTATGTTACATGTATATTTTTCTGAAGACATTCATTGACATATAAGGAATATGCCCTACGTTCATCAAAGATGTTTCCATCTCCCATCGACAGGATAATTCTTTCCATAATATCTTCTTCATTTTCATTCACACTTACCTCTTGAGTCCCTTTACTTAATAACAATAATGGATCTCCCTGAACAGATGCTTCTGATACTACCTGCTTAAAACTAGCCTGCTTTTTATCCAAGATATTTGTTAGTTCAATATTCAATCCAGCATTAAAAACGGAATCTTCAAATGCTGTCCATATCTGTGCCTTTGCCGCATGAAAAACGACAGTAGCATACGATGAATCTTTTAACACTCTTTTGATCTCAGAAAAAACCTTTGAAAGCATTGCCTGGTAATCCCTAATTCCTTTGTTCTGAGATGCACTAATTATTATCTCCTTTTTTCTCTCAGTAGGTTTTTCTAACCATAATTCATTGATCTGATTAACTTCTGCATATGGAATAAAATCGCCAAAGGGTGGATCTGTAAATACAAAATCAATTGTATTGTCTTTTTCATCCAATATTTCGCTTGACTTATTCTTAATAAGAAAATCTCCCGTACAATTTTCTAGCAGCTTATACACTTCGTAAAACGGTTTTGATTTTCTTTCAAGCCCAAGGATGATATTCTTTTCGACCGGAAGTTTACTAATATACAGAACTCCACTTTGTGCTCCTGTTAAAACGAAATCCTTAGCATTCTTCTTCGCAACAACACGTGTCATCAACGTACAATGCGAAGCATTATAGCTAAGTAATAACAATCTCAGGGCATCTTTCACTTTAGGAGCATATGCTTCCGCAGCATCCCACAACTTACGCATAATCAAATAGTTACGGGATGTATAGAATTGATGCAAATATGAAATCCCAAAATGGTATCCGTTTCTATGCAGTTCTCCCCATTGTATCTCTTTAGGTGCGTCATCTAAATCTTGCATTTCTTTCTCAATAGCAGCAGCTTTTTCAATATCTTCAGTCATTGCCGGCCTATCCCAGTTATGCCCGTTTGTGCTTCCATAAACCCATGAAGGAATACGCTTTTTCCTCATAGCGAGCCTTCCTGTTAATCCATCTATGTACTCTTCTGTTTGGAATTTCATTTCATCAACTGAGGCCTGCTTCTTGCAATGAGGGCAGATTATATCTTTTTCAAATTTAACAGGATTTCGTTTTGTTCCTCTCTCAAAGAATGATATCTCTCCACCACAATGCGGACATAATAGTACTTCAGACCAAATAATATAACGTATTATTCCTATTCCACCATCAGGATCTGGGGCAGAGTAATAATGCATTAACTGTTCTTTTTCTTCCTCGACAAAATCAGCAACTGCCTTTTTGAACTCACTTGCCTTTAGTCTATTGCTTATAGTTTTTGCAGCAAAAGAACCATATGTTCCTATTTCATAACCGATAGCGTTTCTCGGTCCCCAAATAGGATTTATGCCTAACTCACCTGCTAATTCTTTCATTCGATCTGTAGGGTGTTCGCATAACAACGCTGCAATGCCTGTACTTCCACTCCCACCAAAGGTATCCAAAACAGTTCCGCCAGGTTTAGTTGTGGCAGCAATATATACAGCTATTGACTCAGGTGATATTTTGGTCGGATATGAAAATGTACTAAAGAAAGCCCCACTTCTTGCAGAAGGTAATGGTCTTTCAAATAATGTCTTAATATCGTTCACCTTGTCGTCTCCTTTACTCTTTATTGGCATCTTCATTTCCGACATCTCTTCGCATAACAAAGATACCATATGTTATGTCCTATAAAACGGACTCAGTTCTTTTCGTGTGTCATCATCCGATAATGCTGGCTCTGATCCAGCTTCTCAAAGATCTTCTTCATTACCTAACGATACTATTCCGGATCCACGGCTTAGGAACTGTCAAAAAATAACTTTTAATTTTGGGGCTTGATAACATAGTTCCATTTTCCAAGTGTTTCACAAGGAAAAATATTGATTTTCGCTAATTCGTCATCAGATATCTTGTGGCCAGTTTCATATATTTTCTCATCAAACTGGCAAGTAATGGTCAGTCCCTTTTCCGTTGTTGTGTTTGATATTAAGCTGATTACAGTTTCAATATCAATCAGAGGCTGTCCCTGCCAGTTTTTTGAAATGTAACAAAACATTCTGTGTTCTACCTTGTTCCATTTTGATGTACCAGGCGGATAATGGGAAACCATGATTTCAAGCCCCGTATCATTGGCTATCTGCTGTAATTCATATTTCCAGTTGCGGCTGCGGGAACCATTGCTCCCGCCACCGTCACACGTGATGTAGATTCGCTTTGCATTAGGAAAGGTGTTTTTCCCAATGGCATTCCACCAGCATGAAATACTGGTTACCGCGAATTCAGATGTAT
Organism: uncultured Lachnospiraceae bacterium; assembly: GCA_910579935.1. GTDB lineage: Bacteria > Bacillota > Clostridia > Lachnospirales > Lachnospiraceae > Kineothrix. The sequence goes on from CAJTVQ010000007.1 coordinate 74,102, forward strand.
CATGGCTTGTTCCAAGGTTAACAAAACCAGTATTGTTATTGAGGACATATACACCATACGGGGCTACTTTGCCTAATTCAGGTATCGGAAAATCATGGTCCAGCACCTTGCGGGGATCTTTTTCTTTCCTGTACCCTGCACCAGCATTTTTGAAATTACCAATGTTCTCTTTTTTCTTTGTGTCAACAGAGATAACTGGTTCTCCATTCTCCAGGTACTCATGAGCAGTATGGTCAATAAATCCAAACTGTTCATTACGGTTCGGGCTTGGTATACCGATCTGTTCCATTTTTTGATTCACTTGTTTGCTGTAGCCCATATCTGTCAAAAGTTGTGATATCTTTTCATGGCTGATCGTTATGGAATACTCCGCTTCAAGGATATCACTGATCTTGCGGAGGCTGAGAGTTGATGCAACCCAATGCAGTTCCTTAGAAGGATCACCATATGTATTGCCATCAATTATTTTTTCAATGGCCTCTGTGATGTTAGGGTAAATTTCAGTTATTGGCTTACGGCCGGCACCTTCCCTGCGGATTCTGTTGCTGGAAATAACCCCATCATTTTCCGAATCAGCCTTTCCGGCAATGAGGGTTGGATATGTGATACCTGTTAAATCAACAATGTGAGCCTTTCCACCGTTTCCGTATAGATCAGCTGCTTTACTTAAAAGAATACGTTTGCTTTTTTCATCTGATAAGTTGTTTATTAGTAAAACAAGTTCATCAAACGGGGCTACATTTATGATATTCATGGTATAACACTCCTCTTTTCTGATCTATAAAAATAGTATATCATGTTATACCATAATTTAAAAGTTATTTATTGACAATTCCTTAGTTCAGTATTCTATCTTTAGTTCTGAGTTTTCTTTGCGTCCTCGATACGGCAGCAGTCTTCCAGATCCACATCGATCCTGACTTTCGTATCCGATTTTCGGTTGCTCAAGAGGCATACCGCCTCTACGTTCCCGGTAAACGGAAACTGATCCACGCTCCCTACCCGCTCCACCTCATACCCGTTCGCCAAAAACACCTCCAGATCCCTGACAAGGCTCGTAGGCTTACAGGATATATATACCAGCCGCTCCACCCGGTAATCGACAATCTTTTTCAGCGCCTTTGGATGCACCCCGTCCCTCGGCGGGTCCAGAATGATAAAATCCGGCTTCTCCCCAATTCCGTCCAGCACCTTCAGCACATCCCCCGCTATGAACTCGCAGTTATCCAGCCCGTTCAGCTGCGCGTTCCGTCTCGCCGCTTCCACCGCCTCTTCCACGATTTCCACCCCGATCACTTTACCGGCCACATCCGCCATCATCTGTGCGATCGTCCCGGTCCCGCTGTACAGATCATAAACCACCTTGTCCTTTTTCTCCGACAGGGAACCGACATATTCCCGCACCATGGCATACAGCACTTCCGCCCCGTACGTATTCGTCTGAAAAAAGGAAAACTGGGAAATGCGGAATTTCAGCCCCAGCAATTCCTCATAAAAATAATCCTTCCCATATAAAACCACCGTCTCGTCACTCTGCACCACATCCGCCACGGAATCGTTTTTCGTATGCAGGATTCCCACAATCGTCCCGTCCAAAACAAGCCCCAGCAAAGCCTCTTTAAAAGGTTCCAGGTCATGTTCCTCCTGCGTGGTCGTCACCAGCGCGATCAGTATTTCGCCCGTTTTTGCCGCTTTCCGCACCAAAAGATGGCGCAGATATCCCTCATGCCGCAGACGATGATAAAAACTTACGTTCCGGCTGTCAAAATACTCCCTTACACAGCTTAAGATTTTCCGGTAATCCCCATCCACGATCTGACAGCCGCCCACCGTCACGATATCATAAAAACTGCCCCGTTTATGCATCCCTAAAGCCAGCGGTCCGTCCTTTACCTCATCTCCAAATGAAAATTCCATCTTATTCCGGTAACCGTATGCCCTCGGACTTCCCTTGATCCCATCATACCGGTACGGCGTCCCCTGCCTTTGCAGCACATGTTCCAGCAGCCGTTTTACCTGCTCTTCTTTCACCCGAAGCTGCTCTTCATAAGGCAGGGAAAGGTATACACAGCCCCCACAGATACCGAAATGAGGACAGGCGCTTTCCGTCTCCAGAGGCGATTTCTCCAAAACCTCCAACAGCCTGCCCTCTGCCTTCCCTTTCCTTGCTTTATGGATTCTGCAGGATATCCTCTGGCCAGGAAGGGTATTTTTTACCACGCATGCCCCTTCTTCGCAAGCCAGAATACCTTTATTTGGAAAATCAACCCGTTCCACTGTTCCCTCTACAACCTGTCCCTTTTTCATCTCCTATCGATGCTCCTTTACTCCTTTGCGGAAATCATTTTTACATACAGTAAAAACGGAATGTACGCAAAAGTACACTCCGTTCCATTGCTGCCTACCTCTTATAAACAGTTTCCTGTTAACAGTCCGGTTACCTTCACTGCTGCAGGCATCCGCCATTAAAAACCGCTTCGCGATGGGTCGGATGCTTCCAGGTTATACTCTTTGGTACGGTCTGCGCAGTAAATGTACAGACCTGCCTGAACTGTTACTCCTCTTTTTGCATATTATCGCAAATACCGTTCCTTACTCGTTCTCCGATGCATCCTCATCATCTTCATCCTCAAAGAAATCATCGTCAAAGTCTTCATCAAAATCATCGTCAAAATCTTCCAGATAATCCGGTTTTAAATAACGGTATACCGCATATGCAATACCTGCTACCGCTGCAATCGCCCCGATAACGGCAAATACCCAAAGTATGGTATTGCATTTTTTCTCTTCCTCTTCTTTCCTTCCTAAAAGCTCGTTGATTCTGCTCATATCGATATATTCTTCCAATTTGTTCAGTCTGTTCAACTTATCCAGTTTATTCATGACCCATACCTCTCTTTGTCTTTATTCGGTTTATTGTTACCCGTTGCCGGCCTTTTCATTCCATTTTGCCAGCCATATATTATATATAATATAACACTAATTCCAAAATTTTACTATAAAAATTTAATAAAATTACAACTTTTTCAATTTTGCAAAAGCGGCGTACATGATTTTCTGTCCGGCGCTGTCAAAAACTACCGTAACCTGATAATCTCTGGGGCCTTCTTCGATCTTGGCGACTGTTCCTTCCCCGTACTTCACATGCTTTACCCGGTCTCCCACACCGTAATCCGGCGCACCTGCTGCCTGCATCCCTTTGGTCAGGCCGTTCACTCCTTTCAGCGCCCCCGCACCGCCTGCTATAAACGGCCGGTTCTCCGTCGGTGTCCGCTTCGGCACTGCAACTGCCTTCGGTTTTGCCTTTACGGAGGAAGCCTTCACCGGACTGAAAACCGGTTCATATGTACCGGAGCTGCCGCGGCTGTCCTCTTCCTGGCTGCCATCCGCACCGCTGCCTGCCGCGCCGCTTTCCATCTTCCCGTACCGCTGCATATGATCCAGTCCGAAAGGTTTTGCCCTGAACCGGTTTCTCTCATGGGAATCTTCTTCATATTCTTCGAAATCCCACCGTTTGACGGACGGAACCTTCTGATCCAGCAGTTCCTCCGGTATCTCTTTCACGAACCGGCTCACCGGATTATACTGCGTCTCCCCCCGTATCATCCTCTGCTTTGCACAGGTAATGGTCAGATCTTCTTTTGCCCGCGTAATCCCCACATACGCCAGACGCCGCTCTTCTTCCACGTCTTCTATATTATCCGAACTGATGGACATATAACTGGGAAATACGCCGTCCTCCATACCTGCCAGATACACGTGGGGAAATTCCAGTCCCTTCGCACTGTGCAGCGTCATCAGCAGCACCCGGTTGCCGTCTCCCTCTATGCGGTCTATGTCCGCCACCAAAGCCACTTCCTCCAGAAACTCACTTAGATCCGCCTCTTCATGGCTCTCTTCATAGGCCACGATCTTACTGAGCAGCTCGTCGATATTGCTGATCCTGTCCTCCGCATCCTCTTCATCCGAATTTTTCAGTTCCTCCGCATATCCGGTCGTCTCTATGATATCCTTCATCAGCTCTTCCAGACCGTAATATTCCAGTTTGCTCCTGAAGGTCTGAATCATGGTGACAAAAGGTTTCAGCTTCACTGCACTCCTGCCGATGGTCATGATCTGGTCCGCTTCCCGCAGCGCATCATAAAAGCTGATGCCGCGCATATCCGCATATTCCTGCACCCGCGCGATCGTCGTTGCACCGATGCCGCGCTTCGGCACATTGATAATACGTTTTACCGCCACATCATCCCTGCCGTTATCCACCGTTTTCAGGTAAGCCAGCATATCCTTGATTTCCCTGCGGGCATAGAAATTCGTGCCGCCCACCACATCATAGGGAATCCCTTCCACCACAAACCGTTCTTCCAGCATACGCGCCTGTGCATTGGTACGGTATAGGACCGCACAGCCGCCATAGTCCAAAATCCCCTCTCTCTTCTTCCGTTTCACATCGTCCGCTACAAATTCCGCCTCATCATAAGCCGTATCAAACTGACGGAAATGGACCATGCTGCCTTCGCCCTTCTGCGTCCAAAGGGCTTTTTCCTTCCTTCTCACGTTATTCCGGATCACCGAATTCGCCGCATCCAGAACATTCTGTGTGGAACGGTAATTCTGTTCCAGCTTGATGACCTCAGCCTCCGGATACACCTTTTCAAAATCCAGAATGTTGCGTATATTGGCCCCGCGGAATTTGTAAATCGACTGGTCGTCATCTCCCACCACACAGAGATTCCTGTACCGGGAAGCCAGCAGCCGGACAAACTCAAACTGCGCCGTATTTGTATCCTGATACTCGTCCACCATGATATACCGGAACCGGTCCTGATACCCGGCCAGTACTTCCGGACAGAGCCGGAACAGTTCTACCGTCTTCATGATCAGATCGTCAAAATCCAGTGCATTGCTCTTGCGCAGCGCAGTCTGATACTCCTGGTATGCCTGCGCGATTTTGGACATATGATAGTCTCCCAACGCCTGCTTATGAAAATCCTCCGGTGAAACCAGTTCATCCTTCGCCGAGGATATGGCTCCCATGATCGTCCTTTCCTTCAGCATTTTTGTATCAATCTGGAGACGTTTGCAGACATCTTTCATCACCGTTTTCTGGTCATCCGTATCATAAATCGTAAAATTATTGTCAAACCCGATCCGGTCTATGTACCGTCTGAGAATCCGCACACAGGTGGAATGAAACGTGGATACCCATACCTGACCGGCCCCATGGCCGATGATGGAATCCACACGCTCCCGCATTTCTCCTGCCGCCTTATTCGTAAAAGTAATCGCCAGAATATGGAATGGCTGCACCCCCATTTCTTCTATCAGGTAAGCAATCCTGTGCGTCAGCACCCTGGTCTTGCCGCTTCCTGCCCCTGCCAACAGCAGCACAGGCCCGTCGGTCGTAAAAACTCCCTGCTTCTGCTGCTCGTTCAATGTATCGTATATACTCATATTCTTTCTTCCCTTTCCGTCCGCTTCCCTGTCCGCCTGTACGTTCTCTCCGCCATTCCTCAGCTTTCCGTTACGATATCGCCCCCGTTAAACGGATCGCCGCACTCCGGACAGAATTTCGGCGGATTCTTCGGGTCTTCCGGTTCCCATCCGCACTTATCGCACCGGTACAGAGGAACACTCTCCGGTTTTTTCTTCCCGCACTCACTGCAGAACTTCCCTTTATTCACGGCGCCACAGCTGCACGTCCAGCCCTCCGCCGGCTTCGAAGCGCCGCATTCCACACAGAATTTTCCCTTATTGCCCACGGCTCCGCAGGCACAGTTCCATCCCGCCTCCTTCCCGGCAGGAACGTTCTGTACGGCCGCGCCTTCTCCGGTAACCTGCCGTGCATTTCCCTGTATCCCGCTTTGTCCGTTTCCCTGCTGCCCCATTTGGAACAGGGTATTGGCATTCATTCCGCCGGCCATATTCGCCATATTCATGGCCGCAAATCCCATCATCGGCCCAGCAGACTGGTTGGAAGCCGCCGCCCGCATGGAATCCGCCTGTGCATCCACCAGTGCGGCTGCCGCCATATCCGTATTCCGGTATACGGCCGTCCGCTGGAGCTGCTTGATCATCTCCTCGTCTTCCGCAGACGCTTTTACCGAATTGACGCCGAAAGAAACAATGGAAATCCCCCGCAGCTGTGACCACTTGGCGGATAACTCCTCATTCAGTATCTGCGCCAGTTCCATTGTGTGTTTCGGAATGGAACTGTAACGGATACCCATCTCGGAAATCCTGGCAAAAGCCGGCTGCAGTGCGGTCAGAAGCTCCGTCTTCAGCTGTCCATCTATCTTATCCCGTGTATAATCCCCGGTCACGTTTCCGCATACATTGGCATAAAACAGCAGCGGATCCGTAATCTTATAAGAATATTCCCCGTTGCACCGCAGGGCAATATCCACATCCAGCCCGATATTGGCATCCACCACACGAAACGGCACCGGACTCGCCGTCCCGTATTTGTTTCCCATGATTTCCTTTGTATTAAAAAAATAAATTCTCTGATCCTTCGCCGTATCTCCCCCGAACGTAAAACGTCTCCCTATCGTGGCAAACGTCTTTCCCACGCTTTCGCCGAAGTCCCCGTAAAACAGGCTGGGTTCCGACGATGTATCGTATACAAATTCTCCTGCTTCCGCACAGAATTCAACCACCTTTCCCTGCTCCACGATGATCATACACTGCCCTTCGTTGACCGCCACTGCCGAACCGTTGGTGATGATATTGTCCGCGCCTTTCGTATTGCTCCCTCTTCCGCTGTTTATGCGTTTCCTGCCCTTCGCCACCAGTACGCTGTTATCCAGTGCATCACAGTAAAAATACTCTCTCCACTGATCCGCCGCCACTGTCCCCACTGCTTCCTTAATCGCCCTGATCAATCCCATTTCCGCTGTATCCTCCGTCCATTCTCCAGATAATTTCTTTAAACATTATAACTACTTTGTCATTTATTGTCCAGTACAAGCACGTCTCTTCCATTTTCCCAATATAATAAACCATCAATCTTTATGGAGGTATTATGAAAATCATGCCAAAAAACAATACTTATCCGATATTCCGGACACTAACCGTCTTTGGCCTGTGCCTTGCGCTCCTCTGCTCCTGCTTCACAGGATGCGGCAGGGCAGACGGCGGGACAACCAAAAGCTCCGGAGGAATGACAAAAGTCACCCTGAACGAAGTCGCCCACAGCATCTTTTATGCTCCTATGTACGTTGCCATAGAAGAAGGGTATTTTGCGGATGAGGGCATTGACCTGACACTGGTTACGGGCTTCGGTGCGGATAAAACAATGACCGCCCTCCTCACCGGAGAAGCGGATATCGGCTTTATGGGAAGTGAAAGCACCATCTACACATACATCGGCGGCACACAGGACTATGCCGTCAATTTCGCCCAGCTGACCCAGCGCGCCGGTAATTTTCTCGTATCCAGGGAACCGGTTTCCGGATTCTCATGGGATATGTTAAAAGGAAAGGAAGTACTGGGAGGAAGGGCCGGAGGAATGCCCGAAATGGTTTTCGAATACATTCTCAAGAAAAACAATATAGACCCCCAAACGGACCTTGTTATCGACCAAAGCATTGATTTCGGTTCCACAGCTGCCGCATTTTCCGGCGGACAGGGAGATTTTACCGTAGAGTTCGAACCGCACGCCACCTCCCTGGAAGCAAAAGGGGACGGTTATGTGATCGCCTCCCTGGGTGAAGACTCAGGCTATGTTCCTTACACTGCATTCAGTGCAAAAAAAAGTTTCCTTGATTCCAATCCGGAACTCATCCAGTCCTTCACCAATGCCCTTCAGAAAGGCATGGATTATGTACAGAGCCACACGCCGGAGGAAATTGCCAAAGCAATCGCCCCCCAGTTTGAAGAAACGGATTTGGAAACCATTACCTCCATTGTCACCCGCTATTATGAACAGGATACCTGGAAAGACAATCTGGTATTTGAGGAAGATGCCTTTACCCTGCTTCAGGATATTCTGGATGAGGCCGGCGAGCTTTCCGAACGGGTTCCTTACGGAGACCTCGTCACCGTAACCTTCGCCGAGGCTGCGGCAAAATAACGGATTGCTTTTTCTTACTTCCCAATGCGGGCCTGCGCTAAAAAGGGATTCAGGCAAAGCATATCATTTTGCCCGGATCCCTCTTCTTTTAAAACCGGATATACCAGTTTTCCACCTGCATCAGGTAATCCATCATGGCCAGTACCATGCCGAAGAACGTAAGACATACGGTCAGCAGGATCGCCGTCTTATCATAGACAAACCTCGTCTCCGGACTTTCCGTTCCTTTTCCCTCCGTCCCCGTCTTTGACGCCCTGTAATTTCCCACCAGCACTTCTATGCCGAGAAATATGAAGATGAGCGGCCATAGTCGGAACACATATTCATAATGCAGCCACGGTACAAAAACATGCGCCAGAAACAATACGCCGAACAATATGAGAATACATCCGAATGTCACCGTTCCGACCCTGTGTGTTCTAATGATTTTCTCCTTCTCCATAACTGCTCCTTTCCGATACTTCGTTTACCGGTGTATCCGCATCCTGCACCGTGCTTTCCACATCCACGATAACCTCTTTCAGTTCTTCTTTCTTCCCCCGTATCATGTAGCAGCCACCGGCAATAACGGCAACTCCGGCCGCAATCTTCGGAAGGGTATGCTCCATCCGGCTGATGAATCTCCATACCGCTTCCGGCAGGTAAACGTAAACCGCATCTTTGATACCGTTCCACAAAAGCAGGACGCCCACGATGATCAGCACAATGGCAATCGTCTCCCTGTATTTTTCCACCGCTCTCTTATCCATGTTGAAAAAGGTATCCAGATTAAACAGGAATTCGTCTTTCGTATTCACAAACTCCTCATCCGTCAGCCCCGCCAGATTATGCACATGGAAAAAACTGTAAAACCATACCACCACCATCACAAATATGAGCGAAGACATATTCAAGGCAGCAGACAGGGCGCACAGGGCAAAAAACATCCCCATCAGACTGGTTCCCATCTTCATAAATCCCAGGTACATCTCCCCCGCGCCGGGCAGGAGGGAAAAACAAAACGTTAAAAATCCACTTTTCTTTTTTCTGCTCATTTCATTCATCATTCCTTTCCTCCGTTTCCAAACCATCCGGTTACATCCTTCCATATAGAAGAAATTGTCTCACCGCCTTCGGTTCCGATTCCGTTTTCCTTTCCGATTCCAAACATATTTCCAAGAAAACTGCCGAATCCCCGCTCTCCCTCATCCTTTTCCACCGGTTCTGCGAGTATCCGCCGGCTTTCCTCCCTGTAATGTGCCACATCCTGCTCTATCGCCTCTTCCATCCTCCGGTTTCCCATATCCTCCATGCTTCCGCTCATCTCCATTGGAACCATGGTCAGACAGAAAATAGCCGCTGCCGCCGCCCCGATAATTTTCAAACTGTATACCATAAGCTGTATCTTTGCCGTTTTCCTGTCGATTCCGCTCCTTTTTACCGGACCTGCAGGCTCTACGGAACGAACCGGGTTTACAGGCTCTGCGGCGCTTTCGGACTTTACCGCTTCTTCCATCACCAATTCTTTTAAATACACTGGCGGAGCCAGCATTTCATGATCTTCCACTTCCGCGATCAATGCTTCCAATTCCCCGTCTGTCAGATAACGATATCTTCCGCTTACGCGTTCTTCTTCCCTCATGCGCTCCTCTCCTTTCCGTACAGTTTCCTCAGCATGTCCCTCGCCCTGTAAATCTGCGTCTGCACGGTTTTGATATTCTCCCCGCGCTCTTTGGCGATTTCATCCGCTTTCTTCTCCTCATAGTAAACAGCTTTTGCAATTTCATTATAAGGCGGCCTCAGCTGGCTGCAATAGCCAAGCAGCTGCTCCTTTACTTCTTCTTCCAGACAGATTTCTTCCGGCGTTCCCCGCATTTCTGCCTGCTGCTCAAAAAAGACATCTTCCGTAGGCACTGCCCTTCTGCCCGCCCCCCGCAGGTAATCGATACCCTTATTGGTTGCGATCCGGCACAGCCACGCTTTTTCATTCGTCCCTTCGAAGGTATCCAGATTTTTATAAGCGGATAAAAAAGTCTCCTGTGTCAAATCCTCCGCGGCAAAATAATCACCGACCACTTTGTAGCATACTGAAAAGATAAGGCCCTGATAGGTGTCAATCATCGCTGACAGCCGTTCTTCCCTTGTTCCCATTCTCTCTTGCACCGCATCCATATGAAAAACACCTTCACTCCTTTCTTTTTCTTCCTACACCTACTATAACGCAGAACCTGGAGGATAATCTTCAAAATTTTAAAAAATTTTCTATTCCAACGGTCAGAAAGCGTCGGATATTCCGAAATCACTGCGATATTTAAGCCATATTGTTTTCTGATATTTCATATGTTACAATAAAATTGCAGATGCTAAAACAATGATAAGGAAACAAAACTCTGCCCATAAAAAAGGAGGATGCGGCTGTATGGAAATGTCTCAGTTTGAACGCAGAAAAGATGAAAAAATAAACGGCGTTATTTATAATATGTCCCCGGCTCCCGGATATCACCACGGAATTATCAACGGCAATATTTACAGCATCGTCAAAAGCGGAATAAAAAACAGCCTGTGCCTTGCATTTATGGAAAATCTGGATTTCAAATACCATCCGGACATCAACGATGATTATCTGTGTCCTGACATTATGGTTATTTGTGACCGGAAACATCTGAAAGGCAGTTCTTACAGCGGGGTTCCTAAATTTATCGTTGAAACCCTGAGTCCTTCCACCTCCAAACGGGACAAAACAGAGAAAAAGGATATTTATGAACAGGCCGGTGTGGAAGAATACTGGATTGTATCCCCACAGGGCTCTGTGGAAATTTACTATCTGGAAAATGGCCGATATATTTTGGATCAGAGCTATATGCTGCAGAATGATAAAGAAGACGAGCATTATAATGCAGAGACGGAAATTATATTGAAAACATTTCCCCATATAAAAATGACTCTTGGAGAAATATTTGAGAGTTTGTACTGAAACAGTCTAATCCCCCTGTTATGCAGGAGGATTAGAATTGTAAAAAATGATAAAATACGAAAAAATCAATCCAGCTCCGCGATTTCATGATACAGATCCGCATACCTGCCCCCCAAAGCAAGCAACTCCTCATGGGTCCCCCTTTCCACGATCCGCCCCTTCTCCAATACCATGATCGCATCCGCTTTCCGCACCGTGGACAGCCTGTGGGCAATCACAAACGTGGTCCGGTCTTTCATCAGCGCATCCATCCCCTCCTCAATATGCCGCTCCGTTCTCGTATCCACCGAACTGGTTGCCTCATCCAGTATCAGAATGGGCGCACGGCTTATGGCGGCACGGGCGATATTTAAAAGCTGCCGCTGCCCCTGGGACAAATTCGCGCCGTCATGTTCCAGCACCGTGTCATATCCGTTTTCCAGCTGCCGGATAAAGGAATGCGCCGAAGCCGCCCGCGCTGCCTGTTCCACTTCCCCGTCGGACGCCTCCAGACGGCCGTAACGGATATTTTCCCGTACCGTTCCCGTAAACAAATGGGTATCCTGCAATACCATGGCAATATTCTGCCGAAGAAACTGCCGGTTCATCCGCTCCAGTTCCACGCCGTCAATGGTAATCTTCCCTTCCCTGATATCATAAAAGCGGGAAAGCAGATTCGTCACGGTCGTCTTTCCCGCTCCCGTGGAACCTACGAATGCAATTTTCTGTCCCGGTCTGGCCGAAAGGGAAATATCATGGAGTACCGTCACCTCCGGCACATAGCCAAAGTTCACATGCTCTAACACCACATGCCCTTTGAGCGCTTTTAATTCCGCCGCCCCCAACTCCGCCTTCCCGAATTCCGCTGTTCCTGATTCTGTTATTTCTGATTCCACATTTCCTGCTCCCGCCCTCTCCCCTGTTTCCGGTGCTTCATCCAGTACCTCAAATACCCGCTCCGCTCCTGCCAGCGCCGCGAACACGGTATTCATCTGCATGGAAATCTCGTTAATGGGACGGTTAAAACGCCTTGTATAATCCACCGATATCGTCAGTCCCCCGATGTCAAATCCCCTTGTCACTACCAAAATCCCTCCCACACAGGCAGTCAGGGCAAACGACAGGTTACAGAGCTGATGGGTCACAGGTCCCATGATGCCCGCCCGGAACTGCGCTTTCATCTGTGCCTCACACAGCCTGTCATTCAGAAATTCAAACTCATCGCAGGCTATCTCCTCCCTGTCAAATACCTTCACTACCCGCTGTCCCGTTATCAATTCCTCCGCAAACCCGTTGAGCATACCGAGGTTCTTCTGCTGCTCCCTGTAAGCCCCCTGTCCTTTCTTAATGATAAAGCGGCTCACCAGTGTCAGCACCGGCGTCATGATCAGGGTGATGGCCCCCAGCAGTACATTGGTATACAGCATCAGAAACACCGTTCCCGCCACGGTGATCGTGCCGGATACAATCTGTATCAGTGTCGTATTCAGCATTTCCCCGATGGTATCAATATCATTGGTAAAACGGCTCATCACATCCCCCGATGCATGTGTGTCAAAATAGCGGATGGGCAGCGACTGCAGGTGGTCATACAGCTCGCTCCGCATCCGTTTCAACGAACGCTGGGAAACCGTCAGCATCAGCCTCTGCTGCAGCCACTGGGTCAACACGGAACAGGCATATACGGCTGCCATAAGACCCAGCCAGACCGCCAGCCCTTCCATCCTTGCCGCCAAATCCTTCTCCCCGCCGTCATAATATAGAAAACGGTTCATTGCCGGACGCAGCATATAAGACGCCGCCAGCGTGGACAGCGTACAAAGCAGGCAGCAGCCAATCGCCGCCGTCAGCATTCCTTTTTCGTGGGATAAATATTTCATCAGCCGGAATACTGTCCGTTTCAGATTCTTCGGCTTTCCGCTCACTCCCATGGCACGTCCCCTGCTGCCCCTGCCCGGAATATTCAGTTCCTTCTTTGCGCTCTCTCCTGCTTTGGATGAAGCGTATTTTTTCACTAATCGTTCCTGCCTGCCCTGTTCCATTCCGCCTGCACCTCCTTTCCCGTTTTCCGGTCTTTTTCTGTTTCATGCTCCTGTCCGTCCTTCTGCGAATGATAAATCTCCCTGTAGGCCTCACAGGACTCCATCAGTTCCCCATGGCTTCCGCAACCAGCCACGCGGCCCTCATCCAGCACAATGATCTTATCCGCATCCATCACCGAATTAATACGCTGGGCAATGATGATCTTCGTCATCCCCGACAGCCTTTCCCGGAAAGCCCGCCGTATGGAAGCATCGGTAGCCGTATCCACCGCGCTGGTGGAATCATCCAGTATGAGTATTTTCGGATGTTTTAACAAAGCGCGGGCAATACAGATTCTCTGCTTCTGTCCTCCGGACAGATTCACCCCGCCCTGCCCCAGCTCCGTTTCATATCCCTCCGGGAAAGAACGGATAAAGCCGTCCGCCATGGCGACTGCCGCCGCCTCGCGTATCCTTTTATCATCGGCATTCTCATCCCCCCACCGCAGGTTTTCCGCTATGGTACCGGAAAAAAGAGTATTTTTCTGCAAAACTACCGCCACTCCCTCTCGCAGTCTGCGCAGAGACATATCCTTCACATTCATACCGTCTATCAGAACTTCTCCCTCATCCGCATCATAAAGACGGGGAATCATGGATACCAGCGTTGTCTTGCCGCTTCCGGTGGAGCCGATGATTCCCACCAGTTCCCCCGCTTCTATGGTCAGACAGACATCGTCCAGCACCTTCTCTTTATTCTTTTTAAAATAACGGAATGAAACATGCCGGAATTCAATCTTCCCCTTCTCTACCCTCCGGCCGGTAAAGCGCGCATCCTTGTCGCTGATATCCGCTTCCGTGTCCAGCACTTCCGAAATACGCCGGTCGGACGCCGCTGCCCTCGTCCCCTGCAAAACAATATTGGCCAGGAAATTCAATGCCGTCAGTACCTGCGTCAGATATATGATAAAGGAAGACAGCGTTCCCAGTTCCATGCTCCCCTCCATAATCTGTCCTCCGGCAATCCATACCACCGCTAACGTGGTTGCATTCATCACAAGCGCGGAAACCGGCTGTATTAACAGCATCATTTTCAATGCCGAAGTGCTTTTTTCCACCAGCTGTTCATTCACTTCCCCGAACTTTTTCTTTTCATATTCCTCCCTTACAAAAGACTTAATGACACGCTCATTCGTAACGGTTTCCCCAATCCCGCTGTTTAACCGGTCTAACGCTTTCTGCATCCGCCCATATCTGGGAGAGGCGGCAAAAATGATCCCGGCGATCGCCAGCCCCAGCAGCGGCACTACGATAAAGATCACCGCCGCTAAAGAAGGATTCAGGTAAAAAGACATCACCATGGCGCCGATGATCATCACCGGACTGCGGAACATCCCCCGCAGCAGGGTCTGGGCAAAGTTCTGTATCTGCGTGATATCATTGGTAATCCGGGTAATCAGCGACCCTGTGGAAAAATCGTCGATATTGGAAAAAGAAAACGTCTGTATTTTGGCAAATGTATCCCGGCGCACCCTCGCCGCCAGCCTTGCCGAACCCCGTATGGCAAAAAAAGCTCCCAGCACCCCGGTAACGAGCATTCCGGCGGCAATGAGCAGCATCAGCAGTCCGTTCTTTATAATATAGGGAATGTCCCTGTTCGCCGCACCGATATTAATGATATTGGCGTTTATGTAAGGCAGGATGAACTCCCCACATGCCTCTAACACCATAAAAAGAGGGCCTAACAGAAAGCAGTACCAGTTTTTTTTCACATAAGGTTTATATTTTTTCATTTTCCTGCCATTCCTTTCAAAACATTCAGATAACCGCGAATCAGAAGCTCATACGTCTCCTCCCTCGGTATGGTATCCCTCTGCATAAAGCCGTTGGAAGTCAGCTCCACAAAGCCATGCATGGCAGAGCGCAGCGCCCTCAGAAAATGTATGGTTTCCCTCTCCGCCACCCCATAACCCTTGATCACGGCCCGCAAAGGCTCAAAACTGGCAAAAGCTGCCCGCCTGATATCCGTATCCTCTGAAGCCGGCATACGGATCAGCGCCTTGTAAATCTCCGGATTTCCATCCGCAAAGCTGCGGTATGCCCTCGCTGCAGCAAGAAACGCCTCGTCACCTTCCCGGTCTCCTATGGCATCCGTCAGGGCACGGTTGAGCAGTTCCGCCGCCTTCACAGCCATTGCCGTATTGATTTCACCGATTCCGTCAATATGATTATAGAGCGATGCCGGCCTGACATCCAGCCGTGCCGCCAGTTCCCTCAGGGAAAAATGATCATATCCTTTTTCTTCCACCAGTTTTACTGCCACCTCCATAATATGTGCATGGTTCAACCCCTTCTGCGCCATAAAACACCTCCGTCTTTATAACTAACACTGTTCATTTTATACTTACATTGTTAGTTTTGTCAACTTCTTTTTTCCTATGCAAAAAAATCCATGTTACATTCCGGAAAGAAAAAAGCATGAAGCGGCTGCATTACCCCTAATGCAGCCGTTTCATGCTTCTTCCGATATGATCGTTCCAATTCACTTATATAAATATGTAATGACGCAGCCGCCTATCCGCAGTCTGTCCGGTCGCCTCATTGCGATTATAAAACTTATACAATTACAGCAGATCAACGAATATCTGCCGTACCAGCTATCATAAAATACATCCCCTCAGATGTTACAGGCAACGAGCACATGCACTGAGGACAATACGTCTACGGCATACTACATATTTTCACAATTTATTGTCAACGTCCAATCCATAATTGTTGACATTTATAAAACAAATCACATTAAAATCATTGTAAAATTGCAGAATTTGTCATATAATATTCTTACCGTTAGCTATTTATTCCGTTACTATCCTCCTACTATATATTCTTTCGCTACATTTATTATACAATATCATATCTGCACTTTGCGGTACAGATATGTCAAAATCGGAAAAGGGGAAGCAGCTAAAAAGTACCATAAAGTAGCCAGAGAGGTGATTCTTTTGACAAAACAGGAATTAGCAAGAAATTTTGCACTGAACGTAGAACGTGAACGGCTGCGACTCGGCATGACTCAGGCGGAAATGGCCAAAAAATTGGAAATGTCTCTTTCCGGTTATAAAAAAATGATTTCCGGCGAAACAACTAAAATTGACGCATATGCCGCTTTCCTGATGTATGACCTTTACGGGAAATGGCTCTTTGAAATGATCGAACATCCCGTCCACGAAGCAGAGGTGCTCGCCAAAATGAAACATCTGACCGAAAACCAGCTCCGGTTCATCTCCGCTATCGTAAATATGGAATATGAATTTTTAATGCAGCAGGATACTCCCGACGAGTATATCTCCGTTATAGTTCCTACGGGAAATATGCAGGACGGCATGATTTACGATTCCGGCAATGTCATAAAAGTCAATGCCGCCGTTTACCGCAAAAGATTCGGCAGCGATCTGCACTTCGGAATCAAGATCACTTCCAGCCATCTGCATCCGGTATACACCAAAGGAGATATTATCCTTATTTCCCAAAACCCGATTCGGGACGGGGACACCGGTGTATTTATAAACAAAGAAGACGGCCGCATGTACATCCGAAAATTCCATCAGGCGGAACCCTGTCTTTTGGAACCGATCAACGGCTTCGGCCAGACTTTTCATGTAAATAACAGCAGTCCGCAGGAAATGGAAAAATGGATCAAAGTCGGATATGTACTAAGTAAAATGAGACAGTAAAAGGAATGGCAGAATCTGCCATTCCTTTTACCTTAAACGTTTTTCCCATTTTCTTATCCTACTTTATAGCCGGTTCCCCACACAACTTTCAGATAGTGCGGCTCTTTCGGATTCTGTTCGATCTTCTCCCGGATATGTCTGATATGTACCGCAATGGTATTGTCCGCACCGATCGCACGCATATTCCAGATGGATTCATAAATCTGCCCGATGGAAAGTACTTTTCCGCGTTCTTTGACCAGCAGCCTGAGAATCTTATATTCAATCGGCGTCAGACTGACTTCCTTCCCCGCTACCGTTACCTTCCGTAGCACATCATCGATCACCAGTTCATCCACGCGGTATATCCGGTTGATATTCTCGCACATATTGGCAAGCTGCGTATACCTCTTGAACTGGGAATTGATTCTTGCCATGAATTCCAGCGGATGATACGGATTGATGACATAATCGTCCGCGCCCGCATTAAGCGCCGCTATCTTCATCTGTTCCGAATCATTCGCCGAAAGCACGATGATCGGCATCTTATCCGCGCTTCGTATTGCCTTCAGCTGTTCCACTCCATCATTCTTTGGAAAATCAACATCCATCACTACCAGATGGATATCTTTTTCCCTGACCCTTGCTACCACATCTTTCAGTTCCTTCGCAACCAGAACCTGATAGCCTTCCTGTGCCAGAAAAATCTTCAGCACTTCCATATTTGTTTCATTCTGGTTGTAGATCAATACATTTTTCATTTTGGTTTCCTCCTCTCAGCAAAACCCTTCAGCGGTATCTCCGCCTCTGTCTCCCTACTCATATTCACTCAGATCAATACTGTCAATAATCGCCTTTGCCTCTTCTTCCGTATAGCCCATGAAATCAATAAACGCCTCATAATGCCCTACGGTTACTGCCGCATGAATCTGCAGCAGCTCCTCTTCCGATTCCCTTGCGGAATCGATCAGGGTGTAAGTATACCCCTGCGGCGTGGTGTAACTCCTTTCATTGCATATCCCGCCCGGGAATACCTTAGACGTTGCATGTCCCTGTGTATTCGCATAATCG
Organism: uncultured Lachnospiraceae bacterium; assembly: GCA_910579935.1. Taxonomy (GTDB): domain Bacteria; phylum Bacillota; class Clostridia; order Lachnospirales; family Lachnospiraceae; genus Kineothrix. The sequence goes on from CAJTVQ010000007.1 coordinate 91,913, forward strand.
GTACGCTCCAGCCAGAGTACTTTTCCATCCACGTCATAGCGTACCATGGCCCATTCCCCGCAGACCATAATATCCGTGGATTCCACATCCATCCCTATACTTATAGACGGCTGCGGGAAAATAAAATCTTCAAATTCCATGCATTCTTCCCAGGAAGAATAATTTTTCACGGGAAGTTCCTCTACAACAGCCTCATCCATCGCACCTGCCGTATCATCCGGCTCTGCAGACTGCAACACCGCTTCCGCCTCCGGTGCCTCTTCCGTGCCGGACATCATTTTCCGGCTTTCTTCCGGAACCGCCTGCTCATCCGCCATACTTTCGCCGGCAATTCCCCTTCCGCTGTCCTGTACGGCCGTATCCCCTCCGATCAAAACCGGGAATTCCGATACGTTTTCCTGACCGCCGGCCGAAACAAGCCCTACCTCATCTTCCAGCACATAGGGCTGACCAGCCCCTGAGTCATTTCTCGCCATGGTTACACTGTCACCGGATTCAAATCCCCACTCGCTTACCTTTATCACATTTCCTATATATTCTGCCGCCTTCACCGTACCGAAACCGCATAGAAAAATAACACACACCGCCGAAAAAGTCATTGCCGTGGCCCGCTGTACCTTCCTTACCACATGCCTTCTGTGTCTGCTTTCATCCAAAACGGAAAAAGCATCTATATGAATTTCTTTCATGCCCGGCATGTTCATATCCTGTACGGCCGATTGGTATTCGCTTTTAAAATCATTCATACCGATACTCCTCCTTCAGATTCTTTTTAAGCATCTCCCGTCCTCTTGTAAGCTGGGACGTCACCGTGGACTCTTTCCTCTCCGTGACAAGCGCAATTTCCTTTATGCTCATCTGCTGATAATAAAACAAATGAATGACTTCACGGTACTTTCCCGGCAGCTTCATCACTGCTTCCATAATTTCTCTTCTTCGCTCTTTCTGTAATACGGCGCTTTCCATACTGCTATCCGCTTCTGTTTCCAAGCCTCCATGCAATTCCTGTTCCGGCAGGTCTTCCCTGTGCCGGTACCATGCGGAGCGCCATACTTTCCGGCAGCCATTCAACGTTACCTTTATCAGCCATGCTTTTTCATGTTCTTCCGTCTCAAATTCTTTTCTGCCTTTAATAAACTGATAAAATGTTTCCTGTACTACGTCCTCTGCATCCTGACTGTTCTTTAGCTGTAAGAATGCTATCCGGTACAACATATCGCTGTACTTGTCTATTTTCTGCTGTAACCGCTCCACATCCGTGGACCCGGAAACAGTCTCCTGCGCCCCTCTGCTCTTTTTTTCCATATGTACTGTTTCCTGTTTTCTATATTCTTTCCATTAATTTTCCATGTCAAATTCCCATACTCTGTTGTTCTGTTTTTACCCTTTCAATAGTAATATCCCATACAAAACAAAATTACTGCAAAAAAATTTATTATTTTTTTCTTATTTTTACCAAAAGGTTTTCTGATGTTTCTGTCCCTCTTCAATATTAGACGCATAAAACCCAGAAAAAGTTTCACAAAAACATAAAAAATATCATTTTTTAGTGGGAATGCCGGCCCGTAAACTCCATAACGATTCCTGTCAGACAGGTATCTTCATAAACAGTACCCGCATAAACATCCTCAATTTCAAAACGGAATTCTATCATTCCCCCGTTCAGCACCTTGATATCATCCTCCGGCAGCAGAAAATACTGGGGCAGAATGGTATCCTCCAGTTCCAAAAAGGCATAAGGTTTCCCCGCCACATACATAAGAAGCCTTTTCACCCTCCCGTTTTCCTCCCAGGTCTTCTGGTCTTTCGCGTAACCGTTGACAATGCAGATTTCCGAATAGCGCATGAAGCCGTCGCAATTTCTTTTTTCCGGTTCCCTGAAATCCCACCGCAAAACCTCCCATTTGTTGTCGGTAGGATAGGTACAGCTCTGCCGGTAAGTGATACTTTCGCCAATTCCCATCCCTTCCGCGCCTTCGGCCCACGCACCGTACCGGTCCTGGCGCAGCACGTTTTCCGCCGCATACCTTCCGGTAAAGGATTCCAGTTCCGAGGACGCTTCCGCTTCCTGCTCAAAGTCGATCATGGCGCACCATGACGAACAGCCGGGCCACTGCCAGTCACTATATCCGAAATTGGGCGCCTGCTCGTCCTCTTCAAACGAACACCACTGCTCCTCATAGAATGCCTGATAAATGTCCTGCCCGCCATCATAAAAATCCCCGTAAAAAAAATTCCTCACTTCGGGATACAGTACCAAAGGTTCCTCCGGATAACGGACCACCGGTTCTTTGGATAAGATGATTTCCGTGGAATCCAGCCCATTTTCCTGCGCATATGCGCGTACCAGATTTTCTTTTCCCTGCGGATTCTCCCCATAGCACAAAAGAAATGCTTCCCTGCATCCTTCCAATGCATCGTCTTCCAATACCGTTCCCACATCCTTTGCAAAAACCGCCCACAGGTTTTTGTTTCCCGCAAAGGCACGCCCTCCGACATGCACCGGGCGATCCGGAAATTCCACTTTTTCAAACGCACAGTTTTCAAAAGCCTCCGTTCCGATTTCTTTCAGGTTTTCCGGAAAACACTGGCTTCCCCAACCATCCGTGGAAAAGCTGCATCCCGTATTCCGGAATGCCCCATCCGCAATCACTTCGACCGTTGCGGGAAGCTCCAAATCGGCTATCTTCTTTCCTGCAAAAGCATCTTCCCCGATTTCCTTTACCGTAATTCCGTCAATTTTCTCCGGAATACAAACGGCAAGACAGACTTCCTCTCCTTTGCCCGATGCCTTCCCATACTTTGCCAGATATTCCTCCCATTCCTCCGACAATCCGGTAATGACCAGATATTCCCCGTCTTCCTCCGCTTTTCTTTCATAAGCGAACAGGTTCTTTGGTTCCGGTTCCAAATCCAGGACTGCCATTTCCCCTTCCCCGTCTCCTGCGGTTCCGGCTCCGTCTGCCGACGGTTCTTCCCCCGGCTCCGGTTCCCCCTCCGTCACTGACAGGGACGTTTCTTCCTGCTGCCCGCCTTCTGCGCTGTCTTCTGCAATCGCCCCGTTCTGTTGTTTCCCCGTACCCGCACCGGTCTGTTCATCCCCGCTTCTCTCCGTCCGCCCTCCCATAACCGCCTGGGATGCCCCGTCATCAGATTCCCTGCTCCCGCAGCCTGTTAAAGCCAGTATACACATCATGAGTGCCATACCTAACCGTTTACATCCTGCATTTGCACATTTCTTCTTCATGTTCATCCTCCTCGTCTTATCGTCCTGCCTTATTTATTCCCGCGAGCAACGAGCCAAGCGGCTGCTTAAGAGATGCAGAACATCTCCAGCGACTACCGCGAGGGTCAAATACCAATGTGTCTAAAAGACACATTCCCCTTGGGGCGTTTCGAATTTGACGCCCCGCTGCTTGCGGCGGGGTTTTTGACTTTCCCCTTACCCTGTCCTGCTTTTTCCTATTCGTCCTTTCCGCCTGCTGCCCGCGTTCAGGAACTCTCACGGCATCCGGTTGGGATTTCTTTTCTATCATAAAACAGATTTGCATCATAATTGCATCATAAAGACTGGATTTAAGAAAATTAAGGAATTTCCCTTTGGGGGTACATGCAGCAAAGCTGCTAATTTCCTTACGTGCCCCTGTGCATAAAAACACGGCCGGAAACCTGTTTTTAGATTTCCGGCCTGCGTCCTGTTCTGCCTTCTGTTTTTATTCGTCCATGAATGAGATCAGAATTACTTCAAGATACAAAAATGGAAGCAATGGGGCTCGAACCCATGACCTCTCGCGTGTGAGGCGAACGCTCATCCCGGCTGAGCTATGCTTCCATGTATTCTATTATAGCACTACGAAACAGAAATGCAACCGTTTTATTTCCGAAAATCCCTTTCCGTTTCTGTCTGCCGTACCGCCTGCCGCGTTCTTCCCTGAACCGGCAGAACTCAGACTCCCTCCAGCATATCGCGGATATAGTTCCTTAAACCGCTCTCCGTTCCAATTCCATATTCCGCATTTACTGCTTCATAATATGTTCTAATACGTTCTTTCGTTAACACTTCGCTGGACGGAATGCTGTCGCTGTATCCTTTCCGCGCATTCTTCCAGGGCTCTTCCTTATGCGTAATTCTCTCCAGTGCTTTTCCCCCGTACATCCCGAAAGTATTTACGACAAGATCAATAACCTTCTTCTCATCCTCCGTAAGTACATCCTCCGTGCCTTCAAACAGGACAAACCGTGCATCGTCAATCGGATTGTATTTGAAATCCCTGAAAAGGTCATAAACTTCCGGATAAACCGGTCCGTGAATCCATGCCCTGCAGTCCTCATCAAAAATCGGGTTTCCATATAACGCAGAATGAACGCCCTGAATAAAATAGAGCAATTTCTGCAGCATCAGCGGAGTTACTTCTTCCAGCTTCTCAAACACACAGGCTATGACCCTGAGCATCTTCTCTGACACGGAAAACAGACTCTCAAGGCTGTCCGCTGCCGCCATGGCTTTCTTATATGCAGTGCCGGTAATCTTTCCCCGGTTTACTGCAAGCCGGCTTTTCATATATGCCGGAGATGCCAATGCCGCCTTTATAATATCCGAATATTCTTTGGAGGGAATCTGACCTTCCAAATACCTCGGAACCGTAACCTCGCCAAAACCAAGCGCAAGGGACAGCGGAGCCTTACCGATCTTATAGAGCTCCATGAGTTTTTCAATATCCCCGATGGATACAAGTCTCTCAGCAGCTCTGTACTGCCCGTCAATCTCCTGCACGTTCTTATCGATCAGCCCGGGAATACTCATTTCCCCGCCGCATTCCGCACACACTGCCACCGTGATTCCAAAAGTATATTCCTTATCCCGTACTGCCTTTACGATATCCCTTTTCTGCAAAAGGTATTCCGTTTCCTTCCTGCATTCCGTACAGAAATCTCTTCTTCCATGATCTTTTCTTCTTTTCTCTGTCATATTGGCCACCTCCGTTTTTCCTCTTGGCTATTTGAAATAGTATGTAAGCGGATATTTCTGCTCATGGAATGAAACCACTATCACAAAACAGTTTTCCAGCTTGTTAAATTTGATATACAGGGAAACCTTTTTCTCTCCCGGTCCATTCCTTTCCAAAAGAACTACATCCTTACCGAATACATAAAGCCGTTCATGTTCATACCCTTTGTGCTCATTCTGCAGGAGCGCCGAAAAATCCACTGCCGCAAGGCTTAGAATGATGTCTTTTGCCTTGGATTCATCGATGACATAATCCAGAAAAAGATCTATATTGTTCTGCCGTCTGGAATTCCGGTCAAGCCGGTATCTTCCATTCCCGACAGCCTCTTTCACCTCAGAAAGATACTGTTCTATATCTTTCACATCTATATTCAATACTTTTATCCTCCGTATAGTACAATAATTGGTTACCATTCACAGCCGAAATGCGCATGAACTGCGCATTTGCAACCCGATACCGTGGTTCGTGCAGGCATTTGCGCCTCGCCGCAGGCGGCTTTTCATGCGCAAATGCCTTTACTATGAGCGGCTGAAAGCTGTGAATAGTGACAATAAAAATTATTATATCATTAGCTTATGCCATTGATGGGATTTTGTCAATATCTGATCATTCATGACCACGGAAATCAATTTTCAGTTTCTGTCTGCCCTGCCTCTGTCCTGCTCCTGAGGCTGCCTTCAATTCAGCTCTGAATTGTCAGGCAGCCTCAGTTGTTGTTAAACAGAGGTGTGGACAAGTACCTGTCTCCGGAATCCGGCAGCAATGCCACAATTGTCTTTCCGGCATTTTCCGGCCGTTCTGCGAGAATGGAGGCTGCTTTCAGCGCCGCACCGGAGGATATGCCCACCAGAATGCCTTCGCTCACTGCAAATTTTTTCCCTTCGGTAAACGCATCCTCATTTTCAATCGTAAGTACTTCGTCATACACCTTTGTATTCAGCACTTCCGGAACAAACCCCGCACCGATTCCCTGAATCTTATGGGAACCCGGAGTCCCTTTGGAAAGAACCGGGCTGGCGGCCGGCTCTACCGCTACGATTTTCACATTCGGGTTCTTTTCCTTTAAATATTCCCCCACGCCGGTGACGGTGCCGCCCGTGCCTACTCCTGCCACAAAGATATCCACCCGGCCTTCTGTCTGTTCCCAGATTTCCGGGCCCGTCGTTGCTTTATGGACGGCCGGATTGGCAGGATTTACGAACTGTCCTAAGATCACGGCTCCTTCTATTTCATTTTTCAATTCTTCCGCCTTGGCGATCGCGCCCTTCATACCTTTCGCGCCTTCCGTCAGTACCAGTTCCGCCCCATATGCCTTTAAAAGATTTCTCCTTTCCACACTCATGGTATCCGGCAGGGTCAGGATTGCCCGGTAACCTTTTGCCGCCGCCACTGCCGCAAGGCCGATTCCGGTATTGCCGCTGGTGGGCTCGATGATCGTTGCCCCTTCTTTTAAAATACCTTTCTTTTCCGCATCTTCGATCATGGCCAGTGCAATACGGTCCTTTACCGAACCTGCCGGATTCAGGTATTCCAGCTTTGCAAGAATGACTGCATTGGTAATGCCTGACTTTTCAGTATACCTGTTCAGCTTTAAGAGCGGTGTCCTTCCGATCAATTCCAGTGCGCTTTCTTTTATTTGACTCATTTATACTGCTCCTTTCAATTCATACTTATTCTATAGGTTTTATATGTTTATAAATTATACATGGGAATCCGTTCCTTGTCAATAGACTTTCTCATTGTCACAGGTTGGCAGCGCTTCCTTCAGCCGCCTTAACGCTTCTTCCAGCACGCTTCTCGGACAGGCGGTATTGATTCTCTGGAATCCACTGCCGCATTCCCCGAAAATCCTTCCGCTGTCCAGCCAGAGCTTTGCCCTGTATACCACCAGTTTCTCCAGTTCTTCCGTACCCAGCCCTGTCCCCCTGAAATCCAGCCATACAAGATAAGTACCCTCTGTGTCGATCATTTTCACTCCCGGCAGATTTTCCTCCACATAATTTTTTGTAAATTCTATATTTTCCTTTATGTAAGCAAGCATTGCCCGATACCATTCTTCCCCGTGGCTGTATGCCGCCTCACATGCCACCAGTCCCATCACGCCAAGCTGGCTGATCCCCGCCGCCCCCAGCTCCCTGCGGAATTTATGCCTTAATTCGCGGTTCGGGATAAAAATATTCGATATCGGTATGCCGGCAAGATTAAAGGTTTTCCCGGGCGACGTACAGGTAACACTAATCTCCTCATACTCCTTTTTCAAACCGGCAAACACCTGATGTTTTCCCTTAAAAACAAAATCCTGATGAATCTCGTCACTGACTACCGTGACACCGTATCTTACGCAGATATCACCCATCCGCTCCAGTTCTTCCCTGCTCCATACCCTGCCCACCGGATTATGCGGGCTGCATAAGAAAAACAGCCGGATATCCTTCTCTGCAATTTTTCTTTCAAAATCTTCAAAATCAATATGATAGCGGTTATCCTCCCCCAGATACAGGGTGTTGCTGACGGCCTTTCTTCCGTTCTCTTCGATCACCTCCGAAAACGGATAATAAACCGGAAGCTGGATGAGCACGCTGTCCCCCGGATGCGTATATGCTTTCACTGCCATCGCCAGAGCCACTACAACCCCCGGCGTCTTTACCAGCCATCTTTCCTGTACCTCCCAGTCATGATGCTTTTTCATCCAGTCCCTTACAATTTCAAAATACGGCGTCTGCACTTCACTGTAACCGAAAATCCCTTCCTTTGCCCGCTCTGCCAGTGCGTCCACCACATAAGAGGAAGTCTCAAAGTCCATATCCGCCACCCAGAGAGGCAGCACATCCTCCGGCAGTCCCTCCTTTTTTGCAAAATCATACTTCAGACACCGGGTGCCCTTCCTGTTGATCACTCTGTCAAAATCCAGATTTCTCTCTGCCATCTTTTTCTCCTTCCGTTTCATACAATCCATTTTTCCAGTTCATGAGTTACACTTGACATTTCTTAACCGGACTTATTAGCGCGTGTTTGAAAAAAATCACATAACATAGTATAACACAGGCATTTGATAAAGCCCATACAATGCACTGACAAAATGTGAATCAGAATACGTGGTACCTGAACCGTAATAAGGAACTGTCATAAAATAACCTGAGCATATTTCGCGACAGTTCCTAAGTCTTGACATCCGTGTATTGCAGTGCCATACTCTGTATATCGAAGTCATTTATACAAGAGTATGGAAGGGACAAAATTGCAGAGGTGAATACCATGAATATAAATAACGACATTGAAGCTGTTATCACAAGCTTTAACCAGAAATCCATGATTTATGACGCGGTTCAGTCTCTGTGCCGCCAGACATCCAAACCAAAAAGAATCATTATCGCAGACGATGGAACAACGGATGAAGCATCTGTTAAAATTCTGAATGAAATAGAAGCTGATCGTAAAATACCCGTTCCGTTACAAATCATCCGTCAGGCAAACAGCGGGGTGTCAGCGGCAAGAAATGCCGGCATCCGCCAGACCCGGGCTCCCCTGATATTAGTGCTTGACGGAGATGACAGCCTTGAAGCGACTTTTATCGAAGAAACCTGCAGACTATTATACGGAAATCCGTCCATGATCGCTGCCTCCTCATGGCTGCATACCTTCGGCGTTCTCGAAGCAACCGTTCATCCGGCAGGGGGCGATGCGGCCGCCTTTCTTTCGCGCAATTGCTGTCCTGCCACACATATTTTCCGCCGTGAAGCATGGCAGAAATGCGGCGGATACGATGAAACCATGCGCAGCGGTTTTGAAGACTGGGACTTCTTTTTAAATATGCTGGAAGCCATTCCCGATACTTATGTTGGAATTGTGGAAAAACCTCTCATAAATTATCGTACAGCCCCTGCTTCCCCGAATATAAAAAGCATGGAAAAACGGCTTGAACTCATGCGTTATATGATCAAAAAACATATAAATACTTATAAAGAACATATTCTGGATGCAGTTCTTGGCGTGGAAGCCATATCCATGGCAAGGCTTTATGGCTGGGAAAGCGAAATGATACATTCAAAATTAACCGGTGAAAGCCTCAGCCACTTATCCAATGAATTTATGGAAAATCCATCCTATGGCGATGGGGGAATGGCGTCCGCCGTCCGTATTGCATCCGCGCGCCGATAACTCCCGGGGATACCGGCAGGGCGCATTTCACTCAGCATCCGGAATGCGCCCTCACATATTGCAAAAACTCAGGCGTTTTTGACCAATACTTCATCCCCCAGTTCTCAAAATTCCACTCCTCCATATACTCATTACACTCAAAGTCAATATAATAAATTTCTTCCTTCTGAACCACAAAATTCGTAGGAAAATAATCAATATTCGTATGAGCCGCATACAGTGCCGTACACATGTCACGCAGCTGCCCGATATAGGCAGCTTTCATTTTATCCCGCAGGATCAATTCATAAATAGTATCCCCGTCAATAAATTCTTTCAAAATACGCTCGTTTTCCATATCCGCATCGAGCAGGAGCGGAATCCTTATTCCTATTTTCCTTAAACGGTTATAATCATTCAGTTCTGCTTCCATCTTATTTCCAAACTGATAATAATCACAGGGCTCATGATGAATCTGTTTTAAAACATATTTTTCAGCCCCGTCACCTGCCAGATAAGAATAGCCGCCCTTTCCCTTCCCAAGCAATTTCAGTATTTCATATTCTTTTCCGTTTACCTTCATTCTCCCATCCGCCATAAACTACAGACCTCCCTTTCTTCTCACAACACCGCATCATCCACACACCCCGCAGACTGCAGCGCCTCACATTCCGCCCGTCCCTGCATTAAGCCGACACAGGACTCCCCGCTCTCCCTCTAAAATACCATTTTCCCAAACAATTATCAACATCCTGCTGCCTCCAGGGCGCGTCTGAGAATTGATTTCCATGTTTTTTAAAGAATCCCTTGCAAATTCAGCGATTTTCTGTACAATAAGAAATGACGGCAAAAAACAGTGTAAATTAAAGAAGAAAAAAAGCTGATAATAATGCAGCGCAGAAATGAGGAAAACAATGATAAGTGCAAACAACGTAACATTACGAATCGGCAAAAAAGCATTATTTGAAGATGTTAACATTAAATTCACCGAAGGGAACTGCTACGGTCTGATCGGCGCGAACGGCGCAGGTAAATCCACCTTCCTTAAAATATTATCCGGTCAGCTGGAGACCACCAAAGGCGACATCTCCATTACGCCCGGACAGCGCCTTTCCGTACTGGAACAGGATCATTTTAAATATGACGAATATCCGGTTATGGATGTGGTCATCATGGGAAATGAGCGCCTTTACCAGATTATGAAGGAAAAGGACGCCATATATGCAAAAGAGGATTTCTCCGATGAGGACGGTATCCGTGCCAGTGAACTGGAAGCGGAATTTGCGGAAATGGACGGCTGGGAAGCGGAATCCAATGCGGCCATGCTGTTAAACGGCCTCGGTATCGACACCGGATTCCACTACGCGGTCATGAATACCTTAAACGGCAGTGAGAAAGTTAAAGTCCTTCTTGCCAAAGCCCTGTTCGGCAATCCGGATATCCTGCTTTTAGATGAGCCTACCAACCATTTGGACCTGGACGCGATTGCATGGCTGGAAGATTTCCTTATTGACTTTGAAAATACGGTTATCGTAGTATCCCATGACCGTTATTTCCTGAATAAAGTATGTACCCATACCGCAGATATCGATTACGGCAAGATACAGCTCTATGCCGGAAACTACGACTTCTGGTATGAATCCAGCCAGCTTCTGATCAAACAGATGAAAGAAGCCAACAAGAAAAAGGAAGAAAAGATTAAGGAGCTTCAGGAATTCATCTCCCGTTTCTCCGCCAATGCATCCAAATCCAAACAGGCAACCAGCCGGAAACGTGCTTTGGAAAAGATCGAACTGGACGAGATCAAACCGTCCAGCCGGAAATATCCCTATGTGGATTTCCGTCCCGACCGCGAGATCGGCAACGAAGTCCTCACGGTGGAAGGACTTTCAAAAACCATCGACGGCGTAAAAGTACTGGACAACATTTCTTTCATTGTCGGCCATAACGACAAAATCGCCATGGTCGGCAGCAATGAACTTGCCAAGACTACGCTGTTCCAGATACTGATGGGCGAAATGGAACCCGACGAAGGCACCTATAAGTGGGGCGTAACCACTTCCCAGGCTTATTTCCCCAAGGATAGTACCAAAGAATTCGACAACGATCATACCATCGTTGAATGGCTGACCGGCTATTCTCCGGTCAAGGACGTGACCTATGTACGCGGTTTCCTCGGCCGTATGCTCTTTGCAGGCGAAGACGGCGTGAAGAAAGTAAAAGTACTTTCCGGCGGTGAAAAAGTCAGATGCCTGCTGTCCAAGATGATGATCAGCGGAGCCAACTGCCTACTTTTAGACGAACCGACCAACCATCTGGATATGGAATCCATTACCGCACTGAACAACGGACTGATCAAATTCCCGGGCGTGGAACTTTTTTCCTGCCATGACCACCAGTTCGTACAGACTACGGCAAACCGCATTATGGAAATCCTGCCCGACGGTCAGCTGATCGACAAGATCACCACCTATGACGAATACCTGGCAAACGATGAAATGGCCAGAAAACGTACCGTATATACCAATAAAAACGAAGAAGACGATAACTGACCTTTTTAACAGTTCCTTACCGCCGGCATGGAAAACCTTTTTTCGTGCCGGCCGGCCAATTTTTATCCCGCTAAGGAGGAAAGGACTATGAATATTGTAGACTTGCACGTACATTCCAATAAATCCGACGGAAGCCTGACTCCCCCCGAACTGGTACAACTGGCGGCCGAAAAAGGGCTGTCCGCTTTTGCCCTCACCGACCACGATACCACAGACGGCATTGCGGAAGCGCTGGCTGCCGCCGGAGAATATAACCGGAAACTGGCGGACGGAACCCTGCCTCCGCTATCCTCCGGCATCTGTCCCCGTCCCCTGGAAGTCATTCCGGGCATTGAATTCTCCACGGAATACGAAGGAAAGGATATTCATATCGTCGGACTGTACATTGACTGGGAAGCTCCTTTTTTCAAAAAACAGATTCAGGATTTCGTGGATTCCCGCATCACCCGCAACCAGAAAATGTGCGCCAATCTGAAAGAAGCCGGTATCGATATCTCCTATGAAAAACTGCTGTCGGCCTTTCCCGGCTCCGTCATTACCAGGGGACACTATGCACGCTATCTTTTGGAACACGACTATGTGAAAAGTATGCCTGAAGCTTTCGACCGCTATCTGGGCGACCATACAAAATATTTTGTTCCAAGGGAAAAAGTAACGCCCTCCCAGGCGGTAAAACTGATTTTAAAGGCCAAGGGTCTTCCCATCCTCGCCCATCCTCCCCTGTACCACATGAGCGATGCGCGTCTGGACCAGCTGGTGAGCCGGTTAAAAGATGCCGGACTGGTCGGTATCGAAGCGATATACAGCACCTATAACACTGCGGAAGAGCGGCAGATGCGCGCTCTTGCTTCCAAATACGGTCTATGCATCAGCGGCGGCTCCGATTTCCACGGCGCCAATAAACCGAAACTGGAACTGGCCACCGGCTACGGAAAACTGTTCATACCGGAAGATATCTTAACCGGTCTCAAGGAAAAGCTGCCCCGCCGTAAAAAGATTTTCTTTACCGATTTGGACGGTACGCTGCTGAACCACGAGAAAAAAATAACGCCGGATACCAGGTCTGCCCTTGAAAAGTGGACGGCTGCCGGCCATCATTTTGCAATCTGTACCGGCCGTGCCCTGGACAGCGCCATGGAGGTACAGCGGACGCTGCAGCTTGATTTTCCCGGCATGTATCTCATCGGCTCTAACGGCGGGGAAATTTACGACTGCGACAGCGGACGCATCGTCTCCCGCACGGCGCTCACAATGGAACAGACTGCACTGGTGACAAAAACTGCCAGGGAGCAGGGCATCCACTGCCACACTTATACCGACACGCACATTGTCTCACCCGCTGACGACGAACAGCTTCAATATTACCGCAGAGTCATTCATACGCCGGTCCTGATCTGTGAAGACGTCGTAAGCGCTTTGGATAAAGGCCCCTGCAAATGCATTGCCATCGAACTGCACGACCGGGACAAACTGGAGCATTTCCGGAAAACCCTGCTTCCGCTCGTTGACGGGGAACTGAATCTGCTCTATTCCAATGACCGTTACCTGGAAATCTTTCCGGCAGCTTCCGGCAAAGGTTCCGCCGTGCGGACACTGTGCAGCTTCCTGCACATCCCTCTTACCGATGCGCTTGCCGCCGGAGACGAGGCAAATGATATCTCCATGATTCAGGCCGCCGGTACCGGCATCGCCATGCGGAATGCCAAAGAGGAAGTCAGGGATGCGGCCGATATCGTTACGGCTGCGGACAATGACCATGACGGCCTGGCTGCCGTGCTGCTGGCGAACTTATGAACAGTTCCTTCTAACCATATCACTAAAACAGATAAAATGCCGGAGTCTTCCGCAAATCAGACACGTACGCCTTTTTCATGCGCGGTATCTGACTTAGGAACTGTTAAGAAATAAATCTTTACATTTGACTTGTCTGAGTCCGCAAATGCCGCGTTGTCATCAGTCGTCGATGCCCGCATCGACTCCATCTTCCGCCTTGCCTTTGTGAACTCATCCTGCGTCAAAGTGTAAAGTTATTTCTTAACAGTTCCTTACCGGAGACTCCGGCATGTCTTTTCTGCTGCCTGTAAACCCCTGATGAGCCTTCCGGGCAGCGCCAGGCAAAGCATAACCCTACCCTTCTACAATTAAATATCTTCCGTCTCCCACATCAAACACTTCATCCGCTTCCAGGATTCCTTCTTCATCTGCCCCTTCCATATCCAGGCCTGCCTCATCAAAATATTCCCAGACCTCCTGTACGGAATTTACGACTACTGCCATGCATTCCTCCAGAAATGCTTCTGCTGCCTCCGGTGTATCCGCCACATCTTCCGGAAATAACCGGCCCTGATTCTTCAAAAAACATTTCAATACCGCATCGTCATACTCGTGCATCTTAAGTCCTCCTTTTTCACTTTCAGTTCTGTATATTATTACTATATATCGTCTTTATCCAACAGTCAACACCCCGTCTGGAAATCAATTTTCGGTTTTTGTCTGCCGCCCTGCCGCAGCCCCTAAACCGTTATCAATTTTCTAACCACCTGATAAACACCTTTTTCCGTATAAGAGGGACAGATGTTCCTGGCCGCCTTCTTAACCTCCGCCCTGGCGTTTTCCACTGCATAGCTTTCTCCGGCTGCCTGCATCATGCCGATGTCGTTATCATTGTCGCCAAACGCCATCGTCTCCTCTTTCGAAATATGAAAATAATCCTGTATAAAATGCAGGGCATATCCTTTATCCACGGACGCATCCATGAAATCCACCCAGTCCTCCCCTGCCATGCATGTCTTAACCCTGTCCTTCCACATCGGGATCAGGGTTCCCTCGCCCAGTTCCCGGATACTCTTTTTCTGGTATATGGCAATCTTAATGATCACGGCATCCTCTTCCAGTACATCCTTTACCAGCCGGAATTTGTTGTGATAGCCATACGTGATCAGATCAATAAAGTCCTGATTCCTGCTTTCGATCAGACTCCCTTCCGGTGTGGAAACAATGACATCGCAGGTATCGTAGTACTGCCGCAGATGTGTGATGATTCCTTCCGCATCCTCACGCTTCATCGGCGTCACACGGATATCCTGCTCCTTATACCGTATCTGTGCCCCGTTCTCCGCGATGTAGATAATATCCCTTTCCACATCGCGGAATACATTCCGGATACTCTGGTACTGCCGCCCGCTGGCAGCGCAGAATAAAATTCCCTGGTCCGTCAGTTCCCGGACAGCCGTAACAATTTCCGGATACAGATCCGGCGTGGAATCCTTGATCAGTGTTCCGTCAATATCGCTCGCAATCAGTCTAATCTTACTCATTTAATGACTCCCTGTACATTTTTTATATGGATTCTTTCAGATTCCGCACTTTTTCAGTTCCTGATACAGCCTGCCTGCCGGCAGTCCGACCACATTATTATAATCCCCGTCTATCTTTTCAATATGTGCCGCGCATCTGCCCTGGATCCCGTACGCACCCGCCTTGTCCATCGGCTCCTTTGTCTCCACATAAGCGGCTATCTCCTCTTTTGTCATGGGATACATGGTAACATCCGTCTTTTCATGAAAAATCCTCCGGAACGCCGCTCCGCCCTCTTTTTCCCCAAGAAGAGCCACTCCCGTATAAACCTGATGAGTCCTGCCCTGTAAGGAATCCAGCATCCGGCAGGCATCCTCTACATCTGCCGGTTTTCCCATAACCGCCCCTTCCAGGGACACCACCGTATCCGCTCCGATCACAAGAAAATCCTTAGCGCCGGCTTCCTTCATCTTCCTGAACACATCCTCCGCCTTCTGTACCGCCAGCCCCTGCACAATCTCCGCCGGCAGAGCGCCTTCCATTTCTTCCTTTACCGTACTCGGCGCCACTTCGTATTCCAATCCTATCTGCGATAACAGTTCCCGTCTCCGCGGCGATGCCGAAGCTAAAATAATATGCATCCGAATTCCTGCTTCCTTTCGTTTTTCTATTTCCTTATGAACGGTTCCCTGCCATGCGCCATTTCCGGCGCGCCCATAACGGAACCGCATCCGCGCCCCTACTGGTGATGGATCTCCGGTATGAATACCCGCTCATTGACCGGAGCCTTGCTGAGACGCGCTTCCTCTTTCGCTTCCCGCGAAAACTCCAACTGCGAATTGTAGATTGCTTTCCCCCGTTTATCCACTTTCTCATAGTTTCCGTCGCGATTCAGCACATGCGCCTTCACGGTATCCTTCAATTCTCCCTGTAAGATATGCAGCACTTTCTCCTTTAAATCCGGCTGCTCCACCGGAAACAGAATTTCTACCCTCCGTTCCAGATTACGGGGCATCCAGTCCGCACTTCCGCAGTAAATCTCCGGCGCGCCGTCATTTTCAAAATAGAAAATACGGCTGTGCTCCAAAAAGTTCCCTACGATCGAACGCACGCTGATATTCTCGCTGACGCCCGGGATCCCCACTTTCAAAGTACAGATACCGCGGATGATCAGATCGATCTTCACGCCCGCCGCACTTGCTTCATAGAGCGCCGCGATCACATCCCTGTCACATAAAGAATTCATTTTTGCTATGATACGGGCGGGTCTGCCAGCTTTTGCCGACACTCTTTCCCGCGCGATCAGATACAGGAACTTATCCTTTAACCAAAGCGGCGCCAGCGCCAGCTTGTTCCAGAAACGGGGTTCCGAATAACCGGAAAGCATATTGAATACCGCTGTAGCATCCTCACCAATCGGCCTGCTGCATGTAAACATCCCGACATCCGTATACAGCTTTGCCGTGGCATCATTATAATTTCCCGTACCCAGGTGGACGTACCGGCGGATACCGTCTTCCTCTTTCCGGACAACCAGCGTGATCTTGCTGTGAGTCTTTAATCCTACCAGTCCGTAAATCACATGGCAGCCCGCCTTTTCCAGCATCTTCGCCCATACAATATTATTTTCCTCGTCGAACCGCGCCTTCAGTTCCACCAGCACCGATACCTGTTTCCCGTTTTCCGCCGCCAGCGCCAGCGCCGCGATAATGGGCGAATTGCCGCTGACACGGTAAAGGGTCTGCTTGATGGCCAGCACGTCCGGGTCTTTTGCCGCCCTCCGTATAAATTCCACCACCGGGGCAAACGTCTGGTACGGATGGTGCAGCAGAATGTCATGTTTCCGGATCTCCTCAAAAATGTCACAGTCTTCCGGCAGTTCCGGCACCGGCTGGGGAGGTGCATAAGCGTACTCTTTTAAATGGTCAAAGCCATCCAGTCCGTACATTTTCATCAGGTAGGTCAGGTCCAGGGGGCCGTCAATCTGATAAATATCTTCTTCTTTGATCAGCAGTTCATCCCGTATGATCTTCAGCAGCCGCTTGTCAATGCCGCTTTCCACTTCCAGACGTATCGCCTGTCCCCACTGTCTGCGCTTCAGCTTCTTTTCTATCTCCTTTAACAGATCTTCCGTTTCATCCTCTTCTATGCTGAAATCCGCATTCCGCATGATACGGAACGGATAGGCGCAGACAATATTATAATTCAGAAACAGTTTGTCGATATTGCGTTCCACCAGTTCTTCCAAAAGGATGATTACTTTCTCCCCTTCTTTCTCCGACGGGATCGGGACAATACGGGGCAGCACACTGGGCACCTGTACGGTGGCAAATTCCAGTTCTTCGTCCCCTTCTTTCTTCCTTACCAGTGCGCCGATATTCAGCGACTTATTGCGGATCAGCGGGAAAGGCCTTGAGGAATCCACGGCCATGGGGGTCAGCACCGGATAAACATTTTCCATAAAATACCGGTCTACATATTCGATTTCCTTTGCCGTCAGGTCCTCATGGTGTTCGATGATGCGAAGCCCGTTGGAAAATAGCAGCGGCACCAGTGACCTCTTGTATGTAGAATACTGGAGATTCACCAGTTCATGCGTCGCCTTATTCACCATTGCCAGCTGTTCCACGGGTTTTAATCCCGCAATATCCGCCTTGGTATATCCCCCGCTTACCATGTCTTTCAGCGCCGCTACCCGCACCATGAAAAATTCGTCCAGATTGGAAGCGGTAATGCTTAAGAATTTTACCCTTTCGAATAAAGGAATCTGCTTATCCCGCGCCTCGCTCAGCACCCTTTTGTTAAAGAGAATCCAGCTCAGCTCCCGATTGGTATAATACCGGCTGTCGGTAAATGTTCCGGCACCCAGGGACTCCGGATTTCCCCTGTTTTCCTTATCGGCTTTACCGCCCGTACCTTTTTTGCTTTCTTTTCCTTCTTTATTTTCCTTTATTTCTTTATCCGCTTTCATTTCCCTATTTTCCTTATTCATTTTACCCACCCGTTTTTACCGTTTACTTTTCCGTTCCTATTCCATTTCACTGGCTGCTTTTCTTTTTCCCACGCCATTCGGCTTACCGCATTTCATGGCATTAAAATAATAACTATAAAGTCCTCTTTTGTTTGATCACCGGCCTGACACTGTAAACTTCTTCAAAAAATTCGGCGCGGTGGCTGAACATTCCCTTTTCCAGCGTTATGTCTTCATTCGTTTCCACCGTAATGATCAGTTCATTATCTCTCAGCCGTGTTTTTACATCCTTAAACTTCTGCTTATGGCTCCTGTCCAGTCCGTTTGCCACCCGCAGGATTGCCGTGAGCTTAGCAATCTTCAGGTAAGACTCCCGGTCCAGTGTGGACACCCTTCCCATCTCATCATAATATTCAAACTCCAAATGGTTGTATTTTACCACGTTTGCCACGATTTCCTGCTCCACATGGGATAACCCGATGATTTCCGTCGCAACGATAATGCTGTAAGAGCATTCCCCCAAATTTACCATGCTGATATATTTTCCGCAGTCATGCAGCAAAGTGGCAATCTGCAGCAGCAGACGCTCCCTTTCCCCGAATCCGTGAATCCGCTTCATGCTGTCAAAAATAGTTAAAGCGATCCGCTCCAACGTTTCCCCCCGTTTCCGGCTGCCCATATATCGTTTACTGATATTCTGTGCACAGGCTATGATATCCTGTTCAAAGTCATGCTCAGGCAGGACGATTTTGTTATTTTGAGCATATTCATAAGCAATGCCGTCGCACAGCGTCACCCCGGGCACCCATAAAAGCTTCGCGCCCATTGTCTGTATGATACGGGTCATCAGCACATACGTAATAAACAAAAGGATCACATTTTCTTCCGGCATGTCAAACAGCCTGGTCAGTTCCTGCAGCGTCCGCTCCTTGAGCAGCTTCATAAATTTATCGAATGTTTTCACATCCACCTGATCGCCTACTCTTTCCGCAATGTTTTTCTTCCTGAGAAGAGCGGAAATATAATCGTCCACGATAATGATATTTTCAATCTGCTTGTCTTTCAAATACAGTTTCCGGAAAACGGAAAGCTGAGAAGATACCAGTTCGTCAATCAGCGTCTCATACTGCGGCCGTCCCACATCCAAATGATATAAATAATCCCGGAGCCGCAGAACCCCTAACCGCAGGTTCTGCGTGGCAATCAGGGTATCCTTGTCGAAAAGGGATATCTGGATACTGCCCCCGCCGATATCCACAATTGCCGTCCCTTTTTCAATAATCCGGTTAAATGCCTCCCCCATAAAAGCAATGGATTTATAATCCAAAAACCGCTGCTCCGAATTGCTCAACACTTCGACGCTGATTCCCGTCCTCTGCCGTATCTGGTCAAGGATAATTGTAGTATTCTCCGTTTCCCTGATGGCGCTTGTGCCGTATGCCTTATACTCCGACACCTTATAGGTTTTCATGATCTGCGTAAATTCATTCAGATAACGGCACAGTTCATCCACCCTTGCATATGTAATCTTGCCTTCCGCATAAGTATCCATTCCCAAATCAATATGGTGCCTGATGTGGTCAATTTCACGCATTCCCGTTTTAGAAGATATTTCAAAGATCTTCATGGAAAGTTCAAAAGAACCCACATCAATCGCTGCAAATGTTTTCATCTGCCCCCGCTCCTCTCACTTTGTTTTCCTCTCTTATATTTTACCCAGCAGATAATCAATAAACTGCTGCGCGGTCCGTCCCGAAAGCCCGCCGTGTGCCAGCTCCCATTTATTTGCTTCCAAAAGCAGTTCTTCTTCCGGCATGGTAAGCTGATGCCGTTCGGCAAGCACGCGGACAATTTCCTGAAACTGCTTCTTATCCGGTGCACAGAAGAAAATCGTCACGCCGAAGCGGGATACAAGCGACAGCTTCTCCTGTACCGTATCGCTGGAATGAAGCTGGTCCCTGCGTCCCTCCTTGTCCGCAAACGTTTCCTTTATCAGATGCCTGCGATTGGAAGTTGCGTAGATCAGCACATTTTCCGGTTTCTTCTCCAATCCGCCCTCTATGACTGCTTTCAGGTATTTATATTCAATTTCAAACTCCTCAAAACTTAAATCGTCCATATAAATAATGAATTTATAATTGCGGTTTTTAATCTGTGCGATCACATCATTCAAATCCTGGAACTGATGCTTGTAGATTTCTATAATGCGGAGTCCTTTCTCATAATATTCATTGGCGATCGCCTTAATGCTGGACGATTTCCCCGTTCCTGCATCACCGAACAGCAGACAGTTATTTGCCTTTCTTCCTTCTACAAATGCTTTGGTATTATCCGTGAGTTTCTTCTTCGGAATTTCGTACCCTACCAGATCCTCCAGACGGACATGAGCGATATTGAGAATCGGGACAATATGCACGCCCTGCTCGTCATGGGTAATACGGAACGCCTTGTGCAGACCGAATTTTCCCACACCGTATTCCTTATAAAATTCCGTCAGCGTTGCCTTCATTTCCTCCGGCGAGTGGTCCTGCGTGAATTTCACCGCCAGGTCGCAGATTCTCTTACAGATACGGGTATTGTATACCTTGCTTCCCTGCCTGCAGCTGTCATAAGAAAGAACCAGCGAAAAACAGTCCGCCTCCAGTGCTTTCATCATATCTGCAAAATCATAATCGTAAAATTTTTTAAAAATCAGGATATCGTGAAGCACCGCCTGATTGATGGTGCCCTCCACCTCTCCCCGTATTTCACACGCCATGCTGTAGCTGTTTTCATTATTTACGAGAAGATTGGTAAGGTAACAGTGCCACAGATTCCCGTAAAACCCGTGATGTCCTGCCATCTCCAAAAGACGGTGCATACAGTCATACAAAAGGGCTTTCTTATCTTCTTCTTTATATGCATCCTCCCTGTAATGCCCCATCAGCCATGCCATATCGTGAAGCAGGCTCCCGTCTTCAAAATCTTTGTATACGATCAGTTCTTTTTCCCACATGTCATTGTCCGCTCCGTGTTCTTCCTTTTGTTCCGGCTTCAGGGACAGATACGTACCCGGCCCTAATAATTTCCCAAAATCTTCAGCTCCCGCGCTTCGTCCCGCAGTCCGCGCAGGGCGTTTTTCACCGCGCTGTCTGCCAAATTCCCGTCAAAGTCAATAAAGAAACGGTATTCCCAATTCCGGTCTTCTATGGGACGGCTCTCGATTTTATTCATATTCAGGTTATTGTAAATAAAATGGGACAGCATATGGTAAAGGGAACCGCTTTCATGAGGCACTTCAAAACATATGCTCACTTTCTTTGCATCTTTCAGGAAAATCTTCTGGTTTGTCACGATAATAAAGCGGGTGGAATTGACACTGGACTGATTCACCCCTTTTTCCAGAATCTCCAGCCCGTAAGTTTCCGCCGCATGGGCTCCTGCTATTGCCGCCTGTGTTTTATCCCCGTCCTCTGCCACCTTCCTTGCCGCAAATGCATTGTTATTCATGCTGATCTGCCTCCAGGAAGCATGTTCCTGCAGATACCGGGAACTCTGCATCAGCGACTGTGGATGGGAATACACGGTTTTGATATCTTCCGGCTTCGTCCCCGGCACTGCCATAAGGCAATGTTCAATTTTGATGATCTGCTCCCCCACGATATAATTCTCGAATTCCACCAGCATATCGTAAATCTCATTTACAATACCCGCCGTAGAATTTTCTATGGGAAGCACCGCATAATCCGCGCTTCCTTCATCAATGGCAATCATCGCATCCCGAAACGTATCCACATGGAAACTGTTGACATTCTTCCCGAAATACTGTTCCATTGCCGCCTGCGTATAAGCCCCTTCCGCCCCCGGGAACACCACTCTGGCGCGTTCCGCATCCAGTCTGTCCACTCCGATGAACGGCAGTCTGCCGCTTGTCCCTTTCTCTGTCAGCATTTTATACTGCAGTTTCCTGCTCATGGACATAATCTGCTCAAAGAGCTCCTCCACTCCCAGACTGTTAAATTCATTATGCGTCATGGACTTCACTTTTCTGAGCTTTTCTTCCTCCCGCTCTTTATCGAACACCTTCTTGCCCGTTTCAATCTTATACTGTGCCACCTGTTTGGACACATCCATCCGTTGTTCATATAGTTCTACGATCTGTTTGTCGATGATGTCTATCTGCTCCCGCAATTTTGCTAAATCCATGACAATACTTTCCTTCCTTTTTTATGTTGCTGCGCAACAGCGCTAATCTGATGAAGCTTCTGTTCTTATTATAACCTCATCTTTTCCCCGTTACAACTGAATTTTCTTTTTTGATTCCTTAGATGCACGTTCTTTGTAATAGTTCAGGCAGCAAGAGCCTTACACTTTTTTCTGGCATTTGCAATATGTTTTCCTATCGTCTTTACATCTCTGGCAAATAATTCTGCCATTTGTGCACGATTCAACCACACGGTTTCCTGTTCTGATGTCACTGGCACTTTAAGTTTGAGGCCATTATCTTCAAATAAAACGATTTCCTTTTCCACGAATTGGTATCCTTCTGCAGTTTTACAGATAATGCATACGCTTCTAATGACTGCATTTTATCATAGTTCATTCTACCTTTCACCAAATAGCTACATAAATATAAGTAAAACAGAAAAAGCGCCTCAGATTTCTCTGAAGCCCATCAACTCTTACGATTAAATCTTGTTTGGCTATATTACATAGTCCCATCCGTTTTGCGAACTTTCCTTTTCAATGTCCCGGCTGCATATCCCCGGAATTATGTATTTTACTGGATTTGCAGTAATTTTTGACTGTTCTGAATTAATACCTCTTGAAGCGCATCACCCAAATTTTATTTTGGGGGAAAATTCATTTTGCTTTTTAATTCCCAATTTCTGATTTTTTAAATTTGGGGGATAGCCATTTTCCATTTGGGGGATATTGGGGGATTAAATCCTTCCCCCAAACGGCTAACCATATCACATATATTCTATATAATTTAAGATATCTAACACTTTTTAAGCCTTTTTCTTACGATTTCGCTGCACAACTGCACTTTTAAATGCTTTCATCATAGCTGGTGACAATTCTTGACAATCTTCATCAAAATTTATAGGACTTTTTTTTGCCTCTTCAACTTCTTTAAGCTGTTCTTCCGTAGGTGTTTGTTCACTCTCAATAGTTAATATTTTGGTCATAATAAAGTTCCCTTTCTGCATTTGTTGCAAGTCTGGCTGAAATTAATCTAATCGTTTCTTTTCTTTCCGTGAATACTACAAACAATACATCTCCGACCTTCCCTATCGCAATATATCTATCCTCATCAACACTATGCTCAAAATCAA
The DNA here is from genome assembly GCA_910579935.1 of uncultured Lachnospiraceae bacterium. GTDB lineage: Bacteria > Bacillota > Clostridia > Lachnospirales > Lachnospiraceae > Kineothrix. Next base: position 115,197 of record CAJTVQ010000007.1, read on the forward strand.
ACATTTCAATATAATAAGGATCATGAAACACATATGCTGCTGTTTCAAAAGAAATCTTATGTTTTTCTTTGTTTATAATATTCTTATTTTCATCCCATTCAAATTTCATTTTTGACTATTCCCTTTTAGATTATTCTATGCTAACAGTATATCACCATATAACAAGTCCATCAATTCATTTTCTTTAATCTCCTTTCAGCTCCTATTAAAGAAAATCCAAAAACCCCTGCAAATGGCATATTCATACCACTTACAAGGGTTCTCATTCTTAAAAGTTCGCCGCAAAGTTCACTTATGCATTCATCTGTTTTGCAAACTATTTTCAAAAAGTCTGATTTTATGCCGGGTCTGGGCTTGTCCTCATTTTTGTTTACCAGATTTCTCGTTGGTAAAGATTTTTCACATCCAGTTTTCTGATCAAAATATATGGGATTTGAAAATTGGTAAAACTGTTTTGGAATTGGTAAATGTGCTGTTTCTACTATTAGCAGAAGAAGCAAGCGAAGTTTTCCCTCTTCCCTCTCTTCGCCATCAACTAGGGTTCCCATGTCATTTTCCTAACCTTTTGTACCTGTTGACTGTTAACAAATATTCCTTTTGCCAATTCAAAATTTTTTGCTCTGGCTCCATTTTCATTATCTTCCCTGAATCTAACCCTCACTTTACGATTTTGATAATCAATATCCTTTGTATAATCTATGCCTAAAACTTCTCCAATACGAAAGCCCGTTTCTGCAAGTATCAAAATCAATAACTGATCACGGCAATTTGTACATGACTGCAATACGGTTATAATCTCTTCTCGCGTTGCTACCCTCACATTTCTTTCCTCTGGATTCATATATCCATGAAAGGATTTTGTTCGATACATGCTTTTCTTCTTGGATTCATTTCTCACTACAAACTGAGAATATAACAATACTTTTAAACTTCCAAGCTCTTCGTATTCAGCCTCTATATAACGGTAAAATCCAAATACTTCCTTTAAGTATGCATTACATGTCCCATTTTTAGGATTCTTCCTCCCACTTTCATTTCTATGTCGGCCCATTTTGACCCAGTGCATAAATTCCACAAAATGTTCAGATTGTTTACTATAGGACATATCATATATTTGAGAAATTTTAATCTTCATTTCTGCTAAATACTCAAAATAATAGCAGATGGCAAATGCAGATCTTTTGACAGTATTAGGAGAACAATTCATTACCGTTTTATGCTTTAGATGTTTGGTTGGCAATAATACCATTTCCAATGTTTCACATTCTTGGATAAAAAAATACTTTATTCCATTGTCTGTCAGATTTTCCACTGTATATTGTCTCACTGTTTCCACCACCATATTGTTCTCAACAATACCATGTCTCTATTTTTCTTTCAGATCATAGAAGTTTAAACAAAAACTATCCTTTCAACATCCCTGCATACTTCACTTTTTCCGCTTCCGACACCTTCAACGCCTCCATCGCCTGTTCTGCTGTCAGCTTCATAGCTTCCATCAAATTCCGAATCGCATTTAATGTTCCTGTCTCCAGACCGCGTGCAATTCCTCTCTCTTCCACACCTTTACTCAAGTTACACATAACTGACACCTTAATATAAAAATCATTCCTTCAGCATCCCTGCATACTTTGCTTTTTCCGCTTCTGGTACCTTCAATGCCTCCATCGCCTGTTCTGCTGTCAGTTTCAGGGTTTCCATCAAATTCCGGATTGCATTTAATGTTCCTGTCTCCATACCACGTTCCAAGCCCTGCGCCAGACCACGTGCAATTCCTCTCTCTTCCACACCTTTACTCAGGTTACACATAACCGATACCTCACTTTCCAACGTCTTCGTCATCGCAATATCAAAATCATCCTGCAAGATCTTTTTCTTCTCTTCTGCCTCTTTTTCCGAGGACAGCAGCACTCCCAGCAGCTTCAATACCCCTGTATAATTATCATCATCTGCATGCCCCAGGCAAATCATGACCACGGTCAGCAGATCATAATTCTCTTTCCGTTCCGACACCTTGCCCACCAGATCCTCTTCCTGAATAAAGTATCTGGTGATCGTGTTCTCTCTCTTCTTCGGCGGATTGGAACAGATCCATATGGAATAGACCTTCCTTATGTTCTCGTAGTGGGTTTCTGTAAATTCCGAACCATACTGGGAAGAGATCATCCGGCTGCAATAATAAAGAGCCCGTTTGATGATCGGATAACCCGGATAAAAATCATTTTGTGCTTCCACATTGACCATCAGACGAATTGTTTCCTCGGTTCCTGGAACGATTGCCAGAAAACGGATATCATAGGTGATCGTCCCTTCCTGTATCGCACTGTCCTCATTCTTCACTCCCTGGATCTGTTCTCCGCAGTTGCGTGTCTCTTCATCCGGATTGACTGTTGTCTCTGCGATCTGAGGGACTCCTTCTATGTATTTTTCCGCTATCTCATGAATGCTGTGAGTCTTATACTCTTCCAGACAGCTTTTCATGATCCAGGCCAGAATGATCTTATTGGCCAGAAGCCGTTTGCACGCTGCATCATAAGCAGCCTTTTCACCAGCCGCTGTAATATTTTTTGCCAGTGTATTCTCAATTTCCATAAAACAGGCTCCTCCTATTGCTTCTATATTAGCATATCTGCCTCTGATAAGCTATATTTTTTGATGAAACAGATTCAAAAAGAGCGGCTGCCTCCTATAATTGTCTGGATGTCGCTGTCCATGCACCCGCTCTCTTTTCTTTTCACTTCCACACCAGTCATAGCTTATTTCTTTAAGTATATGCAACCCACTCCCCAAAAGCAGCACTGCTCCCATATCCTCACCCAAATGTCTGTCCCATCCAGAAAGACCGTTCTTTATCAGGTTCTTTACTTTCCGCTTCTTCCGGCTCCACAGCCCTTCCAAACTTTCCAATCTCTTCCTGATACTTGCTCTCTGACACGTGGGTATTCCCTTGTCGCCCATGACATGGCAAGCGACGCACTGTCACCGAAGAAGCCGCAGTACGGCGACCCGGACTATTATTCATTCAAACCGGGCGAAAGCCTGTAAAACAACAAAAGGAGGATTTTATTATGGCACAGAAAATGACAGGAGCATTGGTATTTGACGAGCGCACCGACCGTTACGACATCCGCTTTGACTTAAACAGCTACTACGGGGGCCTGCATTGCGGCGAGTGCCTTGACGTATCCGTGCGGGGCAAGTGGAAGCCTACCCGGATTGAGTACGGCGACAACTGGTATCTTGTGGGTATCAGAGCCGAGGACT
>CAJTVQ010000008.1 GCA_910579935.1 uncultured Lachnospiraceae bacterium
GTTTACTGGCGCTCTGGTACTGTTTTGGCTTTTTTTCCATTTTTCTTTCAACCTACTATCCTCATAATAAATTAGTTTATATAATCTTTATTTAAGATATATTAACTCATTTACCTTCTAGTAGGATTCAACTTAATTAACCTTATGCTTCACGCAGAATAAAGGTAATTAAGTTGAATCATACTAGTGAATAACTTATTATTATTTCAAAATACCAAATAATCAAGAATTATCCTTTGTTTTTACCACTCATGGACAAATCCAATGGATAACTTTGAATTATCCATCATTTAGAAATTGATTCTATCAGTACTGCGGATGTGTCCGCCAAATTATCTTGGGGAGTGGCTGGAGCCGAAATCTTGAAAGTGTTCTATGGTCTATTCTGCCACCTTGGGCCTTCCTATGTCTTTGGAAAATGTGGGTGTGCTATAAGAACTAGGTATCAGAGAGCGCGTATTGAATATTCCGGTCTACATGTCCAGTCTGTCCGGCTAAAAGGAAAAAGTAAAAGCACTGATTGACCTTTAAAATCGTATTAAAAAATGTGATATTGTAAAGCCTGCTTATGCACCGCAAAGCAGCTTTGGAATGGGCAATACCACAATTTCTGAGTTATAATAGTCTGGCAGGTGTGTATGAGAGTCAGGAAGAGTACCAAAAAGCAATGACTCATTATCTAAAAGCATATAATATTCTTTTGGTTAGGTTAGGAGTGGGGCATCCAAATGCACAGATTGTTTTTAAGAATATGAAAAAGGCATATGCAGGAGAGCACATGCCTTTTCTTTTTGGTCAGATATTCAGCGATTTGGCAATATCAGAAAAGCTGATGTACAGATCATTAAAGATATTGACCGTAACAGAATCAGCAAAAGTATAATCCCTGATATCCTCTGATTCAAAATCATATATGGTGATGCGGTTTTGTCAGGATCCACGATCCAGTATTCACGCACGCCTGCGGTACGGTATTTAAAGAACTTTGTAAAATAGTCCATCCGCCTGCTGCTTGGTGATACGATTTCGATGATCCAGTCCGGGGCGCCAGAGCAGCCCTTGTCTGTGAGTTTGTCAGGATCACATATGATGGAAATACCGGGTTCAACATAGTTTACATTATCCGCACTCAAAAACACTGCAAAAGGAGCGATATCTACTTCACAGGAGCCGTTATGGGTATTGATGTATTCGTGTACGGCTGCAAATATTTCTCCGGCAATACGCTGATGCTTTCTGGTTGGAGGCACCATATAGTAAATCTGTCCGTCTATCAGTTCCGCCCTGCTGCCTTCCGGCAGGTTGTAGATATCATGAATGGTATAGATTTTTTTGGAGCCAATGCTGGTGCCATGATTTCACTTCCTTTCTTGGTTAGTGTATGCGGTTATATTTTTGTTCCGCCTGGGAAGGAAAACTCTAAAATGTAAGAAGCTCTCATGATCTTAGCAATTTTGGAGAGATCTTGAGTTAAAAATATATCAGTTCTCATTCGTTGATTAAAAGCCTGGGGTGTTTTACCCGAAGATTTGGCAGGTCCTACACGCTGACCACAAGATCCTGCGTTCCCTGCAGCCGGAAAATACTGTCCGGCCCGTTCATCTTCAAGCCCATGACAGACGCGGCATTCACCTGTACATTCACAAACCGCAGGGTATATTCTTTTTCCGTTTCCACATGGATTTTAATTTCTGTTCCGCTTTTCTTTGCCGTAACAGCCAGCTCTGCCTGCTGGTCCATGCCGTAGATTACCGTGGAGGCTTCCTGCCCGTCCTGCAGGGCATAAATCCTGAGTTCCGCATTTTCGCCGTAATCGTAATCCGGTCTGCCGTCTACGCTCCCCATGGCTATGATGGAATTTTCCTGAACCATAAGCGGGATGCTGAGGTATCCGTGCTTTTCCTTAATCCATCTGCCGCCCTGTTTTTCTTCCCCGGTGAAGAAATCCGTCCAGGTGCCGCCGGGAAGATAATACTCCGCCATGCCTTCCTCGTTAAAGATGGGGGCTACCAGCAGACTGTCGCCCAGCATGTACTGCTTGTCGAGGAAATGGCAGGTCCTGTCCTCCGGATAGTCCAGTATCATGCTTCTCATGGTAGGGATACCGCTTTTGGAGGTTTCCACTGCCGTTTTGTACAAATAGGGCATCAGTTTCGCTTTAAAGCGGGTAAAGAAGCGTACCACGTCCACGGCTTCTTCATCATATACCCAGGGTACGCGGTAGGAGGTGCTTCCGTGGAGACGGCTGTGGGAGGAGAGCAGTCCGAATGCCACCCATCTCTTGTATACATCCGCCGTGGAAGTGTGTTCAAAACCGCCGATATCGTGTGCCCAATAGCCGAAACCGGACATCATCAGCGAGAGTCCGCCCCGCAGGCTCTCTTCCATGGATTCATAATCCGACCAGCAGTCGCCGCCCCAGTGTACCGGGAATTTCTGACCGCCCACCGTGGCGGAGCGGGCGAACAGTACGGCTTCTCCTTTGCCCCGTTTCCGTTCCAACAGCTCATAAGTGCACTGATTATAAAGGTAAGTATAGTAATTGTGCATTTTTTTCGGGTCGGAACCGTCAAAGTAGGCCACGTCCTTTGAAGGAATCCTTTCGCCGAAGTCCGTTTTAAAGCAGTCTACGCCCATATCCAGCAGGACTTCCAGCTTTTCCTGAAACCAGCGGCAGGCGTCGGGATTGGTGAAGTCCACGATGGCCATGCCCGGCTGCCACATATCCCACTGCCATACCTGGCCGTTGGTGCGTTTGATAAAGTATCCCTTTTCCATTCCTTCGTCAAAAAGTACGGATTCCTGCGCGATATAGGGATTGATCCATACGCAGATATTCAGTCCCTTTGCCTTGATGCGGCTGATCATGCCTGACGGGTCGGGGAATACCCTGCTGTCCCAGACAAAATCCGACCAGTGGAAGTCTTTCATCCAGAAGCAGTCGAAGTGGAAGGTGCGCAGGGGAATGCCGCGGTTGATCATTCCGTCGATAAAGCTCATTACCGTTTCCTCATCGTAATCGGTAGTGAAGGAAGTGGAGAGCCACAGCCCGAACGTCCAGGGAGCGGGAAGAGAGGGTTTTCCTGTTAAATCCGTATAACGGGTCAGGACTTCTTTCATGGAAGGACCATTGATCAGGAAATAATCCAGATAGCCGCCTTCCACGGAAAATTCGGTTCTTGTCACCATTTCCGTACCGACTTCAAAGGAAACCATTTCCGGATGGTTGACCAGTACGCCGTAGCCTTTGTTCGTTAAGAAGAAAGGAATGTTCTTGTAGGACTGTTCCGTGCTGGTGCCGCCGTCCGCATTCCAGATATCCACGCTTTGGCCGTTTTTAATAAACGGAGTAAAACGTTCGCCCATGCCGTATACCAGTTCCCCCACGGACAGGGAGAGCATCTGGCGCATATAGGTATCCTGATTGTCGCCCTTGTCGTAGGCATCGCCTTTCCAGTCCGTTTTCATCAGAGCCAGGTCGCGTCCGGCGCTTCGGGTGATCACCTCTCCGTTCCTTTTGTAAGTCATGGACCAGTTTTTCTTCGTGATGGTAAGGGTCAGGGAACCGCTGGAAACGGAAAGTTCCTCTTCGGATTCCTGTACGTCGAGCGGAAGATTGTCCGTAAGCTCCAGTTCGAAGGCGGGAGAATCCTGCAGGGTTCCTTTATGATGGTAAGTGCGCACCCTTAAAATTTCCCGCGCGGGAGAAGTGATCTCCAGGGTTAAATTAATGCCGCCCAGCGTATCCCCGCGCTTGATGATGGGATGGGTGGGGGCAAGCAGTGTTACTTTTGTGTCCTTGATCGTGCTGAAATAAATTTCCTGTGGTGCAAAGCAGGCACAGCCTTCTTTTTGCAGCCAGCATCCGTTGCTGAATTTCATGGTTGTTTACCGGTTCCTTTCTTTAAATTGTATTATGGTAATCTGACTCCTGCTGGCCGTTGGCTGCGAGCCTGGCAGGCACTGTTTCTTTTTATTATAATGAAAACAGGAAGAAGTGTATACTGTTTTTTTTGTATCAGTATTACCGTATTTTTTTGCGTATTGCACAATCCGCGGCATTGGGGCGTAAATGGTGCGGCTTATGCGCATTTCGGTGGCGAACGGCAACTGCTTATTTACAAATGGGTGTCTTCGTGCTTTACTTAATGAAAAGGGATATGAGGCAGGAATGGAAAGGGAGAAGCATAATTAAAGTGTAATAAAACGGAATCATAAAACAGAATCAAAAAACAGAATGGAAAAGAAAATGAATAGAAAAGCAGAAGAAAAGACAGGATCAGTCATACCTCATCATACAGAAGGGAAAGCAAAAAAGGACAGGCAGATATTTGTCCCGCTGAAAAAGTATGCAAGCATCCGGAAACAGCTGTATACCATATATATTCTGGCGGTTATCCTGCCGATCATGATCATCGGGAGTTTCCTGCTGTGGAATACTTACCGGTTGCTGACGGACTATCACAGGGATTTACTGGAATCGGACAATTCCCGGGTGAGAAATATTCTGTTTGAGATGACCACACAGGTTTATAACATATCGGAGAATCTGGTTTTTGATGATGGAATCCAGGAAGTGCTGCGGGGAAACGGTCTCCCGGATGCCGGTATGACGGAGAAGGCAGACAGACTGACGGCATTGGACAACTATAATTATAATTATGCCGAGATTGAGAGCATTGAGATTTATACCGGTAATCCTATGCTGACAGACTATAAACAGTTTCACTATGCGGATGAGGAACTCCGCGGTAAGAAATGGTATCAGAGGGCGCTGGAACAGTCCAGCGTGTTCTGGGTGCCGCTGATGAGCAGCGATAAATACGGGAATGAATACTGGAATCTCTGTCTGGTACGGAAAATTCCGGTGATGCGTTCCGATTACGACGGGGTAATGGTCATCCGGATCAGCGATAATTACCTGCATACAAGAATCGGCAGCCGGCAGTATGAAACCATGGTATCCGTAGACCGGGAGCCCGTTTTTTTCAGTACTGACCGGAGCGCCTATGGTTCGGGGCAGGCAGTTCCCATTGATTACGGGGAAAGTTATTACCGGTATGCGGGGACTTTGAAGACGGAAAGTGGGATGTGCTTTGTGAACGTGTCCACACTTCCCATGTACCAGTCGGATTCAGATATTTATATTTGTACGTTCAACTCGCAGGCATTCGGAAACATTGGGAGCATTATCGGAATCTGCGTAGCCATTATTGCCGTGGCGATCCTGATACCGGGCGTCCTGATCCATTATTTTACCGCTTATTTTACTTCCCGCGTGTGACCCTGCGTCATGCCATGCATCAGGCGAGCAATGAGGACTATGAGATCACGGCTTCCGTCAGCGGCCAGGACGAGCTGTCGGAGGCATTTTCCGATCTGGAAACCATGGTGCGGAATATTAAGCGCAAAGACGCGGAAATGTATGAGGCGCGCATTAAGGAGAAGGAACTGGTCAACCGGCAGCAGGAGATGGAGTTTAAGATGCTGGCAAGCCAGATCAATCCCCATTTCCTTTATAATACGCTGGAAACCATCCGCATGAAAGCGTTTACGGCGGGAGACCGGGAGGCGGCAGGGGCGATTAAAATGCTGGGAAAATCCCTGCGCTATGTATTGGACAATACAGGGACGGTGGTCACCACTTTGGAGAAAGAACTGGAGCATGTGGAAAACTATCTGGCGATCCAAAAGCTTCGGTTTGGAGAAAAATTTAACAGCTTTTTTGAGGTGGAAGAAGACGTGGAAGCGGAAAAGCTGAGTATCATTCCCCTGATCTTGCAGCCGATTGTGGAAAATGCCCTGCTGCACGGACTGGAAGAGGTGGAAAGCGGAGGAGAAATCCGTATCCATCTATATATCAGGGAAGAGTTTTTCTTTATGGATGTGGAAGATAACGGCTGCGGCATGAAAGAAGAAGCGCTGGAGGAACTGCGCCGTAATATTGATGTAAAAGATTTTGGACGGAGCAAGAGCATCGGGCTGTATAACATTAACCAAAGGCTGAATCTCCATTACGGGGGAAGCCGCAACATGAGGATTTATTCGGAAGAAGGAAAGGGCACAACGGTGCGGCTGACTTTTTTCCTGAAGGATCTGACGGCTGCTGACGGGCATTATCCTGCCGGTTATGGCACTGGAAGGGCAGATACGGAACCTGCTTTGCCGGTATCCGAATCTTGGAACTGAAACAGGAGTCAAATGTTGCAGCCGCTTGGCTCGTTGCTCACGGAAATAAAGACAGAAAAAAGAAAAACGGCAGACAGGCATATTTGATGAGTGCCTGTCCGCCGTTTTTTTATGTCCGCAGATGGCTGCAGCATCTGCACGGGCAGGAAGCAGAGATAAAAAATGTGAGGTAATTTTGGTAAAGTATTTGCGGTATTTTTATTTTTTTCGTTTTTATATAATAAAAAAAGCAAGAAGGGGTGAGAACTGAAAAACAGAGAAGGAGGTAGTGTGGATGAAAGCCAGAAACAGGGAAAAAGTTATAAAGCAGAAGTTCAGTATGCAGCTGATGTGGAAACAGAGGTATCTGCTGCTGATGTCGGTTCCTTTTGTCATATGGCTGTTTGTTTTCAAGTACATACCGTTGTGGGGGTGGACCATGGCGTTTCAGGAGGTAAAGCCGAAGACTTTTGCCCTGCCTGTATGGGAGCGGCCGTTTGTTGGATTTGACAATTTTGTCAAGGCATTTACGGACCGGATGTTCGGGCAGACTATGATAAATACCATCGGGCTCAGTATTTTGGGGATCGTGCTTGGAACCGTTATGGCGATCGTATTTGCCCTGATGTTAAACGAGATTTGTTTTAACCGGTTTAAGAAAGTGACGCAGACCATTTCTTACCTGCCCCACTTTGTATCCTGGGTGGTTATCGCCAGTATCGCCAAGATGGTGCTGAACGACGGAGGCATGCTGGATACGATGCTGGGTACGAACCTGAAAATGATGAGTACGAATTCGCCTCTTTTCTGGGTGACGGTCTGCATCATCAACGTCTGGAAGGAAGTAGGATGGGATGCCATCGTCTATCTCTCGGCCATGGCAGTTATTGACCAGGGGCTGTATGAGGCGGCGAAGGTGGACGGCGCAAACCGCTTAAAGCGAATCTGGCATATTACCCTTCCGGGGATCAAGCCGACGGTAGTGGTACTTCTGATCATGAGCATCGGAAGCGCACTGAATGTAGGCATGGAACGCCAAATGCTTCTCAGCAACGGCATCGTACAGGATCATGCAATGGTACTTTCGTGGTTTGCCTATGTCAGGGGTATCGGTAACAGCAATTATGGGTTGGGTACGGCAATCGGTATGTTCCAGTCGGTGGTTGGGATCATACTGCTGCTGATCGCAAACAAAGTTGCGGGCTGGCTCGGTGAGAGCAGACTGATATAAGGAGGGACGGACTGTGAAAGGTACAAAAATAAAAAGCAATGATAATATTCTGGATTACGTACTGTTAGTTGTATTTCTGTTTATTATCGTCATTACGTTATATCCGTTTTTGAACGTGCTTGCAATATCCTTTAATGACCCGATCGATACGATGCGGAACATTAATTTTATCATTCCAAGACAGTTTACTACCAGCAACTATGTATATGTATTTGAGGAAAATGATTTGGTAAAGCCGCTGCTGCTGTCGGTGGCGAGGACGGTCATCGGCGCGGGAATCGGGGTGATATGCACGGCTATGCTGGCATATGTGCTGAGCAGGAAGGATTTTTATTTCAATAAGCTGTTTACACTGCTATTTGTCATTACCATGTATGTCAGCGGCGGACTGATTCCGGAATACCTGCTGTTAATGCGGACACTGAAAATGGGAAATAACTTTCTCGTTTACATTATTCCGGGTATGATATGGGTTTATAACCTCATACTGGTGCGTTCCTTTATTGAAGGACTTCCGGCAGCCCTGCAGGAAGCGGCGAGGGTGGACGGCGCCAATGATTTTATCATATGGGCCAAAATCGTGCTCCCTCTCTGCAAACCGGTACTGGCAACCGTGGCGCTGTTCATGGCGGTGGGCCAATGGAACTCTTTTATGGATACATACCTGTATGCAAAGGAACTGCCGACGCTGCAATATGTGCTGTATGAGATTATGGAAAAGGCAACGATCAAAATAGACCCTCATGCAGCGGAGCAGATGAAAAATGCGGTATCGCCCCTTTCCGTGCGCATGGCAATAACGATCATTGCAACCGTGCCGATCATCATCGTATATCCGTTCCTGCAGAAATATTTTGTGGGCGGTATGACGGTAGGCGCCGTAAAGGATTGACAGACGAGTCAGGATTGGGTTTATGCCATAAAACTATAAAACTGAAAAGAGAATAGAAGGGAGAAAAGTATGAAACGTAAAAAAATCGGTGCATTGCTGTTAGCAGCGGCAATGGCAGTAAGTGTTCTTGGCGGATGCGGAGGCGGCGACAGCGCTTCCTCTACAAGCACAGGCGGAGGCAGTGCGTCTTCGTCAGGCGATGCCTCTTCCACAGGTGAAGCAGGAGGAGAAGTTATTGAGCTGACGTTCTTTAACGCAGACGGGAATCAGGATGACCCATGGACGGATCCGGTGGCCGAGGCGATTACGGAGGCAACGGGAGTGAAACTGAAAACCTCTTATCCGATCGGCGGAAATGATGAAAGCGAGCAGGTTGCGCTGATGATAGCGGAACAGAAATTTCCGGATATTATTTTTGCAAAAGGAAGTGCGGGCAGCCTGATCGAGGCGGGCGCGCTGATCGATATGACGGATTTGATTGAACAGTACGGACCCAATATTAAGAAATTGTACGGGGAAGAGTTTGACAAGCTGAAATATTCCAAAGAAGATCCTTCCATTTACCAGTTTTCCGCTTATGTGGTAGGCGGTGAAAAGTTTAAGGACTGCGGCAACGCGCAGATACAGTGGGATGTACTGAAGGCAAATGATTACAAGGTTCCGAAGGATATAGCGGAATTTGAAACCATGATCAAAGATTATCTGGCAGCCAATCCGAAGACGGAAGACGGGCTGGAGCGGATCGGCATCACGCTGTCCACTTCTGACTGGCACTGGCTGATCACGTTAGGCAATCCGGCAGGTTTCATTGCGGACGGGGCTTTGGACAACGGACAGTGGATCATTGACGAAAATAATCAGGCCATGTATAAATTCCGTTCCGATAAGGAGAGGGAATATTTCAGGTGGCTGTGCAGGATGTATAACGAGGGTATTCTGGATCCAGAATTTGCAACGCAGACACATGAGGATTATATCGCAAAGATTGCATCCGGACGCGTGGTGGCGCTCTTTGACAAGGACTGGGATTATCAGGATGGAGAAAAGGTACTGAAGGCAGACGGAAAATACGGTTCTTCCTATGCAGGACTTCCGCTGACCATGGATGCAGACACCAAATGTCCTTCCCTTGCTTATCAGGGACTGACAACCGGAACCGGCGTAGGCATCAGCTCTACCTGCAAAGATCCGGTAGCGGCAATTAAATTTATAGATTTCCTCTGCTCCGATGAGGGCCAGGTGTTAAATAAGTGGGGAATTGAGGGAGTCAATTATTTCATTGATGAAGAAGGACACCGCTACAGAACGGAAGAAGAAGTAAAATATGCCACAGAGGATAAGGATTATCAGAAAAATACCGGCGTTGGGTTCCATAACTATCCGTTCCCTTCCTATGGCGACGGTATATTGGATCCTACCGGAAGCACCTATACGACAACGAGCAAGGACGCGGTGATCGCCGAATATGACGTGGAGCAGAAGGCGGCATGCGAGGCATGGGGCGTAGAGCTTCTGGTGGATATCTTCCCGCAGGCAGATGAGTTCGAGACGCCGGATTATCCTCCGGTATGGGCGCTTGTAAAACCGATGGAATTTGACGAGATCGGCGATAAGCTGGATGAGGTGTCATGGTCTGCGCTGATCGGCTGTGTGACGGGAACGGAAGAAGCATTTGACGCTTCCTATGATGCGATGCTGGCAGAACTGGAAAAGACAGGTATGTCCGAGGCGGAGGGAATGTTAAACGATCTCATAGCAGAAAAAGTTGCACTGGTAGAATAACGGACAGAAAAACAGGGGAGCGGCCTGCCGCTCCTCTTATAATTCTGTTTGGCCGGATTCTGTATATTCACATGGCTTTTTACGGTATTCAGCAGGGCTGATCCCTACATACTTCTTGAATTTCTTATGGAAATAGTCCACATTTTTGTAACCGACTGCTTCCGCTATTTCATAAACTTTCAGACTTTTTTCCTGTAACAGCGCTTTGGAATGTTCAATGCGCTTCCGGTCTACATAGGAATTGAAACTTTCCCCGAAATGTTTATTAAAAATCTTACCTAAATAGGCGCTGTTGTATCCGAAAAGAGGGGCAATGTTCTCCAGCCGGATGTTCTGCCGGAAATTGTGGTCAATATAATATTGAATGTCGTCCAGCACCGTACTGCGGGAAGGGTTTCCCGTGGCATCGATGATCATTTCCATCATTTCCGATATGTAGCGGATGATCTCATACAGATGGCGGCACTGGCCTATATGGGAAATCGCTTCCGCGTTGGCGGGGAAGGGAATGGCTGACGTGTGGTAAGTCAGGCTTACTTTTTCCTTGATATTCAGGTACAGATCCGTCAGGAACAGTTTGACTGCGGCAATATCATCGGTGCAGCAGAGCAGTTCTTCCAAGGCAAATAAAGTCTCCGCCACCATGCTGCAGTTGAAGGAAAGAAGGTAATTCGTCAGTTTGCCGCTGTATTCTTCAAGGATACGGGATTCCGGCCGGAGACTGTCCGTAAGTTCGGGAAGATCCCGGACTCCCAGTATATGCTGTCCCTGCTGGCAGAAAAACCTGCGTTTCTGCAGCGTAAGGGCTTCCCGGTATGAAAGCTGGATTTCTTCCGGGGAAACCACCGGATGTCCGTAGGAGATGAAAAAGGAACTCCGGGAAAGGGTATGGCTGGAGGAATCCTGTTCGCAGCGCTCCAAAAAATCCCGGAATTTATGCAGGGCAAAAGAGCCTTTCAGCAGAATGACTTCGCAGGTTTTTTCCTCAAAACATTCAAAGGTCAGACTGTCTTTATTCGTAACTCTCAGCAATCCGGCGAAACGGCTGCCGCTGTCTGCGGGCGGGGTATCGTAGTCTTCGCAAATGACTACCTGGTATATGTCGGCGGAAAGATTCATTTCTGCCATTCTGTCAGGAAGCAGCAGATTCTGATGTGAGGCGGGCCAGGAACCGGTAACGATCTCGCGCAGGATGACATGTCTGGCCTTATCCTTTAAGAGCGAGAAGTTTTCCAGGTTGTTCCGTTCCCGGGTAAGGTCGGACGCTATTTTTTGCGCTGCCGCAGACAATTCGTCCTCATCAATCGGTTTGGTGAGGTAAAGTTCGGCGCCGTAACGGATGGCAGTCTGGGCATAGGCAAAATCGGAGTAGCCGCTTAAGATGATAAACCGGCCGGAATATCCCTCTTCCCTTGCCATCCGTATGATATCGGTGCCGTAGAGTCTGGGCATACGGATATCCAGAAGGACAAGGTCAGGATTTTCTTTCAGGATAAAGTGCAAAGTATCCTCTCCGTTGGAAGTTTCCCCGCAGATGCAGAAGCCGAGGGCATTCCAGTCTACAATATATTTCAGTCCTTCCCTTATATTCTGTTCGTCGTCTGCAATGAGTACGGTGTACATGTCGTTTTCTCCCGTTTTAAATGGATTTTTAGTATAATATACCGCGAAATCACGGCTCCGTCAATGGATTGACTTTCGTGTTTCATAATTGGAAATGCTTGTAATTAGGTTATCATATCTGTATAATGAGAATTAGTTTAGGATCTGCTGACAATGGAACGGGAAATGCGTTCAGGCAGGATGGGGAGAGGGGCTGCATGAAAACACCGGATAAAATTTCTAAAAAGACGGTTTTGAAAATCATATGGATCGTATATGCACTGGCGAGTATATTGGTCTGGATGCCGCAGATAGACAGGATGTTTACGAAAGATTATGCATCCGCTTCGGCATATCTGTCATTGGATGATGACTGGGACATTACGATTAACGGTAAGGTATACCGGGATGTTTCGCTGGACAGTTTCCGGTTTGATATTGTAAGTAAAGGCGACGAGATTATCATGCAGAGGACGCTTCCGGAGCAGTGGGAACTGACGGAAGGGGCGCTTCGGTTTCATATCCGGCAGTCGGCGGTGAAGATGTATATTGACGATGAAATGTTTTATGAATACGGTTATGACAGAATGGCCCAGAATAAGACGGTGGGAAGCGGATTTCAGTTCATTGATTTTCCCAATGAGTTCCAGGGGAAGACACTGAAGATCTGTTTCATTATTTCTGAAGATTCGGCATTTGCCAGACTGGATTCCGTAAAGGTATACGAATGGAAGAATGCTTACCGGGTACTTATGACCGAGAACCGGTTACCTCTGTTTTTAGGCTGTTTCCTGACTATTTTCGGACTGGTCATCAGTGCGGTAACCATTGTGGCGCTGGCATTTTCCTTAAAATATATCAGGGTATTGTGCATTTCCCTGTTTTCTCTTTTGATGGGATTGTGGACGTTGTGTTATTACAATGTGATTCTCATTTTTTCCATTCCCCTTCATGCGGTGTCCCTGTTGGAGTATCTCACGCTTTACCTGGCGCCGATTCCGCTGATCATCTATATGCGGGAGGACGTGAAGAATCTGCAGCAGAAGTCTCTCTGGATATTTTACCGGTTTTTGTCTGCAGTTCATATTCTGGCTACGGCATGGATGATCGGGCTGCACACGCTGGATATCGTTCACTGTGCGGCAACTTTAAAATATATGCAGGCGCTGATCGTCTGTAACCTGATCTATTTCATTTTCATAGAAATCCGTAATCTGAAATACCACCGGATAATTGACCGGCTTTTCCTGGTAGGGATGCTGGTGATCGCGGCGTGCATTGTTTATGACCTGGCCGGCTACTGCGGCAACCGTTATTTTGGCAGGACCATTTTTTCCATGCGGGGCATGACTGCCGTTGGTGTGGTTATTTTCATTTTCATCTTGATCAGTGTGTTCTATCTGAATCTGACGCAGAAGATGATGCAGGAAAAAGAAAGGGATTTTCTGATCAAGAGCGCGTATACCGATGAACTGACCCGCATCCATAACCGCCGTTACTGTATCGAATATATGAACCGGATAGAAGAGGCAGGGAAACTGTGCCATACGGTAATCTGTTTTGACCTGAACAATCTGAAAGTGGTGAACGATACATACGGACATGTAAAAGGGGATATTTTGATCAAGAGCGCGGCGGAAGTGATCGCTCAGACCTTTCACCAATACGGGATCGTGGCAAGGATGGGCGGTGATGAGTTCATTGCCATCTTAGAGACTGTCGCACCGGAAAAAATCAGAGAACTGACAGAACAATTTGAGGAAAATATAAGAAAGAAAAACCGGGAGATCAAAGATCTGAATATGTCCGTCGCATACGGGTATGCATCCTGTGAGGCAGGGGAAGCCCGTATCGGGAAAGTTTACCAGCTGGCGGATGACCGTATGTATGAAAAGAAAAAGCAGATGAAAAACAGCGGAGGGAATCATCTGTAAACGGCCGTTTACTCCTGCAATTTCAACCATATACAATCACTAATTATGAAAGTATTCCCCTGAAATGTTTCCTGATATAATACGGTAAGAGGTATATGTCATGAAGAAAATGAGGAAATTACTGGAAGCGGCGGCCGTTTGTGCCATGGGGGGTTCCATAGGCATATGCGGCGGATGCGGAAACAGGAACGGGGCGGAACGATATGAGGAAGCCATCGTAGTGGATGTGTTTGACAGTGTGGCAAACTATCAGGGAATACAGCCGGGCTGGTTTGCCGGGCTTGTAAAAGATCAATTTAATATGGAACTGAATATTATCGCGCCGAATGTGGCCGGCGGCGGTAATACTTTGTATGAAATACGTTCCGCGGCAGGTAATATGGGAGATCTGGTCATCAGCAACGGGGAGACGGACACGGTGCAGGATATGGTAACTTCCGGCCTGCTGCTGAATATGGAGCCTTATTTGGAAGATAAGGAAATAATGCGGAAGTACGGGGATGCGCTTAAGAGAGTAAACGGGGGGATCGTGCCGGAGGGGATTTATGTGATCCCATCGGAACTTTCGGTAAATTCCCCCCTGACGCCGAAGGAAAGTCTGGAGCCGACGTTCGGACCGTATCTGCGATGGGATCTGTACGGGCAGCTTGGATATCCCAAGATACATACGCTGGAGGAACTGCTTCCGGTTTTAGAACAGATGCAGGAGCTGGAGCCTTATACGGAGAACGGAATGAAAACCTATGCGTTTTCCTTTTTTAAGGATTGGGACGGCAGTATGATGACGGCAGCGAAGCAGCCCTGCTGTTTTTATGGTTATGACGAATTCGGGTTCGGGTTGGAAAAGGCGGACGGCAGTGATTTCCAGAGCATTATTGATTCGGATTCCCTGTATGTACGGACATTAAAGCTGTTTTTTGAGGCCAATCAGATGGGGCTGGTGGACCCGCAGTCGGTGACGCAGAGTTATGAGGATCTGGCAAAGAAATATGAGGAAGGACAGGTTCTGTTTTCCCCATGGCCGTGGATGGCACAGTTAGAGTATAATACGCAGTCCCGTAAAGAAGCCGGTAAGGGATTCATGATGGTGGATATCATGGACATGCAGATTTATGCAAGCGGCTGTAATCAGGAAGGCAACCGGAAAATAGCCATTGGGATCGGCGCACAGGCAAAAGAACCGGAGCGGCTGGCAGCTTTTATTGACTGGCTTTATTCCCCTGAGGGAATCAGCAGCAACGGAGTGCAGAGTTCGGCCGGAACGGCGGGACCGAGGGGATTGAGCTGGGAGTACGATGAGAAAGGGGAGCCATGTCTGACGGAGTTTGGCTGGCAGGCGCTGTTTAACGGCAATGTCGAAGTGCCGCAGGAATGGGGAGGCGGAAGCTGGGAGGAAGGAATTTCCCAGCTGAATTTCAGGCCGGTGCCTTCCTGTGAGGTGGATGAAAAAGGATTTCCTTATGCCTATATGCTGTGGGACAGCGTGGCGGAGATGAAGGATACCGTTCTTGACAGAGATTGGAAACAGCAGATGGGAGCGGGGAATGTAAGGGAATTCCTGATAGAAAATGACCGTCTGCTGGTGTCGGCGGGCTGTGATTTTTCCGTGCCGATAGAGAGTTCGGAGATTGCCACGCTGAGGGGGCAGTGCAGAAATGTGATACGGAAATACTCATGGGATATGGTTTTTGCGGCAGATGAAGAGGAGTTTTATGCGAGCTTGCAGCAGATGCAGGAAGAAGCGGCCAGCCTGGGATATGAGAAGGTACTGGACTTTGACCGGGAAAATGTGGAATCGTACCGGGAGATGAAGAGAAAAGCAGTGGAGGATTACGGAGATGGTAATGACCGGTAAGGCAGACAAAATATTATTCGGCGGGGATTATAATCCGGAACAGTGGGACGAGGCAGTATGGGAAGAAGACATGCGGCTGTTTAAACTGGCGCATATCGATACGGTGACTTTAAATGTATTCAGCTGGGCGGCGCTGCAGCCGGACGAGAATACGTATGATTTTGCAAAGCTGGATAAAATCCTGGATCGGGTGGAAGCAAACGGATTAAAGGTATGCATGGCGACTTCCACGGCGGCACATCCGGCGTGGATGGCCCGTAAATACCCCGATGTGCTGCGGACGGAGCATAACGGGATGAGGAGGAAGTTCGGCAGCAGGCATAATTCCTGTCCGAACAGCCCCACTTACCGGAAATATGCGGCGGCCCTGGCAGGAAAGCTTGCCGAACGCTACCGGAACCGTGAGAGTATTGCGGCGTGGCATGTGGCGAATGAATACGGGGGAGAGTGCTATTGTGAGAACTGCGAGAAAGCCTTCCGCAGCTGGTTAAAGGAAAAATACGGGACGCTGGAGGAATTGAACCGGGTATGGGATACCGCTTTCTGGGGGCATACCTTTTATGACTGGGAAGAAGTGGTGGTTCCGAATCTGCAGTCGGAGGAGTTTTACTGGGAGGGGAGCATCCGTACAAATTTCCAGGGGATTTCACTGGATTACCGGCGTTTCAATTCCGACAGTATGCTGGAGTGTTACCGGCTGGAGCAGGAGGCGGTGAAAAAATATACGCCGCATATTCCGGTGACGACTAACCTGATGGGGTTTTACAAACCGCTGGATTACCAGAAATGGGCACAGAACATGGATTTTATTTCCTGGGATAATTATCCGGCATACGGCGCGTTGCCGGAGCAGGCTGCCATGACGCATGATCTGATGCGGGGGCTGAAACAGGGGATGCCTTTTGCCTTAATGGAACAGACGCCAAGCGTAAGCAACTGGCATACTTACTGTGCCCTGAAGCGTCCGGGGGTGATGCGGCTGTGGAGCTATCAGGCGGTGGCGCACGGTTCGGATACGGTGATGTTTTTCCAGATGCGCAGGAGTATCGGCGCCTGCGAGAAGTATCACGGGGCCCTGATCGATCATGCGGGACACGAACATACGAGGGTATTCCGTGAGATGGAGACGCTGGGTGCGGAACTGGAGAAACTGGGAGGCGTTCTGCCGGGAGGGAGGACGAAAGCGAAGGCGGCCATTGTAATGGACTGGGACAACTGGTGGGCGGCGGAGTATTCGGCAGGCCCCAGCAGGCTGATCAATTATACGGAGGAACTTCTTACCTATTATAAAGCGTTTTACCGGCTGAACATTCCGGTGGATATGATAAGCGTGGAGGATGATCTGTCGGGTTATCAGCTGGTGGCAGCTCCCATGCTCTATATGTGTAAGGGCGGATTTGACGAAAAACTACGGCAGTTTGTGGCAGCGGGCGGGCATTTCCTGACTTCTTATTTCAGCGGGTATGTGGAAGAGCATGATCTGGTAGTGACAGGAGGTTATCCGGCACGCCTCCGGGACATTCTCGGTATATGGGTGGAGGAGTCCGATGCGCTTCCGGAAGGAAATAAGAATTGTTTTTCCTATAACGGGATACGGTATCCCGCTTCGGTTATGTGTGATCTTCTTCATTTGGAGGGAGCGGAGGCGCTTGGCGCATACGGGGAAGATTTTTATGCAGGGTACCCGGCGCTGACGGCGCATGACTTTGGAAAGGGAAAGGCATATTATGTGGCGACCCGCTCGGATGAAGCGTTTTATAAGGAATTGATCGGTCAGGTCTGTGAGGGGGCAGGGATACGCCCGCTGATGGATGCGCCGGAGCGGATCGAAGTAACCGTAAGGGAGAATGGGAACGGTGTCTTTTTGTTCCTGCTGAACCATGGAGAGGATACGGAAGAAGTGATGCTGCCGGCAGCGGGAGAAGAGCTTCTGACGGGAATCCGGTATGGGGCAGGGGAGAAGATCGTGATGGAAAAGAAAGACGTGGCGATTCTGAAAATGGACGGATGGACGGAAAGGTAAGGAGCGCCGCGGACGGGCAGGAACAGCCGCCGCGGGCAGGATGGAAAGCGGGGACAGGAAGCTATGGCGGAAAAGCGGATGAATCAGGATGAAAAGAGGGAGTATTTAAAAGAAATTGACAGAGTGATCCACAGGGGGCCCTATGGGGCCGACTGGGAATCGCTGTCGGAGTATGAGGTTCCGGACTGGTTCCGGAAAGCAAAATTCGGTATTTTTATTCACTGGGGGCTGTACAGTATTCCGGCGTTCGGTGATGAATGGTATTCCCGCAAGATGTATATGCAGGATTCGCCTGCGTATGAGCACCATGTGCGGACTTATGGGGCGCATAAGGATTTCGGTTATAAAGATTTTATTCCGCTGTTTACGGCAGAGAAGTTTGATGCACGGGAATGGATCGCGGTTTTTAAGCAGGCAGGAGCCAGGTATGTGATTCCGGTAGCGGAGCACCATGACGGATTTCAAATGTATGCATCCCGGATTTCCCGCTTTAATGCAGCGGAAATGGGTCCCCAGAAGGATATTATCGGCAGTCTGAAAGAGGCGGCAGGGGAGGCCGGACTGGTGTTCGGGACTTCTTCCCACCGTGCGGAGCATCAGTGGTTTATGGGGGTCGGAAAAGAGTTTGACAGTGATATAAAAGAACCGCTGGCATGTGGTGATTTCTACTGGCCTTCGGTACAGGAGCAGCCGGATCAGATGAACATTCGTTCCGGTCCTTATCCCACGGAGGAATATTTGGAAGACTGGCTGCTTCGGACTTGTGAACTCATCGACCGCTATCATCCGCGGCTTTTGTATTTTGACTGGTGGGTACAGCATGACGCTTATAAGAAGGTATTCCAAAAGGCGATGGCTTACTATTATAACAGGGGGGCAGAACATGGATTTCCCACCGGGGTCTGTTATAAGCAGGATGCCTGTGCGTTCGGCTCCGGTATCGTGGATGTGGAGCGGGGAAAATTTGCGCAGGCAAAGCCCTATTACTGGCAGACGGATACGGCGATTGCCCGTAATTCCTGGTGCCATACGACAGATTTAGACTATAAGGACAGTTATGAGCTGATCTGTTATCTGTGCGATGTGGTGAGTAAAAACGGAAATCTGCTGCTGAATGTGGGCCCGAAAGCGGATGGCAGCATACCGGAAAAGGACAGGGAGATTCTGGCGGATATCGGGAAGTGGCTGGAGGTGAACGGGGAAGCGATTTACGAAAGCCGGTGTTTCCGGTTTGCACAAGAAGGTCCGACAGGGGAGACGGAAGGGCAGTTTTCCGATAAGAAAGGGATCGTGTACACGCCGGAGGATTTCCGGTTTACGGCGGCGCATGGGAATATATATGTCATCTGCCTGAAATTTCCGGAGAACGGAAAGATCACCGTGCGGTCTTTGTACAGGGAAAGGGATCTGAACCGTGCGGTTTTCCACGGACTGATACGCAGGGTATCGGTGCTGGGATCCAGGGAAGACGTGGTTT
The DNA here is from genome assembly GCA_910579935.1 of uncultured Lachnospiraceae bacterium. Taxonomy (GTDB): domain Bacteria; phylum Bacillota; class Clostridia; order Lachnospirales; family Lachnospiraceae; genus Kineothrix. Next base: position 18,965 of record CAJTVQ010000008.1, read on the forward strand.
GGCGGCAGGACGGGGAAGGGCTGCATGTGACGGCAGAGACTGTGAAGAGCTGTTTCCCCGTTGTGGTGAAGGTAGAAGTGAAGTGAAAGAGCGGACGGCTTTTCACGCGCAGATGCCGTTACCGGGGACGGATGAAAGCCTTGAATGGTAACGGGTTTAAAGATCAGGAAAGGAACGGGAAAAATGAAGATCGGAAATGAGATTAAGGAGAAGGCGGAAATTCTGTTAAAGGAGCTTACGCTGGAAGAAAAAACCGGAATGATCCACGGGGCAGGACTGTTTCGGACGAAGGCAGTGGAACGGCTGGGGATTCCGGCTCTTTACATGTCGGACGGCCCGATGGGAGTAAGGGCGGAATTTGAGGATGCAGCGTGGGTTCCCGCCGGGGAGACGCAGGATTATGTTACTTATCTGCCCAGCAATGCGGCAATCGCGGCTACCTGGAACAGGGAGCTGGCTTATGAGTGCGGAAGCGTGTTGGGAGAGGAAGCCAGGGGGCGGGGAAAAGATGTGATTCTGGCTCCCGGAATTAATATTAAGAGAAGTCCTCTGAACGGCAGGAATTTTGAGTACATGAGCGAAGACCCTTATCTGACGGCGGAACAGTGCGTGCCGCTGATACAGGGAATCCAGGAGCACGATACAGCTGCATGTGTGAAGCATTTTGCCGTGAACAGTCAGGAAACGCAGCGGCTGTGGGTTGACACGCAGGTGGATGAGAGAGCGCTTCGCGAAATCTACCTGCCTGCTTTCGAAGCGGCAGTAAACCGTGCAGGCTCTGCTTCCATTATGGGCGCATATAACCGGCTCCGCGGGGAACACTGCTGTGAAAGCCAGTTGTTGTTAAACAAAATTCTCAGAAAAGAATGGGGATATGAGGGAACGGTAATTTCCGACTGGGGTGCGGTACACCGGACGAAAGAAGCGGCGTTTAGCGGTTTGGACCTGGAGATGTCCGTGACCGACAATTTTGACGAATATTATATGGCACGGCCTTTGAAAGAAGCGGTGGAAAAGGGAGAGATACCGGAAGAGGCAGTGGATGAAAAGGTAAGGCATATTTTATGGATGATGCTGTCCCTTCACATGTTCGATGTGGACAAGGAGCGGAAAACAGCCGTGGATACGCAGAGAAGATCCGGCTGCTACAATACGCCGGCCCACAGGGATGCGGCACTGCGTACGGCAAGGGAATCCATTGTCCTGCTGAAAAATGAGGAAGAGCGTCTGCCGCTTGCGAAAGAGAAACTGAAAAAACTGCTGGTCATCGGCCGCAACGGAAACAAGATCCATTCCAACGGGGGCGGCAGCGCAGAGATAAAGGCCCTGTATGAGATATCGCCGCTGATGGGGCTGATGACCCATTTGGGCGGGAACTGTGAGATTCGGTATGTGGAAGGATATTACGAGGAAGAAAAACAGGAAGACGGAACAAACTGGCAGGAGGACAGCTTAAAAGAAGGCGGAGGAAAAGAACGGCAGACAGCGCAGGTGAGTGAGGAGACGGCACGGAAGCGGCAGACCCTTTTGGAGGAAGCGGTGAAGTACGCCAAAGAGTACGAGCAGGTGATATTCGTGGGCGGCCTGAACCACGAATACGATCTGGAAGGACAGGACCGTTCGGATATGAAACTGCCTTACGGACAGGACGAAGTAATAGAGGCGGTACTGGAAGCCAATCCCGACACCATTATCGTAATGGCAGCCGGTTCCCCCGTGGAAATGGGCCGCTGGGAGAAAAAGGCAAAAGCCATTGTATGGAACTGGTATGCAGGAATGGAAAGCGGCAATGCCCTGGCAGAAGTACTGTTGGGAGAGACAAATCCCTCCGGAAAACTCCCGGAGAGCTTTCCGTACACCCATAAAGACTGCAGCGCCCACTGCGTCGGGGATTTTGCCGAAGAGAAACTCTTGCGATACAGGGAAGGCATCTACGTAGGATACCGCTATTACGAAAAGCAAAAAGTACCCGTGCAGTACTGCTTTGGACACGGACTCTCATACACGCAATTTGCTTACAGCGGCATAACGCTTGAAAAGCAGGAAAATGCATCAGAACTTCGCGTAAACGTAAGCTGCACCGTAAAAAATACGGGAAAATACTCTGGAAAAGAAACCGTCCAGCTCTATATCCGGGATAAAAATGACAAAGTGGATAAGCCCATAAAAGAACTAAAAGGCTACGAAAAAGTGGAACTGGCAGCCGGCGAAAGCAAAAAAGTAAACTTTTGCCTGTCCGGGAAAGAGTTTGCATACTACGAGGAATCCGCAGGAGCATTCCAAATAATACCAGGAGAATATGAAATTCTGCTGGGAGCCTCTTCACAGGATATAAGACTACAGGCAAGTATACACATAAAGGTCTGACAAACAATAGACAAGGTGTAAAGTTTTTAGTATTTCCAACAAACTTTGCACCTTCTTTTATGTGACGCAGGGAAATCCCCCCTGCATTCCGGCATGACAAACGCCCGGTTGAAACGCGGAAAAGATAATGCTATAATCATAGTGGAATAAAATGGATAGAGAAAGCAGGACAGTAAGCATGGAGAGGAACGGACAGCAGACAGAACAGGGGAGAAAAGGGAAGTTCATCGCATTGGAAGGGATTGACGGGAGCGGGAAGAGCACGCAGCTTCGGTTGCTGGCAGACAGACTGGAAAAAGAAAACGTGGATTATCATATGACAATGGAACCGACGGAGGCGCCGATCGGCGCAATGCTCCGTCAGATCCTGAGGGGAAAGATGAAGGCAGATAACAGGGTAATAGCGGCATTGTTCGCGGCGGACCGGCTGGACCATCTGCTGAATGAGGAAAACGGAATTGCAGCGAAAGTTGAAAACGGCACGACGGTGATCACGGACCGGTATTACTTTTCTTCTTACGCCTATCACAGTGTCGATATGCCCATGGAGTGGGTGATACAGGTAAATGAGCAGAGTGCGCGGATTCTCAGGCCGACGGTTACGGTTTTCATAGATGTGGATCCCGACACGGCAATGGAACGGATTCTAAGGAACCGGGAGCAGCAGGAACTGTATGAGAAAAGATCCAGACTGGAAGCGGTCAGGAAGAAATACCTGGAAGCCTTTGACCGGCTGAAGGAGGTGGAACGGGTGGTCCTTGTGGACGGGAACGGTTCTTTGGAACAGACGGCGGAGGCTGTCTGGAAAGAAGTAGCGGGCTTTTTGTAACCCTTGTTTGAACGGTTTATAAAAGTTTTATGAAATACTGTCTTTTTCTGATACAATTTGCTACAATAGTAGAAATATAAGAACTTTATGTGCGGAATTGGATAGGATAATAAAAAAATCATGCAAACGGAAAGATAGAAGAGGCGGAAAAAATGCAAAAAATAAAAGTATTGGTAGTAGAAGATTCTGCAGTATTCCGTGAAATGCTGGTCAAAGGACTGCAGGAGGACCCTGGAATTGAAGTGGTAGCAGAAGCGGAAGATCCTTTTGAAGCAAGGGATGCCATCGAACAGCATCTGCCGGATGTCATCACGCTGGATATAGAAATGCCGAAAATGAGCGGCATTGATTTCCTGAAACGGCTGATGCCCCAGTATCCCCTGCCGGTGGTCATGCTGAGCGGTCTGGACGGAAAAGTATTTGAGGCGATGGCGGCAGGAGCGGTAGATTTCGTGCATAAACCGATGAATCTTTCGCAGACGAATGTAAAGGAGTTTATCCGTCAGGAACTGATCGTAAAAGTAAAAGTTGCCGCTTCCGTAAATGTAGAAAAACTGGTGCGGAGGGAGATCTTCCATCCGTTCAGGGAAGTGAAACTGACTCGCAAGAACAGCGTGATCGCGATAGGAGCTTCTACCGGAGGTCCGGAAGCTATCCGGGAAGTAGTCAGCGGATTCGGAAAGGATATTCCGGGAGTTGTCATCGTACAGCATATGCCCGCCGGGTTTACCCGCACTTATGCGGAGCGGCTGGACCGGCTCTGTGAAGTGGAGGTAAAGGAAGCGGAAGACGGGGATGAAGTCAGGCCGGGCCGGGTACTGGTCGCTCCCGGCGCCCGTCAGATGCGGCTGGTAAAGAAAGATATGAGATATTTTGTGACGGTAACGGAGGAGCCGAAAGTAAGCGGGCACTGTCCTTCCGTGGACGTTCTCTTTGATTCCGTTGCGAAATCAGCCGGAGCGGAATCCATAGGCGTGATCCTGACCGGTATGGGCGGGGACGGTTCCAAGGGAATGAAAGAGATGAGGAACAGGGGAGCTGTCACGATCGGACAGGATGAAAACACCTGCGTGGTATACGGAATGCCCAAGGTGGCATATGATATCGGTGCAGTGACCTATCAGGTTCCGCTCGGAAAAATTGCGGATAAGGTATATGAGATTTTAGGCTAGAGGTGCAGAATATGGGAGAAAGTTATAGTCCGGAAGGAATGCTGGATTCCTATTTGTATGAATGTTTTCAATTGCTGGAGCAGATGGAGGATATCGTGTTTTCAGGAGAGTCGGAAGACTTTTTCAGTGCGGGGGATATTCAGGAGATATTCCGCATCCTGCATACGATAAAGGGTTCCTCCAGCATAATGATGTATGATAATATCGCGATGGCGGCACATAAACTGGAAGATATCTTTTATTATCTGCGGGAGGCGGCCATAGGGGAACTTCCGAAGGCCGGGTTGTCGGAATGTATTTACACGGCAGCGGAATTTATGGCGGCACAGTTAAATAAGATCAAGGAGGGAGAGAATCCGGACGGAAGCCCGGAGAAAGTGATAAGCGGGGCAGAGCATTATCTGGAGGCGTTAAAATTCCACCTTTTGGAACACGGGTTCGAACTGCCTCCGGACAATATATATTCGGATCAGGGGATGTACTATAATGCGCCGCAGAGGAAAGAAAAGCCGAGAAAACCGGTGAAAATAGACTTGGGAACGGAACCGGAGCCAAAGCACAAAATGCAGCCGGGCGATTATGTCATTTTAAACGGCAGGCAGGGCGGGAAGGATGTTTTGGTCGGAATCCGCATGAGCAAGCTGGAAGAGATTACTCTTTTATCCAAAAAACTGGTGCGGCTTGACAGGGAAACGGAGAATTTGGAAAAAGAGGAGATCAGGAACCGTCTGCATGAGATCGTGCAGGAACTGAGAGAGTCCGTACAGGATATGAGAAAGACGCCGATCGATACCGTGTTCCGCAGGATGAAATTGGTGGTATACGACCTTTCCAACAAACTGACCAAGGAAATCGGCCTGGAGACAGAGGGAGAGGGACTCCTGGCGGACCGTCTGGTGGCGGAGCAGCTGACGGAGCCTCTGATGCATATCGTGCGCAATGCCGCAGACCATGGGATTGAAGGGGTGGAGGAACGAAAGAAGAAAGGAAAGCCTGTAAAGGGAACCATATGGCTGAGTGCGCAGCAGAAAGGAAATCGGCTTTACCTGTCGGTAAAGAATGACGGAAGAGGACTGGATGCCGGGCAGATTTTTGAACGGGCGAAAGAAAAGGGATTCATACCGGAAACGGCGGATATCGGAGATTATACCGAAGAAGAGATCTTTCGGATGATTACGTGTCCGGGTTTTTCCACGGCGGATAAGGTAACGGAAATATCGGGACGGGGAATCGGTATGGATATCGTGGCGAACCGGCTGAAAGAACTGGGAGGCGTTTTGCGGATCGAAAACATGGACGGCGGGGGCATGGCGGTGACGATGGAAGTTCCCGTAGATTGAATTTCCATCTTTTCGGAAACGGTTGGATGTGTTACAATGGAGTCAGATTTTGTAATATATCAAAAATTTGGAATGATAAGGTGGAGATTATGAAGAGAATATTGCTGAAACTCAGCGGGGAAGCGCTGGCGGGTGAGAAGAAAACCGGATTTGATGAAGACACGGTCAGAGGCGTGGCCCTGCAGGTGAAACAGCTTGTGGAAAATACGCAGGTGGGAATTGTCATCGGAGGAGGCAATTTCTGGCGCGGACGTTCCAGTGAGCATATCGACCGGACCAAGGCAGACCAGATAGGTATGCTGGCGACGGTCATGAACTGCATTTACGTATCGGAAATTTTCCGTTCGGTGGGAATGGAGACAGAGATTCTGACTCCCTTTTCCTGCGGCTCTTTTACCAAAATGTTTTCCAAAGATAAGGCCAATAAGTATTTTAAGCAGGGCAAAGTGGTATTTTTTGCGGGAGGCACGGGGCATCCCTATTTTTCTACGGACACGGGCGTGGTACTGCGGGCCGTAGAGGTAGAGGCGGATGTGATATTGCTGGCAAAAGCGGTGGACGGAGTGTACGATGCCGATCCAAGGTCGAACCCGGGGGCTAAGAAATACGAAGAAGTGTCGATTGGCGAAGTGATCGCAAAGAACCTTCAGGTGGTGGATATGACAGCGTCCATCCTTGCAAGGGATAACCGGATGCCCATGAGGGTATTCGGGCTGAATGAAGAGGACAGCATCGTAAATGCGGTAAACGGAAAATTTACAGGGACAAAGATAACGGTTTAGGACAGGCTTTTGATAGGAAAAAGAATAAAGTTGGAGGATAATGGATATGGATGAAAGACTGAAAGTTTACGATGGAAAGATGAAGAAGGCGTTTGAATATCTGGAAGCTGATTTTATGACCATCCGTGCAGGCAGGGCGAATCCCCATGTATTGGATAAGATCAGGGTGGATTATTACGGGACTCCTACGCCGATTCAGCAGGTGGGCAATATTACCGTGCCGGAAGCAAGAATGATTCAGATTGCCCCGTGGGAGAAGTCGCTGATCAAGGAGATTGAGAAAGCGATTCTGGCTTCCGATGTGGGAATCACGCCTTCCAACGACGGCGCGGTGATCCGTCTGGTATTTCCGGAGCTTACGGAGGAAAGAAGAAAGAGCCTTGCCAAAGAAGTAAAGAAGAAGGGGGAGGACGGCAAAGTGGCGGTCCGCAATATCAGAAGGGACGGAAACGATGCCTTTAAGAAACTGGCAAAAGAGGATGTATCGGAGGATCAGATCAAACAGCTGGAGGACGAGCTGCAGAGAATGACGGACAGATACATTAAGGATATTGATAAACTGGTGGAAGAAAAGTCTAAGGAGATTCTTACCGTATAAGGATTCCGAAAGGGGTCGATGTAAGGGACAGTCGATGCAGTCGTATTGTCCCTTTTGGCGGTATATATCACGTATGTTAAATAAGATGGAAGGGGTGCGGCAGGCCGGATTCTGACAGCCGCACGGTCATGGGTGGCAGGATGCAGGAAAATGAGAACAGCGGAAATAAAAAAATACCGAACCATGTTGCAATTATTTTAGACGGCAACGGCAGATGGGCAAAGAGCAAGGGAATGCCGAGGAATTACGGGCATGTGCAGGGTGCGAAGACAGTGGAGGTGATCTGTGAGGAAGCTTACCGGATGGGAATCCGGTATCTGACGGTATATGCTTTTTCCACGGAGAACTGGAAACGTCCGAAGGACGAGGTGGACGCCCTGATGAAGCTGCTGCGCAATTATCTGAAAACCTGTCTGAAGACGGCGGAAAAGAACCGGATGTGCGTGCGTATTCTGGGAGACAAGACGGGACTGGACGAGGATATCCGGCGGCGTATTGATGAACTGGAAAAAGCAACGGCGGACAATGACGGGCTTCATTTCCAGATTGCCCTGAACTACGGCGGCAGGGATGAAATCGTCCGGGCGGTGAAGGAACTGTCGCGGAAGGTAAAGAACGGGGAGCTGGATGCGGAGCAGATCACGGAAGAGGCGGTAAGTTCCATACTGGATACCAAAGGGCTTCCGGAGCCGGACCTGCTCATACGGACCTGTAACGAACAGCGGATATCCAACTTCCTGCTGTGGCAGCTGGCTTATACGGAATTTTATTTCACTCCTGTGGCGTGGCCGGATTTTACAAAAGAAGAATTGGAAAAGGCCATAGAGGCATATAATAATAGGGATAGACGATATGGTCTGGTAAAGGCTGATTAGGAGGTAGCGTTTATGTTTGTGACTCGTTTGCTCAGCGGCATTGTGCTTGTAGTAATTGCCCTTGTGACGTTGTTTACGGGCGGATATCTTCTGGCGGCCGTCTGTCTGGGTATTTCCATGATTGCATACAGTGAACTGATGAGGGCGTGCGGAATCCATACCGGAGGGAGGAAGATCCATGCACTGGAAGGAGCGGGGTATCTGGGAATTCTCGGCTATTATGGGGTGGTTGTTTTTGCCAAAAGTGAGGCGGCACAGCTGCTCTGTATAGTATTTGTGATGATAGCAGGTATGTTTGTGTATGTGTTTGCTTTTCCGAAATTCCGGGCGGAGCAGGTGATGGGCAGCTTTTTCTGTTTTGCCTATGCGCCGGTGATGTTCGCCTTTATCTATCAGACAAGGGAGCTGAAGCATGGGATTTACCTTGTCTGGATGATTTTCATCAGTTCCTGGATATGTGATACCTGTGCCTATCTGACCGGTATTTTGATAGGCAGGCATAAGATGACGCCAAAACTCAGTCCGAAGAAGTCCATAGAGGGCGCGGTCGGCGGTGTGGCCGGTTCTGCGCTGGTGGGCGGTCTGTACGGATATTTTCTGGTGGAAAAGGTAGTGCCGGGACAGGAGATTACATGGATCTTTGTTCTGATCAGCGCGGCGGGGGCCATGATATCCCAGGTGGGAGACCTGGCGGCATCCGCAATCAAGAGAAACCATGAAATTAAGGATTACGGTCATTTAATACCGGGACACGGCGGTATTATGGACCGGTTTGACAGTGTGATATTTACGGCGCCGATGATTTATGCGCTGGCGGTTTTATTGATTAGGAATTGACCGGAAAGATGCCTTCAACTTTTGATTTTGAGTCCGCCGAAAGGACATGGGAGATACGGATGAAAAAAATAGCGATTTTGGGTTCAACGGGGTCGATAGGGACGCAGACGTTGGAAATAGTAAGACAGAATGGGGATCTGCAGGTGGCTGCACTGGCAGCAGGCAGCAATGTGGAGAGGATGGAGCAGCAGATCCGCGAGTTCAAGCCGTCGGTGGCGGCGATGTGGAGCGAGGAAGCGTGCAGGGACTTAAAGGTACGGGCGGCGGATACGGGCGTACGCATCTGCTGCGGTATGGAGGGGCTTTTGGAAATTGCCGCGATGGAAGAGGCGGAAGTATTGGTCACGGCGATTGTGGGAATGATTGGAATAAAGCCTACGATCGAGGCCATTAAAAGCGGTAAGACGATCGCGCTGGCAAATAAGGAGACGCTGGTGACGGCGGGGCATATCATCATGCCGCTGGCGGCGGAACACAAGGTTCCCATTCTGCCGGTGGACAGCGAGCACAGCGCTGTTTTCCAGTCCATGAACGGGGAAAATAAGGAGCGTGTCACAAAAATACTTCTGACGGCTTCGGGAGGGCCCTTCAGGGGCAAAACGAAGGCGGAACTGAAGGACATCAAAGTGGAAGACGCCCTGCAGCATCCCAACTGGGCCATGGGGAGGAAAATTACCATTGATTCCGCGACGATGGTGAATAAGGGGCTGGAAGTCATGGAAGCGAAGTGGCTGTTCGGCGTGGATCTTGACCGGATCGAAGTAGTTGTGCATCCCCAGAGCGTGATCCATTCCATGGTGGAATATGAGGACGGGGCGGTGATGGCACAGCTCGGTATGCCGGATATGAAGCTGCCCATCGCTTATGCGCTGTTTTATCCCGACCGCCGGCCGCTGCCGGGGAAGAGGCTGGATTTTGCGGCTTTAGGACAGATGACTTTTGAGAAACCGGATCTGGAGGTCTTTACCGGATTAAAGCTGGCGCTTGATGCGGCCAGGGCGGGCGGCAGTATGCCGACGGTATATAATGCGGCAAATGAGATGGCAGTCAGTCTGTTTTTGGAACGGAAGATAGGATTTTTGCAGATTCCGGAACTGATCGGAGCATGTATGGAGCAGCATAAGACGGCGGAAGCTCCGGATGTGGAGGAAATCCTCCGGGCGGAGCAGGAAGCATATGAATTCATAAGGCGGGTGATAAATTGATCATGACGATAATTTTATTTTTGCTTATATTCGGTCTGGTAGTTATATCCCATGAATTTGGGCATTTTCTGCTGGCGAAGAAAAATGGGATACGGGTTGTGGAATTTTCGGTCGGGATGGGGCCGACACTGTTCCATTTTAAGAAGGGGGAAACCATATACAGCCTGAAAGCGCTGCCCATCGGCGGAGCCTGCGTATTTGACGGTGAGGACGGGATGATGGCAAAAGAAGGCGTGCCGGACGAAGGTTCTTTTCTGGCAGCCAGCGTATGGGCACGAATTTCCTCAGTAGTTGCCGGGCCTTTGTTCAATCTGATCCTGGCCTACGTGCTTTCCCTGATCGTCGTTGCGTTTACCGGTTCGAACCGTCCGGTCATTCAGACGGTGCTGCCGGGCAGTGCGGCGGAAGCGGCGGGACTGCAGAGCGGTGACCGGATTACGAAGATCAATGGGGAAAGAATCCATCTCGGACAGCAGGTTACACTGATCTCGTGGCTGAATAAGGGGGAAGACCTTACGGTGGAATATGTGCGCGGCGGGGAGAGCGGCCGCGTGACGGTAACGCCTGCATACGACAGCGCGGCGGGGCGTTACTATATGGGATTCATGGGAGTCAGCGAATATTTCAGGTGCAATGCGCTGGAAGTGTTCCAGTACGGCTTTTATGAGCTGGAATACTGGGTGGGGAGTACTTTTAAAAGCCTGGGGATGTTGTTTACCGGGCAGGTGACGAGAGATGATGTGGCAGGGCCGGTGGGGATCGCACAGATGGTAGGGGAAACCTATGAAACGGAAAAGGAGTACGGAATCGGTTATGTGATTCTTTCCATGATGAATATTACGATTCTGCTCTCGGTGAATCTGGGAATCCTGAATCTGCTGCCGGTGCCGGCGCTGGATGGCGGCCGGCTGGTGTTTTTGCTGATCGAAGCAGTCCGCGGGAAGCCGATTCCGCCGGAAAAAGAAGGAATGGTGCATCTGGCCGGGATGGCGGCGCTGATGCTGCTGATGGTGTTTGTTTTGTTTAATGATATTTCGCGGTTGTTTTCCTAAGAGAATACCGGTGACATTTTTGCCTGCGGATAACGATGGATGCATTGGAACGCGTATCTGCGGATGGGTTGGTAAAGGCGCATGGAACAGTAAATGTAAACCATGCGCTTTTTGCGTTTACAAGCTAATTGGCAAATGCCGTGAATAATAACGATATTTGGAAAAAAATGTGGATTTCCCGTTGACAAATGTCACAAGAATGATATAATGAACATATGAACAGTTATTCATATGAAAGGTGATGATTCCAGATTATATGGAAAGGAAGGTGCGGCAGATGAGAAAACGTGAGGAAGAGCCGGTTGAACGATGCGAATACATCCATGTGCATGAGGATGTCGTGGCGAAGGTCAATGCATGGATGCCGGAGGAGGATAAATTGTATGACCTGGCGGACTTTTTTAAGGTATTTGCGGATTCCACAAGGATTAAGATCCTGTATGTGCTGATGTGTTCCGAGATGTGCGTATGCGATCTGGCGGGTATCCTGAATATGACCCAGTCGGCCATATCCCATCAGCTGCGCACCCTGAAACAGATGGATCTGGTAAGGAACCGGCGCGATGGGAAGACGGTGTTCTATTCACTGGCGGACGGACATATCAAAACCATTTTAAGCCAGGGACTGGACCATATTGAAGAGGATGAATGATGGAAACTGCTCAGTTGGCAGATGAGGGAGCCGGACAGGGAATGCGGCCGGCTGACAAAAAAGAAAGTTCAGGAGGATGAAACGATGAAGAAAACTTATATTCTGGAAGATTTGGATTGTGCGCACTGTGCAGGAGAAATTGAGACGGCAGTAGGGAAACTGGAGGGCGTTACCAGCAGTACGGTGACATTCTTAACGCAGAAGCTGGTGGTGGAAGTGGAAGACGCAAGGGCGGATAAGATTACAAAAGAAATAAAGAAAGTGGTAAAGAAGTTCGAGCCGGATGTGGAAGTTGTGGAAAAGTAACGGTCGGAAAGCTGCAGGTGGTATCATGAGTAAGAAATTAAAGAAAAGAATCAGACGGGTGGGTATCGGGGCGGCAGTCTATGCGGCTGCAGTCCTGCTTTCCCATCTTATTCCCCAAATGAACGGGTATGCGGAATTGGCGCTGTTTCTGGCCGCTTACTTTGTAATCGGCGGGGATGTGGTGAAGAATGCGGTGAAGAATATCGGCCATGGACAGATCTTTGATGAAAACTTCCTGATGATGATCGCTACGGTGGGGGCTTTTTTTGTAGGAGACTATCCGGAAGCGGTGGCGGTGATGCTTTTCTATCAGGTAGGGGAATGTTTCCAGTCGTATGCGGTGAATAAATCGCGCAAGTCCATTACGGCGCTGATGGATATCAGGCCGGACAGTGCGAATGTGATAAGGAACGGAGAGACGACAGAGGTCGGACCGGAAGAGGTGGAAATCGGAGAGACGATTCTGATCAAGCCAGGCGAACGGATTCCTTTGGACGGCGTGATCCGCAAAGGGAGTTCTTCCCTGGATACGATGGCGCTGACGGGGGAAAGCATCCCGCGGGATGTGGAAGAAGGGGAGAGTGTGATCAGCGGATGCGTAAATCTGTCCGGTGTATTGGAAGTGGAAGTGAATAAGGAATTCGGCGAATCCACGGTAGCAAAGATATTGGACCTGGTGGAAAATGCCAGCAGCAAAAAGTCAGAGGCAGAGCATTTCATTACCAGATTTGCAAGGTATTATACGCCGATCGTAGTCGGATGCGCGGCGCTTTTGGCGCTGATTCCTCCGCTGGCAGCAGGAGGAAACTGGTCGGACTGGATATACAGGGCGCTGAGTTTTCTGGTCATTTCCTGTCCCTGCGCGCTGGTGATCAGTATCCCGCTCAGCTTTTTCGGGGGCCTGGGAGGCGCCAGCAAAGAGGGAATCCTGATTAAGGGAAGCAACTATTTAGAGGCGCTTGCCGATGCGGAGATGGTGGTCATGGATAAGACGGGCACCCTCACCAAAGGAATTTTTGCAGTGAATAAACTGGTTCCGGCAGAGGGCGCAGACGAGCGGGAATTATTGGAAAAGGCGGCGTATGCAGAGAGTTATTCCAATCATCCGATTTCGCTCTCACTGCTGAAAGCATACAGGAACAGAGGAAAGGAAATCGATGCCGCCAGGCTGAAAGATGTAGAGGAAATAGCGGGCCATGGTGTCTGTGCGGTGCTGGACGGAACACACATTTATGCAGGAAATGATAAGCTGATGCGGCGTCAGGGACTGCAGCCCATGGAAACAACGGAAACCGGAACCGTCGTGCATGTGGCAGAGGACGAAAAATATCTTGGTTATATCGTGATCGCGGATGAAGTAAAGGACGATGCAAAAGCGGCGGTAAACGGGTTTAAGGCGGCAGGCATGAAGAAGATCGTCATGCTGACCGGAGACAGGAAGCGTACCGCAGACAACATTGCCAAACAGCTGGGAGTGCCGGAGGTATATTCCGAACTGCTTCCGGGCGATAAGGTGGATCAGGTAGAGAAGCTGATGGCATCGAAGTCAGAAAAAGGCAGACTGATTTTTGTCGGTGACGGTATTAACGATGCACCGGTGCTGGCAAGGGCCGATATCGGCGTGGCCATGGGCGGTCTGGGTTCCGATGCGGCGATCGAAGCGGCGGACGTGGTGATCATGACCGATGAGCCTTCGAAAATCGTGCAGGCAATTCGGATTTCGAAAAAGACCCTCGGCATTGTAAAGCAGAATATTGTATTTGCCATCGGCGTAAAAGTGCTGGTGCTGCTGCTGGCCGCGGTGGGGATGGCTTCCATGTGGGCGGCGGTGTTTGCGGATGTGGGTGTGGCGGTCATAGCGATCCTGAATGCAATGAGAGCCATGCGGTAAGCGGGTTGCTTTTTCCAAAAGGAATGCTATACTTAAGAAAACATTTTAAGTATGGGTGATGGAATGGACAAAAGGTTAACAATCGAAAAATATACTGTTATTATTAAACTAAAACCTGCAAAGGAAGTGGATTCGTATGACAGTAAAAAAATTTTCAGGGAAAACCATATACAGTGGAAGCGCAGTGGGGAAAGTGATGGTACTGCGCGATCATCAGGAACCGATCAGAAGGACAAAGGTGGAAGATGCAAAGCGGGAAATCAGGCGCGTGCGCCATGCGATTAAGGAGTCCGGACAGCAGCTTGCCAGACTTTATGACAAGGCAGTAAAGGAAGTCGGGGAATCCGGCGCCGCCATCTTTGAGGTGCATCAGATGATGCTGGAGGATAATGATTATCTAGATGCCGTCTTTCATGTGATCCGGACGGAAATGGTGAATGCGGAGTATGCAGTGGCTGTCACGGGAGACAATTTTGCAGGGATGTTTGCTGCAATGGATGACGAGTACATGCAGGCGCGTGCGGCGGATGTCAGAGACATTTCCTCGCGTCTGGTGCGGAATCTGTCCGGTCAGGGAGGCGTGGATTTTGATGTAATGGAACCTTCGATCATTGTGGCGGATGATTTAAGTCCCAGCGAGACGGTGCAGATGGATAAAAAGAAGATACTGGCATTAGTGACGGTGCATGGCTCCACAAACTCCCATACGGCCATTCTGGCGCGCATGATGAGCATTCCGGCCCTGGTCGGTGTGCCGCTGGATTTGGAAGAGATCCATACGGGAATGACGGCGATTGTGGACGGGGCTGCGGGAGAAGTTATCTTTGAGCCTACCGAAATGCAGTGCGGCGAAGCGGAAGAAAAAATCAGGCAGGAGAAAGAAAAACTCCGCCTGCTCCAGGGCTTAAAGGGGAAGAAGAACGAGACCAGGGACGGAAGGTCCATTCACATTTATGCCAACATCGGCAGTGTCAGCGACGTCGGGTATGCACTGGAAAATGACGCCGGAGGAATCGGATTGTTCCGCAGCGAGTTTCTGTATCTGGGACGTGATGACTTTCCGGCGGAGGAGGAACAGTTTCAGGCATATAAGCAGGTCGTGCAGACCATGGGACAGAAGAAGGTCATTATCCGGACGCTGGATATTGGCGCGGATAAGCAGGCGGACTATTTTGAACTTGGCAGGGAAGATAATCCGGCGCTGGGCTGCCGTGCCATCCGCATCTGCCTGAAACGGCCGGAGATTTTCAAGACACAGCTACGGGCGCTTTTGCGGGCAGCCGTTTACGGAAACCTTTCGATCATGTATCCGATGATCATTTCCGTGGAGGAAGTAAAGCAGATTTATGCCATTGTGGAAGAGGTGGAGCAGGAGTTAAAACGGGATGGGATTCCGTACCGGATTCCGGAACAGGGAGTGATGATCGAAACGCCGGCGGCAGTCATGGTCAGCGATGAACTGGCGGAACTGGTGGATTTCTTCAGCATTGGAACCAACGATCTGACACAGTATACACTGGCGATTGACAGGCAGAACCAGAAACTGGAGGATTTCTACGATCCGCATCACAAAGCGATTCTGCGCATGATCAAAATCGTGGTGGATAATGCCCATAAATGCGGAAAATGGGCGGGAATCTGCGGGGAACTGGGAGCGGACACCGCGCTTACGGAAGAATTTGTCAATATGGGTGTGGATGAGCTGTCGGTGGCACCGCCCATGGTGTTGAAGGTGCGGGAAAAGGTGCGGGCGATGTAGGAAGACGGATCGTAAAAGGATATTCAGGCACTCGGAGAAAATCCGGGTGCTTTTACTTTTTCTGAAAAAACCCTTGCAATATACCCATAGGGGGTATATAATCGGATGTAAGAGGTGAAGCGCATGGGGAAGCAAGAGGAAGGCAGACAGGAGAAAGAATGCTGCAGCCATAAGACAAAAGAACGGTCCGAGAAGGAATATAAGGATTTGATCCACCGGCTGAACCGTATCGAAGGACAGATACGGGGTATAAAGGGAATGGTGGAAGAGGAACGGTATTGTACGGATATTCTGGTACAGGTGGCGGCAGTCAATGCGGCATTGAACAGTTTTAATAAGAAATTGTTGGAAAATCATATAAAAACCTGTGTTGTAAGGGATATTCGGGACGGAAAAGAAGACACTATTGATGAATTGATGGAAACACTCCGCAAACTGATGAAATAATGCGGGATGACAGAGTATGTAGGGAACGAAAAATAATCCTGAATATCGTTTGGGATAGAAACAAATATGGATTAAAATTGAAAAGCAGAAAAGCTTGAAAAGCTTGAAAAGCAGAAAAACAGAAAAGCAGAAAAGCAGAACGGCGGAAAGAAGGTTGGACGGTAAAAATGGAACAGTATATTGTGACGGGCATGAGTTGTGCGGCATGTAGTTCGGCGGTGGAAAAGGCAGTGTCCAAAGTGGCGGGAGTGGATTCCTGTGCGGTAAACCTGCTGACCAATTCCATGAGAGTGGAAGGAAGCGCACCGCCGCAGGAGATTATAAAGGCAGTAGAAAAGGCAGGGTACGGAGCCGGTCTTAAGAGTCCGGCGGGACAGGGCAGTACGGGAACCGGAGATAGCAGGGAAAAGGCGGCGGACAGCGCCGCAGGACCGGTACAGCGGAGCGCGGGGGCGGATTCACTGGAAAAAAGCGCAAAGGAAGCGGAACGGGCGATGAAAGGGCGGCTGGGGATATCCATCGGCTGTCTGGTTCCCCTGATGTATATTTCCATGCACCATATGTTTTATGAATGGTTCGGTCTTCCGGTACCGGAATTGATACGGGCGGCATTTCACGGGAATGAAAATGCAGCCGCCTTTGCCTTTTCCCAGTTTTTGCTGCTGCTTCCGATTTTATATGTGAATCAGAAATATTTCCGGGTGGGATTCCGGACTTTGTTCAGGGGACATCCGAATATGGACAGTCTGATCGCCATAGGCGCTTCGGCAGCCGTATTCTATGGTGTTTTCGCGATTTTCCGTATCGGTTACGGATTAGGGCACGGAGATATGGCTTTGGTAGAGCAGTATTCCATGGATATTTATTTTGAGTCGGCAGGTACCATTCTGACGCTGATCACTGTCGGAAAATATCTGGAGACGAAATCAAAGGGAAAAACAAGCGCCGCCATTACCAAGTTAATGGATCTGTCGCCGAAAACAGCGGTTTTGGTACGGCCGGACGGGAAAGAAGAACAGGTTCCGACCGGGGAAGTGAAGGAAGGGGATATTTTTCTCGTAAAACCGGGCAGCCTGGTGCCGGTGGACGGCGTGGTGCTGCTTGGAAATTCCAGTGTGGATGAATCGGCGCTTACCGGAGAAAGTATCCCGGTGGAAAAACGGCCGGGGGACAAAGTGGTCTCCGCCACGGTGAACAAGGCCGGAGTCCTGCGGTGTCAGGCGGAGAAAGTAGGAGAAGATACGACTCTGGCGCAGATCATCCGCCTGGTGGAAGAAGCCAGCGCTTCAAAAGCGCCGATTGCACGGCTGGCTGATAAGATTGCCGGGATTTTTGTGCCGGCGGTTATCGGTATTGCGCTGGTAACGGCTCTGATATGGCTGCTTGCCGGTGCCGGATTTGAATTTGCCATGTCGGCAGGAATTGCGGTACTGGTGATTTCCTGTCCCTGTGCGTTGGGACTGGCGACGCCGGTAGCGATTATGGTGGGTACGGGAGTGGGGGCGAAATTCGGTATTCTGATTAAATCCGGCGAGGCTTTGCAGGAAGCGCGGAATGTGGATACCGTAGTATTGGATAAGACCGGTACGATTACGGAAGGCAGACCCCGCGTTACCGATATCATAAGCTATGATGCGGGGAAAACAGGGGAAGATATCCTGACCCTGACGGCTGCTCTGGAGAAACCGAGCGAGCATCCGCTTGCGGACGCGGTGGTGGGAGAGGCGGAGGAGCGCGGGCTGAAGCTGCCGGAGGTAACTGAATTTCAGGCTGTTTTTGGGAAAGGAATTGAAGGGGTGGCGGGCGGGAACCGCTACTATGTCGGGAACCGCAGATTTATGGAGGAAAAGGGCATCCGTCTGACGGCTGAGCAGGAACGGACGATCGAGAATCTGGCAGAGGAAGGAAAGACGCCGCTTCTGTTTGGTTCCGGCAGTCTGACAGCGGTGCTCGCAGTGGCCGATACGGTGAAGGAATCCTCACTGAAAGCCATAGAAGGTCTTAAAAAAATGCATATTCATGTCATTATGCTGACCGGGGATAACCGTAAAACCGCGGAAGCGGTACGAAAGAAGCTGGGCATTCCGGAGGTGATCGCCGAAGTGCTTCCGGATGAGAAGGAACAGAAGATAAGGATGCTGAAAGAGCAGGGAAAGAAGGTTGCCATGATAGGCGACGGTATCAATGATGCTCCGGCGCTGGCTTCGGCAGATGTAGGCATCGCCATCGGAGCCGGAACAGACGTGGCGCTGGAAAGTGCGGATATTATTCTGATGAAGAACGATCTGCAGGATGCAGTGACGGCAATCCGTCTGAGCAGAGCCGTAATACGGAATATTAAGGAAAATCTGTTCTGGGCATTTTTCTATAACAGTGTCGGAATTCCGCTGGCAGCAGGAATATTGTATCCGTTTTTCGGATTGAAGCTGAATCCCATGTTTGGAGCGGCGGCCATGAGTTTAAGCAGCGTATGTGTGGTAAGCAATGCGCTGAGGCTGCGCCGGTTCAAGGGAGAATGGAAAGAAGGAGAAAGTCAGGGTCATTTGGAAGATAGAAAAGAGAAGGAGGAAAAAACAATGACAAAAACAATGAAAATCGAGGGAATGGCATGCGGACACTGCACCGCGCGGGTACAGAAAGCGCTGGAGGCGGTAGAAGGGGTGGCATCTGTTGCCATGAGCCTGGAAGACAAGAGCGCGGTTGTGCAACTGAGCGGGGAACCAACCGATGAAGTTCTGAGAAATGCCGTTACGGAAGCTGGGTATGAAGTTGTGGAAATCCGTTAGGTTTGCCGGATACCCATCTTTTTGCCGGCGCTTTCATCGGCCTGATAAGGGCGGAGGGCCTTTCACAGTGGCCCCCCCCCTTTTTTTTGCCCGACAGCTTTTGCGTCTGTCAGCGGCAAAGAGTTTCTTTCTCCATTATATATGCATTCGGAAAAATACAAAGCAATGGATTTTAAGAAAATGCTAAGATATGGGATGGGCATTATGGAGAAAATGCAACAGATAAAATGAGGAGAAAAAGCCGTTAAAAGCCGGAAAACAACAAAATACAGTTAACAGACTCAAAAAAAGAACAGGATATAGTATTGTGCAGTTTGACGGATGAAACAGGAGAGAAAGTAAAAATAAGTCAGGATATGTTGCAGAATCAGAGCCTGCGTGATACAATACACACATCTTACAACAATTGGAAAATCTTTTATATCCGTAACTTAAAAATCATGCAGGTTACGGTATGTCATGAAACAATCGACAGGGCGTTGCCGCCTATATTTCCAATGCATTTACAATATCGATAAGTGAAGCCTTTAGTGCTTTTGCACAGCAACTTAAAAAAGGAGGAACGTATGGGAACAGGAAAAATTTTATATGATGGAATCCGTGAGGTGATCAACGGCAAAGCTGTTTTTATGCGGCAGAGTATGCAGCATGGGCAGGTGTATGGGCAGATAGCGGAGCGGTTAAAAGAAGAGGAAT
Organism: uncultured Lachnospiraceae bacterium; assembly: GCA_910579935.1. Lineage (GTDB taxonomy): Bacteria > Bacillota > Clostridia > Lachnospirales > Lachnospiraceae > Kineothrix. Next base: position 38,559 of record CAJTVQ010000008.1, read on the forward strand.
TCCGCAGGAAACTGGAAAGCTATCGGAAAGATGAGGGTGAGGCGGAGTGGAAAAAGCCTGCCGGATATACGGAGGGTGGGGACGGTATAACCTGTGTTCTCACGGAAGAGGGACTGGAATATTTGTTTGACGAGCTTTTTTCCGGAAAGATTCTCCGCCGATTAAAGGAGGCTGACGATCCGGCATACCGGATGTATGCGCTGCCCATGTTTTTGAACGGGGTGGAAAAGGAAGTGGATATCACTTGTTTTGTGATATACGGTTTGATCTGCAATCAGCGGTGCCGGCAGATGCTTTGGGCGGAACTTCCGGAGGGGGATGATTATTATAAATATTATGAGCAGTCCCGGTACCGCAGCTGGGCAATGGAGGAATGCCTGAAAGCAGAGGAAATATGGGATGCAAGGCTTTTAACCGGCCTTTTGGAAAAGGTACGGCAGGAAGAAGAGAACGGCCCCGCTTACCGGCTGCTTATGAAAATTATGGATGCGGGATATGGAGAACTGAGACAGTGGCTGTCAGGAAAAACCATGGTGACAGGAACCGAGATCAAAACACAGGTGTTTGCGACACATTCCGGGGAGTACAGTATGCTTTACTGTATCAGTGAAATTGTGCTTGCCATGGTTATTGCGCAGGATAGCGGGGTTGAGGTCTGTTTTGATTATGAAATGCTTCTGCTGCTGCATTTTATGGAGAGGGGAGAGACGGAAATGAGAGAGGGAAACGGAAGAGGGCCGGGTGGCGGAAGCACGGAAAAGGCAGAAGACGGGAACCGGAAATTTATAAAGAAGTTCAGAAAAAAATACGGAACGGTTTCTTCTTTAGAGGCATTGGTATTTCGAAACGGGACGAAAAGAATGGACAGTCTGCTGTCGGGCGTGATGGCGCAATATCATATCAGTCCGCGGATGTTCTGCGGACTGGAACTGACGGAAGAGGAGGTGGAGGCATTGCTGGGGCTGAATGACAACTGGACGGTAAAGTCCTATTGGAGTATGCTGGTGATTGCCCATTTGTGCAAATACATAGAAGCATTAAAAGAACGCTATCTTGCGCATACGGCAGAGAACTTCAGACAGCGTCCGTTTTAATATGCATCGTTCATAACAAAGAGAATCAGGTTTCGTTTGAATGGTTCAAAAATGACAGAAAGCGGACGAGCTCCAGCCGGTTGCGGGGATTCAGCTTGTGCAGTACCAACAGGATATTCCTGAGCGGAATGTCCTGTACATAGTTGGAATTGAAGTCAAATTCACCTGTGCGGCACGGAGAAGCGCCGAGAAGATAATCGGTGCTTATATTATAAAATTCTGCAAGTTTTATTACGTGCCGGATCGGAAGTTCCCGCTTATGCTGTTCATAGTGTGAGTACGATTGCTGGGATATGCCTAAGTAGTCGGCTATTTGCTGCTGTCTGAAATTTCTATCTTTTCTCAGTTTTCTGATACGAGTGGAAATATCGATCATGTCGCATCCTCCTTTTTAAGTTGCTGCGCAACAGCACTAAAGGGCAAAGTCACTTCGGCACACACCTGATGAGAGAAACTTTCCTTCGAAAGGGCACTCCGGAAAGTTCCTCTCGTGTGCCTTTGTAACTTTACCGTCCGGCTGAAAATATTTCTGATCAACACCTGACATTTCTTAGCCGGACTTTTTAAGTTCTGCATCTGCCCTTCCAGTACCATAACCGTCAGGGCGGCGCCTGTCTGTATATGCAATTATACCACATAAAAATAAATTGTTCAAATATAACACATCGAAAAAATGTAAAATTCTTGAAAGACAGCATTTTTGCAGCCTGAAAGGATGCATTTTTTGAAAAAGATATAAGACAAAAATTGACAAGTTCAGCTAATATTTTCCGTCAGTACTGCTTCCTGTCGGGGTATTTTTAATCCATATATAATGAAATAAAAATGGATGGAGGGCAGAAAATGGGCGGTAATGATGGTTTGATCGATAATAAGGCAGTTGGTAAGCGGATGAGGCAGATAAGGAAAACCAATAAGCTGACACAGGAGGAAATGGCAGAGGTTTTAGGTGTGAATCCCAATGCAGTCAGGGCATATGAGAGAGGCGATTATGGTATCTCCAAAGAGGTGATGGCAAAAATCAGGCAGCATTTTCATGTCTCCATAGATTATTTATTATTCGGAACAGGAAATGACTGGGAATATCTGCTGATGCAGATAAAAAGCGCATCGGAAGAAGATAAGATGAAAATGCTGATGCATCTGATGTTTTATTTTGTAAAAGAAAAAGAGAGATGTTTTCCGGAAGGGGCAGAAGAAGAGGAAATTATCAGATACATAAAAAAGATATTCAAAGATATGTAACGGGAACCGGAGCCGCACAGGGGCAGAAGAAATCGTGTCTTGTAGCTGCGCTTGTTATCGGGTATAATAGAAAATCAGAAAATATGAAGATAACGAGGAAATGGACGATGCTGACGAAAAGTGAGATAAGGGGGATGACGGACAGCGCTGCATATACACGGGGCGTGGAGATTTACCAGTCGGGAAAGATAAGTGACTTCAGTGTGAAGAATGAGGGAGACGGGGTATGGGTCATCTTGGCGAAAGTAAGAGGCAGCGGCCGGAATAGCTATGAAACAGAGGTGGAATACGACGATAAATACGAAGAGGTAGCGGGAGAATTCTGTTCCTGTCCGGCTTTTTATAATTATGACGGATTGTGTAAGCACTGTATTGCGGCTCTTTTAAAATTCGCAGACTATGAGGAACAGCATCCGCTGTTTTTTATGGGAGGCGGGGAAAGCCGGAAAATGAAGTATCCTGCGGTATCGGAGCAGGAAGAGACGACACCGGCGATGAAAGAACTTTTGGTGAGAAAGTTTATGCAGCGTACTTATCCGATGGTATATAAGGAAATGTACGGGAAAGTGAAGCTTGTGCCCTATATGGAATTTGAGGCCGGGCGGGCAGCGGTGGAATTCCGTATCGGAATTTCCAAAATGTATGTGCTGAAAGATATATTTGAGTTTCAGCATCATATGAGGGAGGCAGCACAATATTCATACGGAAAACAGTTGGGATTTCTGCATATGAGGGAAGCATTTGCGCAGGAGTCACAAAAAATGGTGGATTTTCTTCTCGGCTGGGCGGAACGCAATGCGGAAAGTTATCTTTCTTATTACGGATATTTTTATGAACAGAAGTTTCAGAAAATAAGGGTGCTGGAACTGAGCAGACAGGAAGCAGAGGAGTTTTTTGAAGCTACCGGCCATCATATATTTTATGCGAATTACCTCGGGGAAGGTGAACGGGAATGGCGGGTTGCGGAAGAGAAACTGAAGAGAACCATGACCATCACCGGAAAGAAGGACGGCATAGAAGTAGCCACAAATAATGTATTGGGTTTTTTGGGGGAAAAATACATTACTTATTTCATGGATGGTTTGATCTATCTGGAAGACCGGAGGGAAATCGAACCGATTGAAGATTTCCTGATCTGTATGGGGCAGGTGCCGGGACAGAATGCCTTTATCAGGAAAGAGGATGTACCGATCTTCTGCAGTCAGCTGCTGCCGAAACTGGAGCTGTTCTATGAGTGTGTGCGGGAAAATTTTGATGCGGCGGAATATCTGCAGACACTTGCATCGTTTGAAATTTATCTGGATGCGCCGCAGAAGGATTTTATCACCTGTAAGCTGTTTGCCGTTTACGGAGAGGATGAGAAGTATAATATATATCAGGAAGGACAGGGAAAAGAGCCGGGCATAAGGGATGCGATCAGGGAAATGGAAGTCGGCCAGGAGGTCTCTTCTTATTTTAATGCCTATGATGAGGCGAACGGTATGATGGTGCTTTCAGGGGATGAGGACAGGCTGTATGAACTGCTGGTACATGGAATTTCCCGTATGCAGGAACTGGGAGAGGTCTTTGTCTCGGACGCTCTGAAACGGTTCCATACCACATCGGCGCCCAAAGTATCCATGGGAATCTCTTTGGCGGGCGATATGCTGGAACTTTCCGTAAGTGCAGGAGATATGCCGATGGAGCAGCTGGTTGAGATTCTGTCCAAATATGACAGGAAGCGGAAGTATTACCGGCTGAAGAACGGAAGCTTTGTGGATGTGGAAGACAGTGAAATGGGAGTTTTGGTACGTTTGAAGGAAGAACTGGGGATCACGGACCGGCAGCTGAAGCAGAAGCAGATAGAGCTGCCGAAATACAGGGCGCTGTATCTGGATGGGGAATTGAAGGCAAATCCGGTATTCAGTACGGTGAAGGACCGGAATTTCAAGGAACTGGTGCGGAATATGAAGACGGTGGAGGACAATGATTTCGAAGTGCCTGCCAGTCTGGAAGAGATTATGCGGGAGTACCAGAAGAAAGGATTTTTGTGGATCAAGACACTGAAAAACAATGGATTTGGGGGAATCCTGGCAGACGATATGGGATTGGGGAAGACGCTTCAGGTAATTGCGTTTCTGCTGTCCGAGTATATCGATGCCGCGCCGTCGGAAAACAAGCGCTGTCTCATCGTGGCTCCTGCATCCCTGGTTTTTAACTGGAGCAGCGAGATAGAACGGTTTGCGCCGGCCCTGCATGTGAAGACCGTGACCGGAACGGCAGCAGAGAGGAAAGAAATAATTTACGGGGCGGGGGAACGGGATATCCTGCTGACTTCTTACGATCTGCTGAGAAGGGATATCGACAGTTATGCCGGCATACGCTTTTACTGTCAGGTCATAGATGAAGCCCAGTATATCAAAAACCACAATACGCAGGCGGCAAGGGCGGTAAAGGAGATCGAGGCGGGTTTTAAGCTGGCGCTGACCGGTACGCCGGTGGAAAACAGGCTGAGCGAACTATGGAGTATTTTTGATTACCTGATGCCTGGATTTTTGTATGCTTACCAGCATTTCAGGGGAGAGATAGAGCTTCCAGTGGTGCAGAACAACAGTGAAGACGCCATGCGGAAACTGCAGAGGATGATCGGTCCTTTTGTGCTCCGGCGGCTGAAGAAGGATGTGCTGACGGATTTACCGGATAAGCTTGAGGAAAATATCTATGCGAAGCTGGAGGGTGAGCAGCAGAAGCTGTACGATGCCCACGTACAGCGGATGCGCCTGATGCTGGACAAGACCAGCGAGGAGGAATTCAGGAGTTCCAAGATACAGATTTTGGCGGAATTGACGAAACTGCGCCAGATATGCTGCGACCCGTCGCTTATTTTTGAAAATTATGAGGAAAATTCCGCCAAAGCGGATATGTGCATGGATTTGGTGCGCAATGCGGTAAACGGCGGTCATAAGCTGTTATTGTTTTCGCAGTTTACTTCCATGCTGGACCGGATCAGGCATATGCTGGAGGAAGAAGGAATCCGCAGCTATATGCTGACGGGAGCCACGCCGAAGGAGAAAAGGGTTCAGATGGTGGATGCATTTAACCGGGACGATACGCCGGTCTTTTGTATTTCCCTAAAGGCGGGCGGAACGGGCCTGAACCTGACCTCGGCGGATATTGTCATCCATTATGATCCGTGGTGGAATCTGGCAGTGCAGAACCAGGCCACGGACCGCGCCCACAGAATCGGGCAGAAACATGTGGTCAATGTATATAAGCTGATCTTGAAAGGTACGATCGAGGATAATATTGTCAGGCTTCAGGAGCGGAAGAAGGAGCTGGCGGAGCAGGTGCTCGGCGGCGACGGCGTGGGGAGCGGCAGTTTTACAAAGGAGGAACTGCTGGAGCTGCTCCGGTAATCCGGCAGGGCATTTCAAATTTGATGCCCCGCTGCTTGCGGCGGGGTTTTTGACTCCGCGTTCTTACGCAGGGGCAGCAGGCCGCAGAGCAAAAGCACGGGAAATACGATGGCTGCCAGTATGCCGGACTGAAGATTGTCCCCCATTTTGGCTGAAACCATACCTGTTACGGTGGGACCGAGGGAACAGCCCACATCTCCGCCTAAGGCCAGCAGGGCAAACATGGCGGTGCCGCCGTTCCGTATACGGGCAGACGCAATACTGAATGTGCCCGGCCATAGGATGCCTACCGAAAGCCCGCACAATCCGCAGCCGAGCAGCGCGATGACGGGAAGGGGAGAGAGGGAGACGGCGAGATAGCTGAACAGGCAGAGCAGTCCGCTGAAAAACATGAACCGTTCCAGTTTTATTTTTTCTCCGAATTTTCCGTAAAAAGCCCTGGAAGTTCCCATCAGCAGGGCAAAGAACATGGGACCGGCGAGGTCGCCGATGGTTTTGCCTACCTGAAGGCCCTTTTCCGCGAAAGTGGAGGCCCATTGGCTCACGGCCTGCTCACAGGCTCCGGCGCATATCATGAGGAGCATAATGAGCCAGAACAGTCTCAGACGGAATAATTCCGTAAGTTTCATGCCGCTTTCACCTTCCGCGAGAAGAGAAGCAATCGGTACTTTTATAAAGAATAAAGTATTGAGAACCGGAATGACAGCCCAGAGGAGCGCCAGGATTTTCCAGTTTTCGATGCCGAAGAACGAAAAGAAGAGGGTGGAAAGCAGTACCACCGCCACATGTCCCCAGCAGTAAAAGGAATGGAGGAGACTCATGGCGGATTCTTTGTGATCCGTGGGGCAGGCTTCCACAATGGGACTGATCAGCACTTCGATCAGGCCGCCTCCGACGGCATAGATGATAACGGAAACCATCAGTCCCATAAAAGGCGTCGGCATGAGACCGGGCAGCACCGTAAGGCTGAGCAGGCCCGCCGCCGCGAATACGTGGGCCAGAATGACCGAAGCGCGGTATCCGATTTTATCAATAAAACCTGCGGACAGAAGGTCTATGACAAGCTGCAGTCCGAAATTAAAAGTGACAAGAAACGTAATGCGGGACAGGGGGATCCCGTAAGCGGACTGGAAAGTGAGAAACAGCAGGGGAACGAAGTTATTGATGACTGCCTGGACGATATAACCGGTAAAGCAGGCGTAAATGGTATGTTTGTAAGTAAAGCGTGCGGCTGGCTGCATGATAATTCTCCTTTGCTATGAATAATAATCCTATTTTAAGGCTGTTGCCGTGTATTTGCAAGACGGGAATGAAAAGCAGCGGCAGGGCAGACAGAAACTGAAAATTGATTTCGTGGGAAAAGGGTTGACATAATAATATAAATTTATTATTTTACCATCATAGGCCCGAAAGATATCGGGATGAATGGTGAATATAAAAATCAGATAAAGCAGGGATGGAGTGTACATGGAGAAAAATGATGCGAACATACAGGAAATGCGGAACAAAGAACAGATAGAAATATTTCTAAGCGGGAAAGACAGCATTGATAGGTTCCGGCGGATCATTATGCAGTATGAATGCGCCATGCTGGAGATAAAAACAAAACTGGATGTGCTGAATACGGAACTGTCACTGCAGAAAAGCAGGAATCCCTTCGAGACGATCAAGTGCAGGATAAAATCGCCGGAGAGTATTTTGGAGAAAATGAAGAGGAACCATATCCCGATGACGATCGAAGCGATGGAAAAGAACATGAACGATATTGCGGGAATCCGTGTGATCTGTTCCTTTCCGGACGATATCTACATGCTGGCGGACTGTCTGCTGGCACAGGATGACATCACGCTGATCGCGCGCAAGGATTATATCAAAAAGCCGAAGCCGAACGGATACCGGAGCCTTCATTTAATTGTGGAAGTCCCGATCTTTCTTACGGATGAAAAGAAGCCGATGCGTGTGGAAGTGCAGTTCCGTACCATAGCGATGGATTTCTGGGCGAGCCTGGAACATAAAATGAAGTACAAGAAGCATATTGAAAAGGCGGAGAGCATTTCCAATGAACTGTATTATTGTGCGGAACTGATCGCCCAGTTAGACGGCCGGATGCAGCAGATACGGGAGAAGATAGAAGGCGCGCCGGAAATTTAAAAAGTGCTTGCATTTTGGTAAGTGCGGTGCTATAGTAAAAGAAGTTAATACGTAACGGTTAACAAGAGTGGACTTGCGAGTCCACTCTTTTTGCAGGTAAGAGACAGCAGTGTGCTATCATTGCGGAAAAGGGAGAGGTGAGTAAATGTCCAAAAGGGAGACATACGAAAGCAGGACGGAAGAACTGCTTTTGCCTATTGCGGAAAAAGAGGGTGTGGAAATTTATGACGTAGAATATGTGAAAGAAGGCAGCGACTTTTATCTGCGGGCATATATCGATAAGCAGGGAGGCGTGGACATCAACGACTGTGAAAGGGTCAGCAGGGCTTTGTCGGACGCATTGGATGAGAAGGATTTTATTGCGGATGCATATATTTTAGAGGTGAGCAGTCCCGGACTGGGGCGGATGCTGAAGAAAGACAAACACCTGGCAAAGAGCCTCGGTGAAGCGGTGGAACTGAAAACTTATAAGCCGATAGAGAAATGCAGGGAATTCGAAGGAATACTGAAAGGTTATGACAAGGATTCCGTTACGATAGAAGTGGAAGAGGAAACGGGAAAGAAAGAACTGGTTTTTGCGAGGCCGGATGTTGCATCCATCAGGCTGGCACTTGATTTTTAAGATAAATGATAGCGGTGGAAACGCGGAAAGGAAAAAGGAAAAATGAACAAAGAGTTAATGGAGGCATTGGATATTCTGGAGAAGGAAAAGGAAATCAGCAAGGAGACTTTGTTTGAAGCGATCGAAAATTCCCTGATAACGGCCTGCAAGAATCATTTTGGAAAAGCGGATAATGTTAAAGTGGAGATAGACAGGGAAACCTGCGACTTTTTGTGCTATGCCGAAAAAGAAGTGGTCGAAGAAGTAGAGGATGATGTTACACAGATATCGCTGGAGGATGCACTGAAGATTTCCAAGAGGGCGCAGATCGGAGACATCGTGCATGTGGAGATCAAGTCCAAGGAATTCGGGCGTATCGCCACACAGAATGCGAAGAACGTGATTCTTCAGAAGATAAGGGAAGAAGAGCGGAGCGTGATCTACAATCAGTATTATGAAAAAGAGAAAGATGTGGTGACCGGTATCGTGCAGCGGTATGTGGGAAGAAACATCAGTATCAATTTAGGAAAGGCCGATGGCATTATAAATGAGAGCGAACAGGTGAAAGGCGAGATATTCAAGCCGACGGAAAGAATTAAGGTATATATTCTGGAAGTGAAGAATACTCCTAAAGGACCGAGGATTTTGGTAAGCCGTACACACCCTGAACTGGTAAAACGTTTATTTGAGGCGGAAGTTACGGAAATCAAGGACGGTACGGTAGAGATCAAGAGCATTGCGCGGGAAGCCGGCAGCAGAACCAAAATGGCAGTCTGGTCCAATAATCCGAATGTGGATGCGGTGGGAGCCTGTGTGGGAATCAACGGAACGAGAGTGAATGCGATCGTGGAGGAACTGAGAGGCGAAAAGATCGATATTATCAACTGGGATGAGAATCCGGGCAATCTGATCCAGAACGCATTATCCCCGGCTAAAATCGTGGCGGTATTTGCGGACCCTGATGAAAAGACGGCAAAAGTGGTAGTGCCGGATTACCAGCTGTCCCTTGCGATCGGCAAGGAAGGGCAGAATGCGAGACTGGCGGCAAGACTGACCGGATATAAGATTGATATAAAGAGCGAAACGCAGGCGAAGGATGCGCCGGGCTTCCGTTACGAAGATTATATGGACGAATATGACGAGTATGACGGGGAATATGAAGAAGACGGGTATGAAGAGGAAGCGCTGGCGGAGACGGAGGAAGCAGACACAGAAGCAGGCATAGAGACAGACGGCGCAGATAAAATAGAAGGAAATGAAGGAATAGATGAAATAGAAGTAATAAACGGAATGGACGGAACAGAAGCGGAAAGCGCTATAGAATCTGAAGAAGAGACAGCAGAGGAATAAGATATGGCGAAGAAGATTCCTTTGAGACAATGTGTCGGCTGCGGTGAGATGAAAAGCAAGAAAGAGCTGGTAAGGGTTATAAGGACGGCGGAGGGAGACATTGTTCTCGATGTAACTGGTAAAAAGAACGGGAGAGGCGCATATCTGTGCCATTCGGCCGACTGTATGAAAAAGGCGAGAAAGAATAAGGGCCTGGAACGTTCCCTTAAGACGAATATTCCGGATGAAATATACGGGGAACTGGAAGAGGGGTTTTATGAGAATGAATAAACTATATTCCCTGCTTGGTCTTGCGGTCCGATCAGGAAATCTGGTAAGCGGAGAGTTTGCGGTGGAAAAAGCAGTAAAATCAGGTAAAGCAGAACTGGTCATCGTAAGCGGGGATGCGTCGGATAATACCGTGAAGCTGTTTGACAATATGTGTCGTTTCTATGAGGTGCCCATGTTCCGGTATGGAACGAAAGAGGAACTGGGGCATTCCATGGGAAAAGAAGTGCGTGCTTCGCTGGCCATTACGGAGGAGGGATTTGCAAAGTCCATAAAGAAACAACTGGAAGCATCGGAATAAGAAGACGGAGGTAGTGAGCATGGCGAAAATGAGAATACATGAACTTGCGAAAGAATTAGACAGGCAAAATAAAGAAATATTGGCTTTTTTGCAGGAAAAAGGAATAGATGTAAAGTCGGTGAGCAGCTCGGTAGAAGAAGAGACGATTGCACTTGTGAAAAAGCATTTTACAAAAAATGAGGAAGTGAAAGAGGAAAAACCTATGGCAAAATCGGGAGAAACGGGTGCGGAGCAGCCAAAGAAAAAGAAAAAGATCATTATTGTGGGAAATCCGCAGAACAGTAAGATGGGAGGGCAGCGTCCGCAGCAGAACAATGCGAAGAAGCCGCAGACACAGGGAAATAATAATCCGAAACAGGGAGCACGTCAGGAAAAGCAGGCACCCCACCGCCCAATCAAGCCGCTGACGCCGCCGTCGCCGACACCGCCGGTGACAATGATACCTGCTTCCAATTATACGCCGAAGAAAGAGCAGAAACCGGTAAAGACGGAATCCAGGAAAGCAGAAACCGCAGAAGTAAAGGCAGCGCAGCCTGTAAACACGCCGGCGGCAAATCAGGGACGGCCGGAACAGGGAAAGGCCGGAACGAACGGCCAGAGACCGGAAAATACAAAAAAGGAAAACATAAGGCAGGAACATGCAAGGCCGGAAAATACAAGACAGGAAAGTACGAGGCCGGAAAATACAAGGCAGGAAAACAACAGGACGGAAAACACGAGGCAGGACAGACCGGTAAGGCAGGATAGGCAGGACAGACCGAGAAACAACGACCAGCAAAGAAGAACGGATAACAGGAAGGATAACCGGAATGAAAATCGGGGCGACGGGAGAAGGAATGAAGGACAGAATCGCAGACCTTTTGAAAATAATCAGGGGGATCGGCGTAATTCTGGCGGCGGTCAGGGCGGCGGCCGTTCTTTCGGAAATAATGACCGCCCTAACAGAGGCAATGGAGGGCAGGACAATAAATTCAGAAAGCCTGCGCCCTCTAAAGGATTCGTGCCGGAGAGCCCGGTTAAGGATCAGGAAAAGCACAGGGATGAGGAAAAGCGCAGAATCGGTCAGGAGAGGGATAAACGCTCTAAGAAGGATCTGATCTACGAAGAGGATGACGTAAAGATGTCCGGCAGGAATAAGGCCGGAAAGTTCATCAAGCCGGAAAAGAAGGTGGAAGAGGTAAAGGAAGAACAGATCAAGGTAATCATCCTTCCGGAGTCTCTGACCATTAAGGAACTGGCGGATAAGATGAAGATGCAGCCATCCGCCATTATCAAAAAGCTGTTTCTGCAGGGACAGATCGTGACGGTTAATTCCGAGCTTTCTTATGAAGAAGCGGAGAATATCGCTATAGAATACGACATTATCTGCGAGAAGGAAGTGAAGGTGGACGTCATCGAAGAACTTCTGAAAGAAGACGAGGAGAAGGAAGAGGATATGACCAAGAGGCCGCCGGTTATCTGCGTGATGGGTCATGTCGATCATGGTAAGACCTCTTTGCTGGATGCAATCCGCAAGACGAATGTAACCGACAAGGAAGCAGGCGGAATTACGCAGCATATCGGTGCGTATACGGTACGGGTCGGTTCCGAAAAGATCACGTTCTTAGATACGCCGGGACATGAAGCGTTTACCGCGATGCGTATGCGCGGCGCCAATGCAACGGATATCGCGATTCTGGTAGTGGCGGCCGATGACGGCGTGATGCCGCAGACCGTAGAGGCGATCAACCATGCGAAAGCGGCGGGAATAGAAATTATCGTGGCGGTGAATAAGATTGACAAACCCAATGCCAACATTGACCGGGTAAAACAGGAAATGACGGAATATGAACTGATTCCCGTGGATTGGGGCGGGAGTACGGAATTCGTGCCGGTGTCGGCGAAATCGGGAGAGGGCATTGACACGCTGCTGGAAACCATTCTCCTTACCGCAGAGATTCTGGAGCTGAAATCGAACGCGAAGAGACAGGCAAGAGGACTTGTCATCGAAGCGGAACTGGATAAGGGCAGGGGACCGGTGGCAACGGTGCTGGTGCAGAAAGGTACGCTGCATGTGGGAGATTTCATTTCCGCAGGGGCGAGCCACGGAAAAGTAAGGGCCATGATCGACGATAAGGGAAGAAGGGTAAAAGAAGCCCTTCCGTCCACCCCGGTGGAGATTCTGGGACTTTCCGATGTTCCCAGCGCCGGCGAGGTATTCATAGCCCATGAAAACGATAAGACCGCAAAATCTTATGCGGAAACTTATCTGGCACAGAATAAAGAAAGAATGTTGGAAGATACTAAGGCTAAGATGTCCCTGGATGATCTCTTTACCCAGATACAGGCGGGTAATCTGAAAGAACTGAACCTGATCATCAAAGCGGATGTACAGGGCAGCGTGGAGGCCGTAAAACAGAGCCTGTTAAAGCTGTCTAACGAAGAAGTGGTAGTAAAATGTATTCACGGAGGCGTCGGGGCCATCAACGAATCAGATGTATCGCTGGCTTCTGCTTCTTCCGCCATCATCATCGGTTTCAATGTAAGGCCGGATGCCATGGCGAAGACAATCGCGGAAAGGGAAGGCGTGGATATCAGGCTTTATAGGGTCATCTATCAGGCAATCGAGGATGTGGAAGCGGCCATGAAGGGAATGCTGGACCCGGTATTTGAGGAGAAAGTGATCGGCCATGCGGAGGTACGCCAGCTCTTTAAGGCATCTGCGGTAGGGAATATCGCTGGTTCCTATGTGCTGGACGGCATGTTCCAAAGAGACTGCAAGGTACGCATCACGAGAGAAGGCGAGCAGATTTACGAAGGCGCGCTTGCTTCCCTGAAGCGGTTTAAGGATGATGTGAAAGAAGTAAAAGCCGGATTCGAGTGCGGTCTGGTATTTGAGAATTTTGACCAGATGCAGGAACTGGATATCGTGGAAGCTTATATTATGGTTGAGGTGCCCCGGGCATAAAAGATTGGCATGGATGGGAGCGGGAAATGAAGAAGAATAGTTTGAAGAATACCAGGATCAATGGGGAAGTGCAGCGTGCATTGGCGGAAATCATACGCGGGGGGATCAAGGACCCGCGTATCAGTCCGCTGACTTCGGTGGTTTCCGTGGAGGTGTCTCCCGATCTGAAGACCTGTAAGGCATGGATGAGCGTGCTGGGAGACGAGGAAGCGCAGAAGAGTACGCTGGAAGGTTTGAAAAGTGCAGCCGGTTATATCAAAAATCAATTGGCAAGAGAAGTGAATCTGAGGAATACGCCGGAGATTACATTTATTATGGATCAGTCCATTGCTTACGGCGTCAGTATGTCAAAGCTGATTGATGAAGTGAACAGGGGGACTGGAAATGAAGATTAAAGACGAGGTTGTAAATGCAAATACCATAGGAATCAGCGGTCATATAAGGCCGGATGGAGACTGTGTGGGCGCATGTATGGCATTGTATCAGTATCTGCGTAAGGTGTACCCCCAGAAACGGGTGGATGTGTTTTTGGAGCAGCCGTCGGAAGTTTTTTCCTGCATCTGCGGTATTGAACAAATCCGTACGGATTTCCGGACGGAGGTGGAAGCATACGATGTTTTCATCGCGCTGGATACGGTCAAGGAACGTATGGGAGAGGCGGAGAAGCTGTTTGATAAAGCCGCAAAGACGATCAATATCGATCATCATATCACTAATTCCGGATGTGGGGATGTCAACTATGTGGATGCCGGTTCCAGCTCCACCAGCGAACTGGTCTATGACGTGCTGACGGAAGAGGATCTGGATGTGGAGACGGCCAAAGCGATTTATATCGGCATCATGCATGACACCGGTGTGATGCGTTATTCCAATACGTCTCCGAAGACATTGCAGATAGCGGCGAAGCTGATTTCGTTCGGGTTCGATTTTTCGGAATTGATCGAAAAAACATTTTATGAGAAAACATATGTGCAGAATCTGCTGCTGGGCCGTGCCCTGCTGGAAAGCATACAGTTCATGGACGGAAAATGTGTGGTCAGCGGACTGGCGAAACGGACGCTGGATTTTTACCATGCGGATTCCAGGGATCTGGAGGGAATCGTGAGCCAGCTGAATCAGACGGCAGGGACGGAGTGTACGATTTTTATGTATCAGACCGGCATACAGGAATATAAGGTAAGCCTGCGTTCCAAAGGCAAAGTGGATGTGGCAAAGATTGCGATGTTTTTTGGCGGCGGCGGCCATGTAAGGGCGGCAGGCTGTACGATGAACGGAACCTTCCACGATGTAGTCAACAATCTTTCTTTACATATCGAGAAGCAGATGAAAGCGACCGGACTGCTGGAACACGCCTGAATGTTCCGGAAGGGAATGAGGGTGCAGGAATACGGATGCGGGGAAGAACAGGGTAGGAAGAATGTACAATGGAATGATAAACATATATAAAGAAGCCGGGTATACTTCCCACGATGTGGTGGCAAAGCTGAGGGGCATTCTGAAGCAGAAGAAGATCGGGCACACGGGAACGCTGGACCCGGCAGCGACGGGAGTTCTCCCGGTCTGTCTGGGCAGCGGGACTAAATTGTGCGATATGCTTACGGAGGAAGTCAAAGAGTACCGGGCGGTTCTCCGGCTGGGCTGTGAGACGGATACGCAGGATATGACGGGGACGATCCTGGCGGAAAAAGAAGCGGCAGTGACAGAGGAACAGGTGAAGGAAGCGGTCATGTCCTTTGTAGGGGAATATGACCAGATTCCGCCGATGTATTCGGCAATTAAAGTGAACGGTAAGAAGCTGTATCAGCTGGCGAGGGAAGGAAAAGAAATTGAGCGCAGGCCGAGGCGGGTGCAGATTCATGGAATTGATATAGAAAGCATCGTACTGCCGGAGGTGACGCTGCGGGTGGAATGTTCCAAGGGAACCTACATCCGTACGTTGTGCTATGATATCGGCAGAAAGCTGAGCTGTGGCGGCGCCATGAAAGAACTCGTCCGGACGCGGGTGGGCCGTTTCTGCATGGAAGACGCACTGCGGTTACCGGAGGTGGAAAAACTGCGGGATACGGGAAAACTTGCAGAAAAAATCATTTCCGTGGACCGCATGTTCACGGAGTATCCCAAGGTTACGGTGGAAAAGCAGTTTCAGCGGCTGATCGAGAACGGAAATGCATTTTACCGGAATATGATTTTGGAAAAAGAGGACGTGGCGCCGGTGCGTCAGGTCAGGGTATATGATACAGAAGGCAGGTTCTACGGTATTTTTGAATTCCGTCAGGAAGAGGACCGGTTTTTCCCGGTAAAAATGTTTAGGGAGAATGGATGATAAATGCAGGTGATTCATGGAACGACGGAGTTTGAGACAGAAGGAAAGTGCGCCGTGGCAATCGGTAAATTCGACGGAATCCATTTAGGCCACCAGGAGCTGCTTCGCCATATACTGGAGCAGAAAGCGCGGGGATGGAAAGCCGTGGTGTTTACGTTTGACCCGCCTCCGGCCGTCCTGTTCGGGACGGCACAGGACAAGGAACTGATGATCGGTGAAGAAAAGCGGGCGGCTTTTGAGAAGATGGGCGTGGACGTACTGGTGGAATTTCCGCTCAGCTATGAAACCGCAGCCATATTGCCGGAGGATTTCATCAGGGGAACGCTGGTGAAAAAAATGCATACGGCATATCTGGCAGCCGGAACGGATGTGACTTTTGGGAGCAGGGGGGCGGGAAACGCGGCATTGCTTCACAGGATGGCAGAACCGTGCGGATATGAGGTGCATATTATTGATAAAGTATGTTACAATGGTAAAGAAGTAAGCTCCACCGGGGTACGGCAGGCGGTGGAGGAGGGGCGGATGGAAGAGGCGGCATGTCTGTTGGGCGCTCCTTATGAGATATGGGGGACGGTGCAGCATGGCAACCGGTTCGGGAGAACCATCGGGATGCCGACCGTGAATCTTATTCCGTCCGTAAAGAAACTGCTTCCGCCCAGGGGTGTTTATTATTCCGAAGTCTTTTTGGAGGGCAGACGGATGGCGGGAATCACGAACATCGGATATAAGCCGACGGTCAGTGAAGCGGGACGGATAGGGGTGGAAACCTATATTTATGATTTTGACAGGGAAATATACGGAGAAACGATAAAAGTTTTTCTTTTAGGATTCAAACGTCCGGAACAAAAATTCCGGGATGCGGATGAATTAAAGGAACAGATGGGAAGGGATATTGAGGAAGGAAGGCAATATCACAGACTTTTACAGGGAAGGGCAGACATTTGTAAGGCAGCGGACAAGAGGAAGGGATAAGGTACGTTATGAGTGTGAATATTTTACTATCAATGGCAGGCGGGCTCGGGTTGTTTTTGTTCGGGATGACGGTTATGAGTGAAAGCATCGAGAAAGTGGCGGGTGCAAAACTTCGTTCCATTTTGGAAATTTTTACGAAGAACCGGTTTACAGGCCTGATCGTGGGCATTATTTTTACCGGTGTCATTCAGTCGTCATCGGCCTGTACGGTGATGGTAGTCAGTTTCGTCAATTCGGGACTCATGTCGCTTTATCAGGCGGCAGGGGTGATCTACGGTGCGAATATCGGTACGACGATTACCTCCCAGCTGGTTTCCTTTAATCTGTCGGAGGCGGCTCCGGTCATTCTGCTGGCCGGCGTACTGATCATGATGCTCGGAAAGGGAAAGCAGAAGGTGGAACGGATCGGCGAGGTCATTGTGGGATTCGGCATTCTGTTTCTCGGACTGAGCAGTATGTCCGGCGCCATGTCTGGGATGAAGGACAGCCCGGGCGTGATGAATCTGTTAAAGTCGCTGCACAGTCCGGTGCTCGCCGTATTGATGGGAACCGTGATAACTGCCGTGATCCAGAGTTCTTCGGTGACGGTCAGTATCGTGCTTCTGATGGCCAATCAGGGTCTGCTGGGACTGCCGATCAGCCTTTATATCATACTCGGATGCAATATCGGAGCCTGTGCTTCTGCGGTTCTGGCATCTTTGACCGGTAAAAAGGACGCCAAGCGGGCTGCGATGATCCATCTGCTGTTCAATGTGATCGGTACGGCTCTGCTGTTCCTTATTTTAAAGATCGGCATGAACCGGGTAGTGGATCTGATCATGGGAGTTTCCGGAGGAAACGAGGGACGTTTCATTGCAAATGCCCATACGATGATCAAGATTTTCCAGGTCATCATTCTTTTCCCGTTTTCCAATATGATCGTGAAGCTGACTTATCTGCTTATACCGGGTGACGATAAGAAAGTCGGTTACAGGGACAGCTACCAGTTAAAGTATATCGGTGAGAAAGTGGTGTTCAATCCGGCGACGGCGGTCGTGGAGGTGACGAATGAGATCGAGCGTATGGCATCCCTTGCATCGGAGAATCTTAACCGCGCCATGAATGCGCTGATCACGCTGGACGAGCCGGACATTGAAGAAGTGTATGAAGTCGAGAAGAATATTAATTTCCTGAACCATGCGATCACGAATTATCTGGTAAAGATTAACCAGACGACGCTGCCGATCGAGGACTTAAAAGGAATCGGCGCCCTGTTCCATGTGGTAAATGATATCGAGCGCATCGGCGATCATGCGGAAAACGTGGCAGATGCGGCAAGACAGCGTATCCGTACAGGGGTTGGATTCAGCGCCGTGGCTCAGAAAGAGCTGGGGGATATGCTGAATATGGTGAATACGCTGATCCGTTTTTCCATAGAGATGTATTCCAGTGGTTCGGACGAGCATCTGGAGGATATTCTGCATCTGGAGGATGCGGTGGACGAGAAGGAGAGAGAACTTCAGAGGGCGCATGTGGAAAGACTGACGAAAAACGAGTGCAGTCCGGAGGCCGGAATGCTGTTTTCAGATATCGTGTCCGGACTGGAGAGGGTGGCGGATCATGCTACCAACATTGCATTTTCCGTACTGAATAACGATCCGGAGGAAGAGTAATACATACAGCCTTAAAAATTCCAAAAAATTTCGTGCATAAATATTTGACAGAGGCATAGGGAGTTGATATAATATCCATGTAATAATCTGTAACAAATTTGTAATAAATGTGATAGAATAGTTAAGGAATGGTAACAGATTGAGATAGGACAAAGAAAAGAAACGGATATTAGATTGGAAAGGCTTGAAGGTATCATGAAAAGGAAAGCAGCGGGAATTGTAATTGTATGTGCGGCCGGGATGGCGTTATATGCCGGTCCGGTATATGCAGCAGCGCCGGACAGCGCGGCGGCTGCCGTAAACGCAGCGGCGGAGCAGGGTCAGGAAATACGGGTAGAGTCCATTAAAGAGGTAGTGTCGATGCCGGTAGGTGCGGCGGCTCTTTTGGATTCACGGAAAACAGAGGAAGAGTATAAGGAGGCGGCACAGGAAGCGGAAGGCGCTTTGTGGGGATATACGAATCTTGGAATCTCCAACGTGAATGATAATCTGAATATCCGCAAAACGCCCGGCGAGGACGGAAAGATGGTGGGAAAACTTCCGAAGAATGCGGCTTGTGAACTGATATCGGAGGAGGGGGAGTGGACTTATATCCGCTCCGGAAAAGTGGAAGGATACGTAAAGAGCGAATATCTTCTCAGCGGCTGGAATGCAAAGAAGCGTGCGTTAGAGGAAGTATCCACCGTAGCGGTAGTGGATACGACCACTTTAAAAGTACGTGAGCAGCCCAATACGGAGTGTGAGGTGATTACCATGGTTCCGAGAGGTGAAGAACTGGATGTGGTGGAAATCATGGATGATTGGGTAAAGATTATGATTGACGATGAAGAAAATTATGTGTCTGCCGAGTATGTCATCATAGAGGAAAAACTGGCAAGTGCGATTACGATGACGGAATTGCTGTACGGGCAGGGTGTGTCCAATATCCGGGTGGATTTGTGTCAGTTCGCAAAACAGTATGTGGGCAATCCTTATGTATGGGGCGGCACCAGCCTGACCAAAGGGGCGGATTGTTCCGGTTTTGTACTCAGCGTGTTTAAGAATTTCGGAATCTCCCTTCCCAGGACTTCCGGTTCCCAATCCAATGCGGGAACAAAGATCAGTATGTCGGAGGCGAAGCCGGGAGATTTGATCTTCTATGCGAAGGGCGGCAGGATCAACCACGTAGCCATCTATATCGGCAACGGACAGGTAGTACACGCCAGCAGTCCTAAGACCGGAATCAAGATTTCCAATTACAATTACCGTACGCCGGCAAAAGTAGTAAGGGTACTGCCTAAGGATTAAACCAGGCGGACGGTATGGCAGAAAACGGCAGATTAGCCGGAATTCGTCAAAACGGACGGATTCCGGCTAATCTGCCGTTTTTTTTTACGAAGAAAGCTATATTTTTGATGAAAAAAGGTATATAATATACAAAACTAGACATTTAAGACGGCATATTTTCTGCTGAGAAGGAGAGCACTATGAAAATTCAGGACTTTTGTGATATGGGGAAATTTGAAAACATCATGGATAACTGGGCAAAATGTACCGGACTCGCAACAGTGGCCGTAGGTGCAGACGGAGAGTATATCAGTGAGTGCTATAATTTTACAGATTTTTGTATTAAGCTGACAAGAGGAAGTGCGGAAGGATGCAAACGCTGTGAAAAATGTGACCGTGAGGGAAAAGGGGTGTATTCCTGCCATGCCGGGCTGGTTGATTTCGGGATTCCGATCACGCTGACCGACGGCACGGTGCTTGGAAGCGTCATAGGCGGTCAGGTGCTGCCGGAGAATCCGGACGAAGAAAAGTTCCGGAAGACGGCAAGGGAGTTGGAGATTGACGAAGATACATATATTGCCGCCCTGCACAAGGTGAATGTAAAGACGAGGGAGCAGATTGAAGCGTCCGCGAATCTTTTGGGGGACGTCATTAATATGTATGTCCGTTCCAGCTATCAGGAGAAGAAGAATGAACGGCTGCTGGGAATGTTAAAGAACGGGATTTCCAAAGCGGCGGGAGAAATCGAGGCTGCGAATGAGAGTACATCCAAGATTGCGGGATTCAGTAAACGTCAGAATATTCTGGCGCTGAATGCGTCCATCGAGGCTGCAAGAGCCGGCGAGAGCGGCAAAGGGTTTGCGGTAGTGGCAACGGAGGTCAGGAAGCTTGCGGAAGGAATGTCGGTAGTCAGTACGGAAATCAATGAAAAGCTGCGGAGAATCTCACAGACGATCAATGAACTGAATGAATAAGGTGAGCAGGCAATTCAAATCTTGGTATTTACAAGGAAGGAAATCTATGGTATGATAGCGGAGTGTAAAAACCAGCCGATACTCAGGTGTGGGACAACTCCGACCCTGTCTTGGTATCCGGCATAAAGGAAAACAGGAGGAAAGACTATGATTTCTAAGGAAAAGAAAACGGCCATCATTAAAGAGTATGCAAGAACGGAAGGCGATACTGGTTCACCGGAAGTGCAGATTGCAGTATTGACAGCGAGGATTCAGGAACTTACAGAGCATTTGAAGGCGAATCCGAAGGATCATCATTCGAGAAGGGGACTTCTTAAAATGGTTGGTCAGAGAAGGGGATTGCTTGACTATCTTAAGAAAGTGGACATTGAGAGATATCGTTCTTTAATTGAAAGACTTGGAATCAGAAAGTAAAGAGCAAATGTTTAGGCGGATACAGACTGAAAAGTTGGGGTGTCCGCCTTTTCCTCATGGAATTGGAACAGACAGGGCAGACGGGATATTCCGGGACCACTGATAAGCATATGTCCCGCAACATATTCTTATCAGTAGTTTCGGCGTCTCCTGCCCTGGAAACAGCCCTTATACGGGCAGACAGAACAAACTGGAAGGAGAATTCAGAGAATGGAAAAGAATTACAGAACATTTACAATGGAACTTGCCGGAAGAACCCTCCGCGCAGATATCGGAAGGGTTGGAAAGCAGGCGAACGGCTGTGCATTTATGCAGTACGGGGAGACGACGGTACTTTGTACGGCAACGGCTTCCGATAAGCCGAGGGACGGGATTGACTTCTTCCCTCTGAGTGTGGAATATGAGGAAAAGTTATATTCCGTAGGTAAGATTCCCGGAGGTTTCAACAAGAGGGAAGGAAAGGCTTCCGAAAATGCAATTCTTACCAGCCGTGTTATCGACCGTCCGATGCGTCCTTTGTTTCCGAAGGATTACAGGAACGATGTAACACTGAATAATATGGTAATGAGTGTGGATCCTGCATGTCGTCCCGAATTGGTAGCGATGATCGGTGCGGCCATTGCCACCTCCATTTCGGATATTCCGTTTGACGGCCCCTGTGCGATGACGCAGGTGGGCATGGTAGACGGGGAGTTCATCATCAATCCTTCGCAGGAGCAGTGGAAGATCGGGGATCTGAATCTGACCGTTGCTTCCACCAGTGAAAAGGTCATCATGATCGAGGCCGGTGCGAATGAGGTCCCGGAAGCGAAGATGCTGGAAGCAATTTATATGGCCCATGAGATCAACCAGACCATTATCGCTTTCATCAATCAGATAACGGCAGAAGTCGGAAAGCTGAAGCACGAATATACAAGCTGTGCGGTACCGGCAGAAATGTTCGATGCGATGAAGGAAATCGTAACGCCGGAAGAGATGGAAGAAGCGGTTTTTACCGACGAGAAGCAGGTGCGCGAAGAAAATATTAAGAAGATCACGGAGAAGTTCGAAGAGGCTTTTTCCGAGAACGAGGAATGGCTGGCTATTTTGGGTGAGGCGGTATACCAGTATCAGAAGAAGACCGTCCGCAAGATGATACTGAAGGACCACAAACGTCCTGACGGACGTGAGATCACGCAGATCAGGCCGCTGGCAGCAGAAGTGGATCTGATTCCGAGGGTTCATGGTTCTGCCATGTTTACCCGCGGACAGACGCAGATTTGTACGGTAACCACATTGGCGCCGTTGTCCGAGATGCAGAGAATCGACGGTTTGGATGAAAACGAAGTGAATAAGAGATATATGCACCATTACAATTTCCCGTCCTATTCGGTAGGAGAGACAAAACCCAGCCGCGGGCCGGGACGGCGTGAGATCGGGCATGGGGCGCTGGCAGAGAGAGCTTTGATTCCGGTGCTTCCTTCAGAAGAGGAATTTCCTTATGCCATCCGTACCGTTTCCGAAACCTTTGAATCCAACGGTTCTACCTCACAGGCATCTATCTGTGCGTCCACGATGTCGCTGATGGCGGCAGGCGTGCCGATCAGGAAACAGGTGGCGGGCATTTCCTGCGGTCTGGTAACCGGTGAGTCGGACGACGATTATATTGTGCTTACGGACATTCAGGGACTGGAAGACTTTTTCGGGGATATGGACTTTAAGGTAGCGGGTACGCATGATGGTATTACGGCAATCCAGATGGATATCAAGATCCATGGACTGACAAGACCGATCGTGGAAGAGGCGATCAGGAGGACAAAGGAAGCAAGGGAATACATTTTAAATGAGATCATGACACCGGCGATTGCGGAGCCCAGAAAAGAGGTAGGGCCTTATGCGCCGAAGATTGTTTCCCTTCAGATCGATCCGGAAAAAATCGGAGATGTAGTCGGACAGCGCGGCAAGACGATCAATGAAATCATTGCGCGTACCGGTGTGAAGATTGATATTACGGATGACGGCAACGTGTCCGTATGCGGTACCGATGCGGCCATGATGGACAAGGCGGTAGAGATGATAAAGGTCATCACTACGGATTTTGAAGAAGGACAGGTATTTAAAGGAACGGTAGTCAGCATCAAAGAATTCGGCGCATTTATTGAATTTGCGCCGGGTAAGGAAGGTATGGTTCATATTTCCAAGATTTCAAGGGAAAGAATCAATCATGTGGAAGATGTGCTGACCCTTGGCGATAAAGTCACGGTGGTATGTCTTGGCAAGGATAAGATGGGCAGAACCAGCTTCTCCATGAAGGATGTGGCACAGCAGTAAAATATGGAAGAGAAAAGGAAGCACCCGCGGGGGATGCGTCCTTTTCTCTTCCATACAGGTCTGGCTCCGGCGGACGGTAGGTCAGGTTTCCCCGTCTGTGCGGACATCAATGCCGGCAGGAATTAAATGGCTTCATGGAATGTCCTGCTGATAACATCTGCCTGCTGTTCGGGCGTCAGCTTAATGAAATTCACCGCATATCCGCTGACACGGATGGTAAGCTGGGGATAATTCTCCGGATGTTTCTGGGCATCCAGAAGCATATCTCTGTTCAGTACATTCACATTCAGATGGTGACCGCCTTTTGTGGCATATCCATCCAGTAAGTTTACTAAGTTATCTACCTGTGCATTATTTGTTGCAGCCATATTTCTTTTCCTCCTTAATAATAGTAATCATTATTATTTTCTTGATTTCATCATATCACTAAATTATAAAATTGTCTATAAAAAAATAAAACATTTTGTGTTTTTTGCGATACACAGCTCCTGTCAGAGTGCTTTGTCCTCCATTCCGTACCCATAGGAATAAATATTCCATTTCAAAAAGAAACAGGCATAACTTGCCCGCCTGTACATATATTAGGATAAAGAAGGTAGAAAGGGGTGGGCAGATGGCGACAGGAGAAGAAATTCTGCGCATTTTTCCGGATTATATGAGGCAGTTATGGAGGGAGGTCTCCGACAGGGCTTCACAGCTGCAGGAAATCCGTCTCCGGAGCGGCCGGGAGGTCATTCTGGTAATGAATGGGGACGAGCGGTATTTAAGCGGCAAAGGACAGGTTGTGTCGGATATCCGAAGCGCCGTGCGGGTCACGGGACAGGATATGGAAGCGATTCTGAACCATATCTGCGACTATTCGGTCTATGCCTTTTGCGACGAGATACGGCAGGGATTTTTGACGATTCCGGGCGGGCACCGGGTCGGAATGGCGGGACAGGTTATCCTGGAAGAAAACGGGACGATCCGGAACATGAAACACATCCGTTATATGAATATCCGGATTTCCCATGAAATAAAGGGCGCCGCGGATTTGGTCATGCCTTATCTGTATGAAAACAGAAAACTGCTGGATACGCTTCTGATTTCTCCGCCGGGATGCGGGAAGACAACCCTGTTGAGGGATATGATCCGTCAGATTGCGGACGGCAACCGTTTTTCCAAAGGAATGAATGTGGCGGTGGTGGATGAGCGGTCGGAGATTGCAGGCTGTTATATGGGCTGTCCCCAAAACGATGTGGGAGTGCGCACCGATGTACTGGATGCCTGTCCGAAAGTGGCGGGTATGATGATGCTCATCCGGTCCATGGCACCGCAGGTAGTGGCGGTAGACGAGCTTGGAAGCGAGGAGGATATCCGTGCGGTCAGTCAGGTGATGCAGTGCGGGAGCCGGATGCTCGCTACCGTTCATGGGGAGTCACTGCAGGAGATTATGGAGAAAGATTTTTTAAGAGACCTTGTCCGGCGGCAGGTATTTGGCAGGTATGTGATGCTGGAAAGACAGGATGGGACGTGCAGGGTGAGATCCATATATGACAGAGGGTTCCGGATATGTTACGGCTCTTAGGGATAGGTTTACTGTCGGCAGGATGCATGGGGATAGGATGGACATGGAAAGAACGGCTGAGAAAGGGACTGGAAGAATCATATGAGGTCTGGCGGATCTTAAAGATGTTTCAGAGTGAAATCATTTACAGCCGCGCACCGCTGCCGGAGGCATGTCTGCAGATTGCAGGGAGGGTGCCGGAGCCATACGGGGAGGCTTTTTTGGAAATACATAAGGAAATGCTGGTCAATCGCGGGACAACATTCGGGGAAGTGTGGCGACGGCAGATGGAAGGATGCGCCGGTAAGCTGGTGATGCCTGTGGAAGAGAAGAAGAGACTTCTGGGATTCGGAAGCTGCGTGGGTTTTATGGACGGGCAGGTGCAGGCACAGATGCTGGAACAGCATATCCGGCGGCTGGAGCTTTCCATTGAGCGGCAGGAGAAGGAAATGGTCAATAAAAGCAGAGTTATCATGAGCCTGAGTGTGATGGGCGGTTTTATGCTTGCCGTCATACTGATTTAGCGCAGGGAGGCAGGGCCGGATGGAGGTTTCAATATGGACGTTGGTCTGATCTTTAAGATTGCAGCGGTGGGAATACTGATCACGATATTAAGCCAGGTACTGAAGCACAGCGGGAGGGAGGAACATGCCTTCTTAATCAGCCTGGCGGGGCTGATTCTCGTACTGACATGGATCGTACCGTATATTTATGATCTGTTTGTCATGATTCAGAACCTGTTTGAACTATGATGTTTCTTGTGGGGATATGAGGAAAGCGTATGGATGTATTGAGGATAGGAATGCTTGGCATAGCCGGCGTCATGCTGGCGCTTCAGTTTAAATCGAACAGGCCGGAGTACGGATTGTACATAGGTTTTGCCGTAAGTCTGATGATTTTTACCTTTATTGTGTCAGGACTGGCTTCCCTTTTTGGAAGTATGGGGATAATGGAAACGTATATCGGTTCTGACCGTACGTATTTTGCCATTCTGCTGAAAGTCATCGGAATCACTTATATATGTGAATTCTGTTCCGGTATATGCAGGGATGCCGGATACGCCTCGGTTTCGGGACAGATAGAGATTTTCGGCAAGCTGTCTGTACTGGCGGCGGGTATGCCGATCCTTTTGGCGATTATAGAGAGTATTCAGGAGATTGCGGGATGAGGAAAATATGGATAGCGCTTGCCGTCCTGTTTCTTTCCTTTCTGATGTACAAGCCGGTGTATGCGGCGGAAGGGGAAGTGGATGTGGAGAGCGTATGGGGAGAATATGGACTTGGTGATATCAGCGGGAGCCTGAAAGAAATGCTTCCCGCATATGAATGGGATGTGCAGGGGATCTTATCAAATATCCTTCAGGGAAAAATACCGGAGGCAGTCGGACTGGTATGGGATGGTGTGAAAGGGACGCTGGCAGCGGAACTGACGGGAATGAAGAATATTTTTGCGGCTATCCTGATCTTGGGGATTATTTCGGCGCTGTTTGCCAATTTTTCCGATATATTCCAAAACCATCAGATTGCGGATATCAGTTTCTATTTTTTGTATCTGATGCTGATGGCGGTTTTGATGAAGGCTTTTTTAGCGGCGGCCGGAATTGCTTCCCAGGCAGTGGAGAACATTGTGTTGTTTATTAAAATGTTTATTCCGGCTTATTTTATGGCAGTGGGGGCTGCTTCGGGAGCTGCTTCGGCAATCGTTTATTACCAGTTCATGCTGATACTGGCCTATGGAGTGGAAAAGCTGCTGGCTTCGGTGCTGCTTCCGCTGATTTACAGTTATGTGCTGCTGGCGCTTATGAACGGCGTATGGGCGGAAGAAAGGCTGGCGCTGCTGTTGGAATGTCTGAAAAAGGGCATCGGGGTCGGACTGAAAGTAGCGCTGGGGGCGGTGACATCCCTCAGCCTGTTCCAGTCCATGATTGCGCCGGTTTTGGATTCCCTTCAGGGAACGGCAGTCAAAAAAGCCATTTCTGCCATACCCGGCATCGGGAATCTGGCGGAGGGCGTGACGGAAATGGTAATCGGCTCGGCCGTTTTGATCAAAAACAGCATCGGCCTGCTGCTGCTCTTGCTGCTGCTTGCAATCTGTCTTGTGCCGCTGATGAAGCTGCTCCTGATCGCCTGTCTGATGAAGGGAAGCGCTGCATTGGCAGGGATTGTCAGTGATAAACGGATCACCGGATGTACGGACCGGGTGGGGGACGGCAGTCTGCTGCTGTTTAGGACGGCGTTTACAGCGGTTGCGTTATTCCTGATCGTGATTGCCATTGTGGCTTATACGACGGGGACAGTGTAAAGGGGTTGGAACATGGGCAGGACTTTTTTGGAATTTATGAAAAGCATAGGCATTTTTATTTTGTGCGCCCAGTGCTTTATGCATTTTACGGCCGGAAAGGTTTATGAAAAATATGTGAAGCTTCTGATAGGGGTGATGATACTGGCACAGTTCATCGTACCGGTCAGGGCTGTATTCTTTGGTAAGGAAAATGCGCAGATGTGGGAGGAAATAGAACAGTTCCAGGGAGAATTGGAGAAGATCATGGAGGAGGCAGGAGAAGAAGCCGCCGCTTTTATGGAGTCAGGGATGGGTGCCGCAGGGGACAGGACGGGAAACAGCAGGGAAATGCGGGCGCTGGAGGCGGAGATAGGGCAGCGCCTTGCAGAGACAGCCGGTTCTTACGGGGTGACGACGGAGGGTGTGGAATTAAGAGGGGAACCGCCGAAGATCATAGTGACGGTAAGGGAAATAAAGAGGAAAGAGAAAGAACGGATCAAGGTGGAGAAAATAACCATCGGACAGGGAAAAGGACAGGATATAGAGGATATGCCGGAAAGCGGGGACGGTGAAACGAAGGAACTGGCAGAAGCTTTTTCCAAAGCGTTAGGCGTGGATGCGGATTATATAGAGGTTATAAGGCAGTAGACAGGAATTTTCCGGACAGGCCGCGGAAGAAGGACGGTGCGGCAGGCCGCAGGGGAGGGAAAGGTAAGGAAAACGGTATGGAGACAGAAAAGAAGAAAGGGCTGCTTCAAAAAATAAAAAACGGAAAAAAGCCGGGAAAAGACCAGTTTGTGATCTGCATTCTCACAGGAATCCTTCTGCTTATCATTGCAGTGCCCACATCGGAAAAAAACGGGGGAAACATATCAGAGTCCGGTATATGGGACGAACAAACTGTTAAAATAGAGGAAAGCAGCAAAACGGGGCGTGCAGATGCAAAAGAAGAAATTGAAAAAATTGACAGCACAGAGGAATATGAACGTTATATGGAGAATAAATTAGAACAGGCAATATCAGCCATGGAAGGTGCCGGCAAAGTAAAGGTCATGATTACAGTGAATACTTCCAGGGAATTGATAGTAGCGAAAGATACGCCGGTTACGCGGAGCGATACGGCAGAGAACGATTCGGAAGGCGGAAGCAGGACTGTCAATGAATCGAACAGGGAAGAAGAAACTGTATACAGAAAGGAAAGTGATGGAAGTTCCAGCCCTTATGTGGTAAAGACGCTGCAGCCGGTAATCGAAGGCGTGGTGGTCATAACGCAGGGAGGAGACCGGCCGGAGGTGAGGAAAAATATTACCGAAGCAATAGTGGCATTATTTGATATAGAGCCGAATAAAATTAAAGTAGTAAAAATGAAAGCCGAATAAGGAAAGAGGAGAAAGTGGCATGAAGAATATGCTTAAAAAAAATCAAATCATGATTACCGCGCTTGCGATCATGATCGCGGTTGCGGGATACCTGAATTTTGCAGGTACGAAGGTAACGGAAGAAGAAATCATGACAGTGGACAGCGATACGGTGATTAGTGACGAGGCAGATACGGATGTGGCGGCCCTGTTTGAAATTTCCGATGAAGAGATTCTGTCTTCCGGATACGGGGACATCGAGAGTCTGGATACGGATATCAGCGTATTGTCAGATGATTATCTGGATGAAGGCATGGCGGAGAATGTGGCGGATACGGCACCTACGGACAGTGAAGTGCCGGGAGAAGCAGTCTTTACCTCCACTTCCGGTATGAATTCTTTATCCGGGGCTAAACTGTTAAAAGAGCAGACGAGGGCCAAAAATAAGGAAACACTGATGGAAATCATCAATAATGCCAATATTACGGAAAGTCAGAAGCAGGAAGCCGTAGATAACATGATAGCCATTACGGACATTGCGGAGAAAGAGACTTCTGCCGAAATTCTGCTGGAATCCAAAGGGTTTTCCGATGTGGTAGTGAGCATCAGCGATACGGGCGTGGATGTAGTGGTCAGTGCTGCGGAACTGTCGGAAGCCCAGAGAGCACAGATTGAGGATATCATCATAAGAAAGACGGGAGTGGCGCCGGAAAGCATCATTATCAGCACAACAGCCGATGAGTAAGAAATAAGAGTTTATTTGAGACCGTGAATGTGCTATAATGTCCGCGGAGGCAATGAGCAGCTGAAAGCTGTGAATAATAACAGCTTGCTGACAATTCTGGCAGATTGCATTTTGATAGGGCGAAGCCGGTGTACTTTGAGAAGGCAAGAGGTGTACTGATGAAACGTATATTTTTAATAGTACCTGACAATGTGGGAATGGAAGCGGCAGAGGATGCGGGAAAGTATGGGGATAAAGGGATGGATACCTTTGCTTCTGCCGCATCCGGTTCCCTTTTTCCAAGTCCCACGTGATGGGCAGAGGGACATGACGGAGCGGAATCTGTCCGGAAACGGAATGCAGGGTACCAATATAACGGAGTGCCTGCAGCAGTGCAGGCAGAGAAAGACATGGAGGAAAAGAATGTGGGCAACTATGCGGAAGAAATAAACAGAAGAAGAACTTTTGCGATCATATCGCATCCGGATGCAGGAAAGACAACACTGACGGAGAAATTCCTGCTTTACGGGGGCGCTATCAATCTGGCGGGAAGCGTAAAAGGAAAGGCAACGGCAAGACATGCGGTTTCCGACTGGATGGAAATCGAAAAAGAAAGGGGTATTTCGGTAACCAGCAGCGTACTGCAGTTTGAATATGATAATTTCTGCATCAATATACTGGATACGCCGGGACATCAGGATTTTTCGGAAGATACTTACCGGACACTGATGGCTGCGGACTCGGCGGTAATGGTCATAGACGCCTCGAAAGGCGTGGAGGCGCAGACGCGGAAGCTGTTTAAGGTCTGCGTTATGCGTAAGATACCGATTTTTACGTTTATCAATAAGATGGACCGGGATGCCGGGGATATGTTCGAACTTTTAGACGAAATCGAGCGGGAATTAGGAATTGCTACCTGCCCGGTGAACTGGCCCATTGGCTCTGGCAAGAACTTTAAGGGGGTATATGACAGGAAAGAGAAGTGCGTCTATACCTATACGGATACCCAAAAGGGGACGCGGGAGGGCGAGACTACGGTAATTCCTGCAGCAGAAGAGAAACGGCTGGCTGATCATATCGGAGACGGACTGCGGGACAAGCTGTATGAGGATATCGAACTGCTGGACGGCGCCAGTGCGGAATATGATTTGGAAATCATCCGTGCCGGAGAACTGACACCGGTCTTTTTCGGTTCCGCACTGACCAATTTCGGTGTGGAAATTTTCCTGCAGCATTTTTTAAAGATGACAACCACGCCGCTTCCGAGAATGGCGGATACCGGTCTTATCGATCCGGTGGAGAACCAGTTCTCGGCCTTTGTATTTAAGATTCAGGCGAATATGAACAAGGCCCATCGTGACCGGATCGCATTTATGCGTATCTGTTCGGGCAAGTATGAGGCGAGCATGGAGGTAAAGCATGTGCAGGGCGGCAGGAATATGCGCCTGTCCCAGCCGCAGCAGATCATGGCGAGCGAAAGAAAGATTTTGGACGAGGCTTATGCAGGAGATATCATCGGCGTTTTCGACCCGGGAATTTTCTCCATCGGGGATACGCTATGTATGCCGAAAGAGCAGTTTGCATATGAGGGCATACCGACCTTTGCGCCGGAGCATTTTGCAAGAGTCCGCCAGATGGATACCATGAAGCGCAAGCAGTTCGTAAAGGGTGTGGAGCAGATTGCGCAGGAAGGAGCTATACAGATTTTTCAGGAATTCAATACGGGTATGGAAGAGATCATTGTGGGCGTGGTAGGTGTTCTGCAGTTTGAGGTACTGAAGTACCGTCTGGAAAATGAGTATAATGTGGAAATCCGACTGGAACCGCTTCCTTATGAATATATCCGGTGGGTGGAAAATAAGGATATGGATCTTACGAAGCTGACGGGCACCTCCGATATGAAAAAAGTAAAAGATATGAAGGGCAATCCTTTGCTGCTGTTTGTGAACCAGTGGAGTATCGGCATGACGCTGGACAGGAATGAAGGGTTAATACTATCCGAGTTTGGACGTGATTGATTGTTGAGAAAGTATAAAAGAAAAAACAGAATCTGTATATGGCTTGTCATGCTCCTTCTTTTTGGGACAGGCTGCGGCAGCGGGACGGGAACCGAAAATCCGGCTCCGTCTTCCGTTGTGGTATCCGAACAGGGAAAAAACGGGGCGGATGGACAGGGACAGTCCGGGGGCAGGGAGGAACTGCCGACAGGCGAAAATGCAGACGGGACAGCAGCTGCGGAAGAAAAGGCGGTAACGCCGGATACGGAGGATGCCTATGACGAAGCGGCCCGTGAGGCAGTCGGTTTATCGGAAGAAAAAATCCCGCTGCTGCTGGCAGCACAGGAAGGCCGGTATAATTTTGACAGGCTGAATGAGGACGAGCAGCTGGTGTATGCGGAACTTTACCAGATCCTGTGCAGCCGGGGCGTGGATGTAAAGATAAGCTGCATGGATACGGACCGGATAGAGAAAGTATTTCAGTGTGTGCTCAATGACCATCCGGAAGTCTTTTATGTGGACGGATATACGTTTACCAAATATACGCTTGGTGAAGAATTGAAGAAGATTACCTTCACGGGAACCTATCATATGGACAGGGCGGAGGTGGAGGAAAACAGGAAAGAGATAGATGCATATGTGAAGGAATGTCTGGCAGGCGTTCCTGAGGACGCAGATGAGTATGGGAAAGTGAAGTATGTTTACGAGTATATTATAGATCATACGGAATACAATGCCGGGGCGGCAGACAACCAGAATATTTGCTCAGTGTTTCTCCATGGGCAGTCGGTCTGTCAGGGATATGCGAAAGCGATGCAGTATCTTTTGGAGGAAATGGGGATTTTCTCGACACTTGTGATCGGAAGTGTATCGGAAGGAGAAGGACATGCCTGGAATCTTGTCCGGATAGACGGGGAATACTATTATGTGGATGCCACATGGGGAGACGCATCCTATCGGATGGAAGAGTCGGAAGATATGACAGGACAGGAAGCTGGAAGCGGGGAAAGCCTTCCTACCATAAATTATGACTATCTGTGCGTGACCACGGAACAGCTGTGTAAGACGCATACGATAGAAAATGTGACGGAACTTCCCCGGTGCACTTCGATGGAAGCAAATTATTATGTGCGGGAGGGCGCGTATTTTACTTCCCTGGATGAGGAAAAACTGACGGAGCTTTTTGAGCGGGAATATGCGAAAGGCAGCACCTATGTAACATTAAAGTGCAGCGAGGAAACGGTCTATCGGCAGATGGGGGAATTCCTGATCGAGGAACAGGAGATTTTCCGTTATCTGAACAGCCCGGACGGAGTGGTGGCTTATGCGGACAATGAGGAGCAGATGAGTCTGAGCTTCTGGCTGTAATGAAGTGCTGCCTGCCCTGCAGCCGTCCGGCTGTGGGCAGGCAGCGCTTGAAAACTGATTTCCGTGATAAATGAAAGATAGGTCTATGCAAATTCAAGAAATTTTGGTATCATGGTAAAAATAAGGTTAGGTTTACGGTTGGCAAATAAATGGAGGTCTGGAATGGAAAAGGAAAAAGAATTAGATAAAAGTACACAAATATTAAAGGAAGACGCGGGTATCGGTTCGGTGAAGATTGCGGATGACGTGGTGGCGATGATCGCGGGGATCGCGGCGGCGGAAGTGGACGGCGTGGCGGCAATGGCAGGGAATGTGCCGAATGAATTCATGAGCAAGGTAGGCGTGAAGAACCTGAAAAAGGGCGTGAAGGTGGAAGTGCTTAACAAGGTGGTAAAAGTGGATTTGGCACTGATCATGGAATACGGCTATAATATTCCGGCAACCAGCCAGAAGGTACAGGAGAAAGTGAAAAATGCCATTGAAAACATGACCGGACTGGAAGTATCGGATGTAAATATCCGCATTGCCGGAGTAAATATGGTAAAAGACAGATAGGACGTAAGCGGAAATGGGAAGACGGGAACTGAGAGAGCAAATCTTCAAGCTGTTGTTCCGTGTGGAGTTTCATCCGTTGGAAGATATGCCGGAGCAGGAGAAACTATTGTTTGAAGAGGAAAATGCGGTAAGCGAGAAGGACGAACAGTATATTCTCAGAAAATATGAAGATATCGTTTCCAAGCTGGAAATGATCGATGAGATGATCAATAAGGAAGCGAAAGGCTGGGAAACTGGTCGTATGGGAAAGGTGGATCTGACATTGATCCGCCTTGCGGTTTATGAAATGAAATATGATGATGACATACCTACCGGCGTGGCGATCAACGAAGCAGTAGAGCTGGCGAAGAAATTCGGGCAGGACAATTCCCCGTCTTTTATAAACGGGGTGCTTGCAAAATTTGCATAGACCGTTCAGGGAGCATGGTAATAAAAATGAAGCAGAATGTGTATACCGTGGCACAAGTGAATGCATATATTAAGAATATGTTTACGCAGGATTTTATGTTGCAGTCCCTTTTTGTAAAAGGGGAAGTGAGCAACTGCAAGTATCATTCCTCCGGACATATTTATTTTACGTTAAAAGATGAGAAAGGAACGATTTCCTGCGTGATGTTTGCAGGAAACCGTTCCGGTCTTGCTTTTCGGATGCAGGAAGGGCAGCAGGTAGTCGTAGGCGGAACGGTGGATGTCTATGAGCGGGACGGGAAATACCAGCTGTATGCAAAGCAGATTGTGCTGGACGGGGCAGGTCTTTTGTATGAACGGTATGAACAGTTAAAGAGGGAGCTGGAAGAACGGGGGATGTTCGATGCCTTTTATAAACAGCCGGTTCCGAAATTTATCCGCACACTGGGAGTGGTGACTGCCGCTACGGGAGCGGCGGTAAGGGATATCATCAATATTGCATCCAGAAGAAATCCTTATGTGCAGATTTTATTGTATCCTGCCATTGTGCAGGGAGAAATGGCGGCGCCGTCCATTGTAAAAGGAATACAGACGCTGGAACGTTACGGCGTGGACGTGATGATCGTAGGGCGCGGCGGCGGTTCCATAGAAGATCTGTGGGCATTTAATGAAGAAGCGGTGGCGCAGGCAATCTTTGACTGTCAGGTTCCGGTGATTTCCGCAGTAGGACATGAGACCGATACGACCATTGCGGATCATGTGGCGGATCTGCGTGCACCGACGCCTTCGGCGGCGGCGGAGCTGGCGGTATATGAGTATTCCCGGCTGCAGGGGGAACTGGCGGACTACCAGTATGCGATGGAACGTCTTTTAATGAACAGAATCAACAATTACCGGAACAGGCTGGAGCATTACGGAATGAAATTCAGGTATTTAAGTCCGGTAAGCCGGATCCGGGAACAGCGCACGTATACCATGAAGCTGGAAGACCGGATGGAAAATGCCATGAAAGCTGTTCTAACGGAAAAAAGGCACCGGATGGAAGTCTATATTGAACGGCTGAAAGGGATGTCGCCTTTGGACAAGCTGAATCAGGGTTTTTCCTACGTTTCGGATGAAACAGGGAAGACGGTGAGTGACATCGGGCAGGTGGAAATAGGAAGCCTGCTGGACATTCAGGTCAGGAACGGCCGGATTCGGGCACAGGCAGTCAGCAAGGAACGGATGGAATGGAAATAAATCTCATGGAGGAAAGTCTCATGAAAACAAATGCCGTAAAAGCAGGGCAGGAAATGGAAACAAGTGCGGCCGGAGCCGGACAGGAGCCGACAGAGCTTTCGCTGGAAGAATCTTTTGAAATATTGGAAGAACTGGTGGACAGGCTGGAAGCGGAAGATATTACACTGGAGGAGTCGTTTCAGGTTTACCAGAAAGGGATGGAAATACTGAAATGCTGCAATGATAAGATTGACAGGGTGGAAAAGAAAGTATTGAGAATCAATGAGGATGGACAGACGGATGAATTTTAAAGAAGAACTGGATGCGAGGACAGCACAGGCGGAAGAGGTGTTAAAGAAATATCTTCCGAAGGAAGAAGGATACCAGAAAACGGTAGTGGAAGCCATGAATTACAGCCTGCTGGCAGGCGGGAAACGACTGCGTCCGATACTGATGCGGGAAACCTTCCGTCTCTTTGGCGGGGAAGGGGAAGTAGTGGAGCCGTTTATGGCGGCATTGGAAATGGTGCATACCTATTCGTTAGTGCATGACGACCTTCCATGCATGGACAATGACGAATACCGGCGGGGCAGGAAGACTACCCATGTGGTGTATGGGGAAGGTATGGCGGTACTGGCGGGCGACGGTCTGTTAAACTATGCATTTGAAACCGCGGTGAAAGCTTTTGGAACATCTGGCGACGGAGAAATCCTGGGCAGGACGGCAAAAGCCCTTTCCGTATTTGCCAAAAAAGCGGGCATTTATGGAATGATAGGAGGACAGACGGCGGATATCGAAGCGGAAGACAGGGAAGCAGGAGGGCCGGAACAGCCGGTGACAGAGGAGCTGCTTTTGTTTATCCATGAACATAAGACGGCGGCGCTGATCCAGAGCGCCATGATGACCGGGGCCATATTGGCAGGGGCAGGGGAAGAGGAAATCCGCCGGATTGAAAAGTGCGCTTACAATATCGGCATCGCTTTCCAGATACAGGATGATATCCTGGATGTCACCAGCAGTCTGGAAGTGCTTGGAAAAGCAGTCGGAAGTGATGAGAAGAATCATAAAACCACTTATGTTACGTTAAAGGGCATGGAACAGGCAAAACGGGATGTGGAAAGCCTTTCCGGAGAAGCCGTGGACATCCTTGCCTCTTTTTCCGGCCGGAATGAATTTTTGGAGGAACTGGTCCGGCAGCTGGCAGGCAGGGAAAAATAAGGAAGAGGCGGATCAGGGGATTGGCGCGGTCAGACGGTAACGGAAAATAAGACAAAGAGGGTATGGATATGCTACTGGACAGTATTCGGCAGGTAAATGACATTAAGAATATCAACGAGGAAGATTATGATGCGCTGGCAGAAGAAATCAGGCAGTTTTTAATAGAAAAAATAAGTGTGACAGGCGGACATCTCGGTTCGAATCTGGGAGCGGTAGAGCTTACGATGGCGCTGCATCTGGCGCTGAATCTTCCGGAGGACAAGATCATATGGGACGTGGGGCATCAGTCTTATACCCACAAACTTCTGACCGGGAGGCGGGACGGTTTTGAAACACTGCGCAAATACGGCGGCATGAGCGGTTTCCCAAAGCGTAAGGAAAGCAACTGTGATGCATTTGATACCGGACACAGTTCCACTTCCATATCGGCAGGGCTGGGACTGGTAAAGGCAAGGGATTTAAAGGGGGAAAAACATACGGTGGTGTCGGTGATCGGCGACGGTTCCCTCACCGGAGGAATGGCATATGAAGCCCTGAACAATGCGGCACGGCTGGATACCAATTTCATTATCGTACTCAACGATAACAATATGTCCATTTCGGAAAACGTAGGCGGTGTGTCCAAATACCTGAACAATGTGCGAACGGCGGATAGTTATCTGGGACTCAGGGACGGGGTGTACAATACGTTAAAGGATATGCCGAAATACGGGGAGCAGATGGTAAAGTTCATCCGCCGCGCAAAAAACAGTTTTAAACAGCTGGTCATTCCCGGTATGATGTTCGAAGATATGGGAGTGACTTATCTGGGGCCGGTGGACGGGCACGATATTCCGCGTCTCACCCGTGTGCTTCAGGAAGCAAAGAGGGTGAAAAAGGCAGTGATCGTGCATGTGCTGACCCAGAAAGGCAAGGGGTATGCACCTGCGGAAAGGCACCCGGCCAGGTTCCATGGGGCGGAGCCTTTCGAAATAGAAACAGGACTGCCCAGCCATCCGCGGACGAAGGCAAATTATACAGATATTTTTTCAACGGTGATGACGAAGCTGGGACAGCGGGATGAAAAAGTAGTGGCGATTACGGCGGCAATGCCGGACGGTACGGGGCTGAAACGGTTTCACAATATGTATCCCGACCGCTTTTTCGATGTGGGAATAGCGGAAGAACATGCCGTAACCTTCGCGGCTGGACTGGCGGCGGGGGGCATGAAACCGATCGTGGCAGTGTATTCTTCTTTCCTGCAAAGAGCTTACGACCAGATCCTGCATGATGTCTGCATCCAGAACCTTCCGGTGGTATTTGCCATTGACAGGGCAGGACTGGTGGGAAGCGACGGGGAAACCCATCAGGGGATTTTTGATCTGTCTTATTTATCCTCCATTCCCAATATGCATATCATGGCCCCGAAAAACAAGTGGGAGCTTTCCGATATGATAAAGTATGCGGTGGATTTCGGCGCGCCCATTGCGGTACGCTATCCGCGCGGAGAGGCTTATGACGGGTTAAAAGATTTCCGTCTCCCCATTGAATACGGGAAAAGCGAATGGATTTATGAAGAAGAGGATATCTGCCTGATCGCAGTAGGAAGCATGGTCAAAGTGGCGGAGCAGGTGCGCAGGGAACTGAAAGAAAGAGGGTACTCCTGCTCTTTGATCAATGCCAGATTCGTAAAGCCCATCGATGAAGAAATGCTCATGGAAGCAAGGGCGGTACATAAGCTGCTGGTGACGATGGAGGAAAATGTGGCAAGCGGCGGTTTCGGAGAGAAAGTAAGGGAGTTTTTGGACCGTACGGGCGGCGGAAACATGCTTGCCGTTACCATTCCGGACGAGTATGTGGAACACGGAAATGTAGAACTTTTAAAACAGGAAATCGGTATGGATGCGGACAGTGTGGTAAAACGGGTCATTACGGAATACTGCGCACTGTAACGGGAGAATGCGAACCCGCAAAATGTGAACCGCAGGCTGGGGACTGCAGTCTGCGGTCAGGAACGGAAGGAACGAGGCATGAAAGAACGTTTGGACGTACTTTTGGTACAACAGGGGTATGCACCGTCCAGGGAAAAGGCAAAAGCGATTATTATGTCCGGCAATGTGTTTGTCAATGGACAGCGGGAGGATAAGGCAGGAACGACGTTTGATGAAACGAAAGCTCATATTGAAGTGAAAGGCAGCACTTTAAAATATGTAAGCAGGGGCGGTTTAAAGCTGGAAAAAGCGATGCTTTCTTTCAGTATCCGTTTAGGGGGTAAGATATGCATGGATATCGGCGCTTCCACAGGCGGGTTTACGGACTGTATGCTGCAGAACGGTGCGGTTAAGGTATACTCCGTAGACGTGGGGCATGGACAGCTGGATTGGAAGCTTCGGACGGATGAGCGCGTAGTCTGTATGGAAAAGACGAATTTCCGCTACATACAGCCAGAAGATATTACGGACAGGCTGGATTTTGCCTCTGTGGATGTTTCCTTTATTTCCCTCACGAAAATACTGATACCGGCACGGAATCTGCTGGCGGCGCACGGAGAGATGGTCTGTCTGATCAAGCCTCAGTTTGAGGCCGGAAAGGAAAAAGTAGGGAAAAAGGGTGTGGTGCGGGAACCGGAAATCCACGAAGAGGTTATAAGAAAAGTGGTGGATTATGCGGATCTCATCGGATTTTGTATAGCGGGGCTGGAATATTCTCCCATCAAGGGGCCGGAGGGCAACATCGAATATCTGGTTTATCTGAAAAAGAAAAGGGAGGAAGAGATACCGGAAGAAATCAGAGTACTTACGGAGGCAGAGGCGGAAAAACAGTTAGTGGAAATCCTGGCGGAGCGGAGCGGGGCGTCATGGGATGCGCAGATGGAAGCGTTGATTGTCCGGACCGTGCAGACGGCGCACGGGGCCTTGTAAAATGCGCATCCGTGAAGCCGTGATATGCAGACAAGCGCAGGAATGGAGTAAGGGATGAAGCATTTTTATGTAATCACCAACGGGCATAAAGACCGTAATTTGGAGAAGACTAATTATATTAAGGAATATTTGGAGCGGCATGGCAGGAAATG
Organism: uncultured Lachnospiraceae bacterium; assembly: GCA_910579935.1. GTDB lineage: Bacteria > Bacillota > Clostridia > Lachnospirales > Lachnospiraceae > Kineothrix. Next base: position 77,545 of record CAJTVQ010000008.1, read on the forward strand.
TACGGTACAGGTGCAGAGAGCGGGAGAAGAGCGGGGGTATACGGAGTCTTCACGGATACCATGGGACGTGGACTGCATTCTCGTGCTGGGCGGAGACGGGACATTGCTGGAGGCGGCGCGGGATACCATCAACAGGGACATTCCCCTGCTGGGCATCAATCTGGGAACACTTGGTTATTTGGCGGAGGTAGAGGAAACCGGATTGGATGCGGCGTTAAATCAGCTGATGGAAGACCGGTATGAAGTGGAGCAGCGGATGATGCTGACCGGACGGGTGGTACGCGGCGGTTATCATAAAAAAATGCACGAGGAAAAGGGAATTCCCCAGACAGAAATGGAAGAAATTCATGCATTGAACGATATCGCCGTTACGAGAAGCGGGTCTTTGCAGATTATCCGCTTTCAGATATATGTGAACGGGCAGTTTCTGAATGAGTACCATGCAGACGGTGTGATCGTGGCAACGCCTACCGGCTCTACCGGTTATAATCTGTCGGCGGGAGGCCCTATTGTGGAACCGAAGGCCGAACTCATTCTGATGACACCCATTTGTCCCCATACGCTGAATACGAGAAGCATCATACTTTCCCCGATGGACCGGGTAGAACTGCAGATCGGGGAGGGACGGGAGGGCAGCATACAGCAGGTGGAGGTTAATTTTGACGGAAGCCGGAAGCTGACGCTGTATACCGGTGATAAGGTGGAAGTGGAGAAAGCGGTTATGACCACGGGCATTGTAAAGCTCAACAGGGTCAGCTTTCTCGGGGTACTGCATAAGAAAATGAATGAGACATAGAGAGACGGGGAAAAACAAAGCAGTTGGAGGTTATGTATGAAAAAGAGCAGACATAGCAAAATCGTGGAACTGATTGCGAACCATGATATTGAGACACAGGACGAATTGGCGGAACGTCTGCGGGATGCGGGATTTCAGGTGACGCAGGCAACGGTATCGCGGGATATCAAGGAATTAAAACTTTCCAAAATCCAGACCGGTGACGGAAATCAGAAATATGCGATCTTAAAGCATGACGACCGTTATATGGGGGATAAATATAACCGTGTCCTGAAGGACGGTTTTGTATCGATGGATACCGCGCAGAATATTCTGGTGATGAAGACGGTATCGGGAATGGCGATGGCAGTGGCGGCCGCAGTGGATGCGATGAAATTAAAGGAAATTGTAGGTTCCATAGCCGGTGACGATACGATTATGATCGCAGTGCGGAATGTGGAAGATACGGAATCCGTCATGGATAAAATCCATAAAATGTTAGAAATGTGAGAATCCCTGCCCGGAGAACACATAAGGAGTGCGGAAGATGTTAGTAAGTTTACACGTAAAGAATCTGGCGTTGATTGACGAAGAGGAAGTATGGTTTGAAGAGGGATTGAATATTCTGACAGGGGAAACCGGCACCGGAAAATCAATCATTATCGGTTCGGTCAATTTGGCTCTCGGTGCGAAGGCGGACAAGGAGCTGATACGGACCGGAGCGGAGTATGCCCTGATCGAACTGGTGTTTCAGCTGGATGAAAGGCAGGAAAAGAAGCTGAAAGAGATGGAGTTTAGTCCTGAAGAGGACGGTACGTTTATCATCCAAAGAAAGATCATGCCTGCCAGAAGCGTCTGCAAAGTATGCGGGGAGACGGTGGGGGCGAGACAGCTACAGGATATAGCGGAGGTACTTATTGCCATCCACGGTCAGCATGAAAACCAGACACTTCTTCAGAAGAGAAGGCACCGGGAAATACTGGATGAATATGCGGGGAAAAAGGCATCGGACTGCAGGAATCGGGTGAACGGCAGCTATCAGGAATATGTCAGGCTGCTGAAGGAACTGGAGGAAGGCGGAAGCGACGGGGAAGCAAGGGAACGGGAAGCGGCCCTGCTTCGGTTTGAAGTAGAGGAAATAGGGGAAGCCGGACTGACGGCAGGGGAAGACGAGGCGCTGGAACGGGATTACCGCAGGATGGTAAACAGCCGTAAGATCAAGGAGGCAGCCTATGCGGCATACCGCATGACAGGGGCGGATCCGGAAGAAAATGCCGGCGAAACGATCGGGCGTGCGCTTCGGGAGCTCAGAAGCGTTTCCGCTTATGATGAAGCATTGGCGGATCTGGAAGATATACTGGAAGATATCGATCATCTGCTGAATGATTTTAACAGACAGATGGCGGATTACATGGATAGCCTGGAATATGATGAAACAGAATTCGTGCAGACGGAAACCCGGCTGAATCTGTTAAATCATTTAAAATCCAAATATGGAAAAAATATTGAGGAAGTGCTTGAATATAAGCAGCGCGGAGAAGAAAGACTAAATGTATTGGAACATTATGAAATTTACAGGCAGCAGCTGGAGCAGAAACGGAATGAGACAAAACAGGAACTGGAGGAGGCGTGTGAAAAGCTGTCCGGAATCCGCACCAGACAGGCGGCGGATTTGGGAAAACGTTTAAAGCAGGCGCTTCGGGAGCTGAACTTTGAGGATGTGCGGCTGGAAATCCAGGTGCGGCCGCATCCGGAGCAATTCACGGCGGAAGGTTATGACGATGTGGAATTTATGATTTCCACGAATAAGGGAGAACAGTTAAAACCGCTGAGCCAGGTGGCAAGCGGCGGCGAACTGTCACGCATCATGCTGGCGTTTAAGACCGTATTGGCGGATAAGGATGAGATATCCTCTCTTATTTTTGATGAAATCGATACGGGCATCAGCGGCAAGACTGCATGGAAGGTATCCGAGAAACTGGGAATTTTGGGTAAAACCCATCAGATAATCTGCATTACCCATCTGCCGCAGATTGCGGCAATGGCGGACGTCCATTTTCTGATTGAGAAAGGCAGCAAAAAAGAAAGGACTGTAACGACCATTAAAAAAATCGGCGGGGAAGAGGAACTGAGGGAACTGGCGCGGATGCTGGGAGGAGCCGAAATTACGGAAGCCGCTTTGGAAAATGCGCGGGAAATGAAAGATTTGGCAAGAAATACAAAACAATACTAAAGTAAAAAAGACAAGTTCTTCACATACTAAGGAAGATTGGTGAAAGGATGTGAGAACTTGCGAAGAAAAAACGGGAAAGATAAAACAAGGATTGATAAATATAGAACCTGCCTTTATTTTGCTCTTGCAGGCAGTGTGGCGGCTTTGGTCTGTGCCAGTTATTTTGCCCTGTGGAAAAAGATTCCTTCCAATATAAAGATAAGAGCGGGAGTGGATCAGACACTGAATCTGCAGGTGCCGGCATCGGGGGAAATTTATAGGGATGCAGTAGAGGTAAGCGGATTCACGGGATCCAATATTCCAAGGGACAGCGTCCATATCGATCTGGCAAAACCGGTCACGATCAAAGCAAATGCGATTGAAAAATATGTTCTGGATTTGAAGCTGTTCGGCATCATCCCACTGAAATCGGTGGATGTGCAGGTAATTCAGGACAAGATCCTCACTCCGGCGGGGATACCGATTGGTATCTATGTAAAAACGCAGGGAGTGCTGGTTATCGGGGTGGGAAATTTTACGGGGGAAGACGGGCAGAGTCTGTGTCCGGCCCAATATATTCTCCAGTCGGGGGATTATATTATAGAAGTAAATGACGAGGAAGTTACCGGAAAAAAGGATTTTGTGGAAAAAGTAAAGCACAGCGAAGGGCAGGAGATGGTGCTTCAGGTGAAGCGTGGGGAAGAGAATCTGACGCTGAAGGTAAAGCCTGAAACCAGCCAGTCAGGCGATTACAAAATTGGCGTCTGGATCAGGGATAATGCGCAGGGCGTGGGAACGATGACTTATCTGGGTGACCATGCGGATTTCGGCGCCCTGGGACACGGAATCAACGACGTGGATACAAGTACACTGATGGAATTGGAGAAAGGGACTTTGTACCATACGGAAATCATCGGAATTACGAGAGGCGGAAACGGATCTCCGGGAGAACTTACCGGTTATATTGAATATGACGAGTCCAATATTATCGGGGATATCAGGGAAAACACTGCAGAAGGAATCTTCGGAAACTGCAGTGAGCAGATTTATTCGTCCATTCCTTTTGATCCTCTGCCGATTGGCCTGAAGCAGGAAATCACCAGGGGGAAGGCGCAGATCATATGCAGCATAGACGGGGAGCCGGATTATTATGATATCGAGATATTGGAGACGCATCTTGATAACGACAATGTAAACAGGGGAATCGTGCTGCGGATCACGGACCCGGAACTGCTGGCTCTTACAGGCGGAATTGTACAGGGGATGAGCGGTTCGCCGATTGTGCAGAACGGGAAGATCGTAGGGGCTGTAACCCATGTGCTGGTGCAGGATTCTACGAAAGGGTATGGGATATTTATTGAGAATATGCTTGCACATTAGGAAATACCGCAGCCTTCGGAGACGGTCAAACATTTCCTTTCAGCCGTGCAGGCAGCTGTGGCGGAATGGGACGCTTGGCTATAAGCTGTTATAACTTTTAGGTATAAACTCATGAACAAAACGAGACTTCTTTGGGAGACTCGTTTTTTTATACTGCTGTTAAGGAGAAACGTGAGGAAATGGCGAAAGCGAGGAGGTACAAAATGAAAAAGAAATTCCTTTTACCCTTTTTGCTGCTGGCACTTACAGCATGTGGAGGGGAAGCAGAGAGAGCACACACGGAAAATGGAACGAAAGCTGATACGCAGCAGAATCCGGCAGTGCCGGATATAACGGATCAGGATATAGAGTCAAGGGGTGCTTTAGAAAATGAGGAACCGCAAACTCCCCATATGCTGATTGCCTACTTTTCCCAAAGGGAGAATATCTTGGCTGGTTTTCGGAGGGCCTGACGTTGATCGACTGCAGGATCAGGCGCTTGCGGATTTTATCAGGGAAGTCGGCCTGCCGTCCACATTTACGGAAATGGGAATTACGTATAGGAGCGTGCTTAAAAAAGTTGCCGATACCTGCAATCTTACGGCCGGATGCTGTAAAAAACTTTCCAGGGAGGAAGTTCTTGAGATTTTGGAGGAGTGCTGGTAAGAAAGGAAAATGCATGATCTTACCTGTTCCCTTTTTTCTTTTCCCTTGATTTGTAGACATTAAACTGGTTCTTGCTTTATCGATAGCAATATCGCCTATCGCCTATGCCGGGAGCGATAACCCTGGCTCCAGATGTATCTTCTTCCCCGGCAGATACGGACACGGAAATCCAGGAAAGCTTGGAAATTTTTCCGTCCAACAAATTGAATTTCCGTTTAGAAAGATTTATAATTGGATGAAAAATGGAAATGCCTTTATGTTTCGAAGAGAGGGAATGACAGATGTACAGAATCGGAATCTGTGATGACGATAAAGAATTATGCTCCGGATTAGAAGAACAAATTTATCAGACCGCAAAAGAATTGTCAGTGAAGGCTGATGTGGAAGTCTGGTATTCCGGTGAAAGCATATTAAAGGATTTGGGAAATGGCGTACGGCTGGATCTGCTGTTTCTGGACATCGAACTGGTTCGGGAAAATGGTATATCAGTAGGGAAGTTCATTCGCGGCGAGATGGAGGACATACAGACGCATATTGTATACATTTCCGCCAAACAGGGCTATGCAATGCAGCTGTTCAAGATCCAGCCGCTTGATTTTCTGGTAAAACCTATATCCGATGAGCAGATCAGGGAAGTTTTTTCCAGAAGCATCAGGCAGAGGCAGAGCCTCAAAAGCTGTTTCGGATACCAAAAAGGGAGCGCAGTGTTCAGAGTCCCAACAAAGGATATTGCTTATTTTACAAGTATGGACAAGAAAATCAGACTTGTCACAAAGGACGGCGAAGAGGAATTTTATGGAAAGCTGAAAAATATCATGGAAGAGCTTCCCGCCGATTTCATGATGATACACAAGTCTCATATTGTCAATCAGTTATATGTCAGCGAATACGCCTACGACAGCGTGAAAATGTCTGACGGAACTGTTTTGAGCATCAGCAAGCCATACAGGAAAGACGTAAGAGGTAAAATAAAGCAATATCGGAGGGCGGAACTGTATGGTGAATGACAGAGTGATATTTGAACTGCTGATCGTAAATATTCTGAGAGTGCTGCTGATCAAAAAAATGATGGAGCTGTTTCTTCCGGCAAAGGAGGATGAAGGAAAAAAGATACGGGTTGGATATGGATGTTATTATCTGCTGTCCACGGTTCTGTTCCGTACTTTCAATATATCGGCGCTTTATGGGATTTGTAATTATCTGGGAATTGCTGGTCTTACCGCTTTTTACCGGGGAACATGGAAAAAACGGATCTGGGTGTCACTGTCAGTATTTGCCACGGATCTGGCGTGCAGTCTGGCGGTGTATTTTGCCTTTTCACAGAAGCTCATTGTGAGTCAGCAGGCAGTCTGGACGCTTTTGCTCCTAATCTGCGTTGCCATGACCAGCCGTATCGCCCATCAGGCAGACGGCAGGGAGATTGCGTTCGACAAAAAGCAGATCGGTATTTTGACCGTGATTCCAACGGCGGGCATACTTATTTTAGGCGTTTTGCTGTATGGGGGATACGAAGGGATGGCGGCGGCGCTGATCTGCGTTTCCACACTCATAATCAATCTGAGCATATTTTACCTTTATCACGTGATGGCAGAAAACTACAGAAATTTGAGGGAAAACGACATATACAGACAGCAGACCTATGCATACCAAAACCAGTTGGAAGTGATCATGGAGTCCCAGGGGCGTATCCGGGCGCTGCGGCATGATATGAAAAACCATATGCTGGCGCTTCAGATGCTTTTACGGAAAAAGGATTGGGAGGAAGCCGGCAGATATCTGAACTCCATGCAGGATTTTATGGTGAATCCGTCAGAGTATACTGCGACAGGAAATGAGTCTGTGGACAGCCTGTTAAACTATAAGCTGCAGAGGGCAAACGAGGTTTTGGACACGGTGGAAGCGGGGATCAGCATACCGGAAAAACTAACGCTGCACACTCTTGACTTAAATGTGGTGTTGGGGAATCTGCTTGATAATGCAATAGAGGCTGCGGGCCGGACGGAAGAGAAAAGGCTGCGGGTGATGATCAAACTTGATAAAGGAGTTTTGTTTATCAATATCCGTAACAGCTGTCAGGGAATTGCGGGCGGAAAGCTCCGGCACCTGGAAACCACAAAGGAAGACGCGTCAAATCATGGAATCGGTCTGGGCAATGTGCAGAGGATCGTCGAAAAATATCAGGGAGAGATGGAGATGGTCTGTGAAAACGGAAGCATGGAGACGGATGTTATCATGTATATAAAAGCAATGTGAGAAAAGGAGCCGCCTGCAGCTGCCGGGCAGGTTTCTTCGGTCAATTTCGGCAGAAATATAGCCTGATTTCGTCAAACTTCGAAATACTTCAAAATTCGTGGTATGCTGTCAAAGACATGCAGGAAGAAACAGCTTCCATGTATGTCGGAATACGAATCTATCAGGGAGGTATCAGAATGAAAAAAACAGTTTGCTTGACGCTGGCGGCAGCAGTCTGCGCGGCAGTGCTCACCGGATGCCGGGAGGCGCCGGATGCGGCGGAGGGAAACGGCATCCTGCACGCGCAGGGCGATATGGAAAGGCAGATACAGGAAATTGCGGAGGCGGATGCCCTCGGACAGACAAAGACTGAAGCAGAGATACAGCTGCAGACGGCGGGAAGCTATCAGGGCACAGTCGGCACGGGCGAAAATAAGATAGCCATAGACGCCGAGATTCCCGCAGTACCCGGAAACCTGTCCGTCATCACGCTGAAGCCGGACGACGGGCTTGACATGGAGGCGCTTCTCGTTTTTCTCGACAGCGAAGGCGGTGCCGTAGAGGACACCTCGCAGGAGCTTTTGCGGGTGATTGAGGAAAACGATAAAGTGAACGCCACGTTCGACGAAAACGGCGAAAGATTTCTGTATTCTAAATTCGGCGACCACAGTGCACTGCAGCTGGGCGACGGGAAAAAGGAAGCGTTGTTTAGGAATCATACAGGTGCGTATTATGTCAACCATACTCTGATGGAAAAATGTCAGGGGATTTACGGCAGGGGTTACAGTGAGACGCCTGTTACGAAAGTTCAGATGGGCGAAGGCGATTTTCCGGCGGAAAGGGCAAAGGAAATCCTGTTAGACAAGCTGGAGGTTGTGGGAGTGGGCGACATTGCCATGAAAAAAATCTATTATTGCAAGGGTGACGGCTACAGCTTTTACAATATGGAGTTCGTACCTGCTTATGACGGGATTGCTGTGGATATCGCGGCCAGCAGTTATGCCCTGGGGCAGGTATATCCAATCGGGTTTGCGTTTGTTTCCGAGGAGGGCGTGGCGGAGGTAAACCTCACGGATTTTTGCGCAAAGGCGGCTAAGAAGGAGGCTGTTACGGCGATTTCGTTTGAACAGGTTTTGAAAATACTGGAACAGTATCTTGGAAACGGCATGATAGCGTCGGACGGGACGATTACATACGACAGAGTGGAACTGAACTATTATCCGGTACCCAATCCAGCGCCCGACCCGGATGCGATCGAGTATAAGTCCGAGCTTACGCTTGTGCCCATCTGGCATATTTATATGCCGCTGGACGAATATGTGGACGGAGGCTACGCCAATGCGGTCGGACCGGTGCACATAGGCGTGAACGCGGTCACGGGAGAGCTGGTGGAGGGATGAGTAGGCGCTTAGCAGCGAAACCCTGCGCAAAGCGGCAAAGTCCCGGTTCCGGTTGCCCCGGATCAGGAGCAAGGTTGTATCCGCGGGTAAAGTATCAGAAAGTGTAGGAAGTATGTGTATGAAGTTTTTATGGATGGATGTAAAGAGAAGCTTTGCCAACCCGGGATTTTTTACAGGCATTTTCGGGCTTGGTGCGCTGCTGATGTATAATTTTATCACGGAATCACTTCATTCGGGGAGCCCCTATTATGCCATTGTGAACATACTGGCGGTATCAGGCTTTACTGTGTTTCTGCCCGTGTTCCCGGTGCTGGGATATGCGTCCCGTTTTTGCGGGGAGTATGAGAGCGGATATTACAGGCTGATTCTTGCCCGGATGAGACCGCAGAAATTTGCAAGAGTGAGGATCATCAGTGTGGCACTGTCGGGCGGGGGGATCGTCGCGCTTCCCTATCTTCTCGTGTGTCTTTCGGCTGTGGCGCTGACGGCGCCGGAGCTGGCTGATATGAATGCTTTGGGGCTGGACGCTTCCGGAGTGAACGTTTTGAAGATTCCGGAGGATATTGAGATGGCGAGGATCGGCATGACCCATGGGGTTGGCTGGATGGTGGCGCTCAAGATACTGCTGGGATTTCTGTTCGGAGCCGCATGGGCGCTTATAGGACTGGCGTTTGCGGTATGGATGCCGAATCAGTATGTGCCGCTGATCGCACCCTTTGTCCTGTACCAGTCCCTTTATATTCTGATGCCAAACCGTCTGAATCCTGCCGTGTTAGTGCGTGGGGACGATGTAGGGCATCTGCTGTCAGTTGTGCTTGGGTGTGTCTGGATTTTGGCCGCCGCCGCCGTGGCCATGGCGGGATTTAAGAGGAGGTGCCGGGATGCGTAGGTTGATTGCGGTTTCACGGGAAGGCGCCAGGATGGGCAGGTTCATTGCGGTTTCCAGAAGCATCAGAATTGCCCTGGGATTATTGCGGCAGGAAATGGGCAGTCTCAGGGTGATGCTGGGATATCTGCTGGGAATGACATTTCTGGCGCTTGCGTTAAACGATTTTTTCGGATATGCGATGGAGATCAAGGAACCTGTCAACATCTGGGAGGCATTTATCGTCATGGGGAATCAGAGTATTCCAGGCAGGTTTTGGGTGCTGGGGTATCTGTTTGTCATTGCGGATGCGCCTTTTGTCAGGAGAAATACCTACATGCTCCTGTACCGCAGCGGCAGGTGGGTCTGGAATATGGGGATGCTGTTATATGTTTTGATTCAGGCATTTCTGTATTTGGGCTGTTTTGCAGCGGGTTCCGTTATAGCCGGGATTCCATCCGGCTTTTCCGGAAGGCTCTGGAGCAGTCCCGTCTATCTGCTGGCGACCCACTCTTCGAATACCATTGCGGAAAAATATCACATTTTCTTTGACGGGGCGGCGCTGATGGAGCATATGACAGTGCTGCAGGCGTTTGGGATCACTTTTTTGTATCTGTTCTGCTATGCTGCTTTCCTTGGGATCCTTCTGTATGTCTGTAACCTTATACTTGGCGGTTTCTGGGGACTTATGGCGGTAGCGGCGGTGCATGTGGGAGGCGCAGTCCTGTCGTTTGCCGGCAGGCTGCATCAGAGTCCGGTATATTATGTGGACGGCGCAGGAAGCTGGTGGCGGTATCCCGGCATGATGGCGGTTTGCATTTTCGCTATGGCGTTCGTATCCATGACCGCCGCAGGGAGAGTGGATATTCAGGCAAGATAGGATTTGGCAACATCTGTTCCTGTGCAATTTCTGATACAGAGGGAGGAACACATATGGACCAGAGCATTGTTTTTCAGTTCTTTGGCGGCGTTTCACAGGACGGCTTAAGCTGGGGGATTGATTATGATAAAGTGTTGTACGAGCTGGCAAGATGGCTTTTGCCCATTGGCATCTGTCTGCTGGCGGAGGGAGTCCAGCTTGAAAAATGGAGGAAAATAGGGCAGCTTTCGTGTTACCGCTATGAAGCTGTGAAACTATGGTGGCGACATCAATTTGTCAAAAGTATGCTATACGGCATATCGGCGGCGGCAGTTCTGTTTCTCATAGTAATGGCGGCTGATATTGTGAATGCAGGGGGGATTCCGGATGAGGTCTGGAAGGTGTTTGTTTTATGGATTGCCCATATAACTACAGTTCTGTCTCTTCTGCTTGCACTGGATTTGTCCGGGCTTGGAAAGCCGGCGCCGGCAATCCTGCTGTTGCTGGAAGGATGTACGTTTCTTGCGGGGTTTGCATCTATGGGAACAGCCCGGTTCATGTTCGGGATGTGGGGGATGTATTTCCAAAGCGGATGGTACTATGGTGCGGGGGGAGTTCCTGTGATGCTTTCCCTGGCAATGGAGGGAATATTGATCATGCTTGGCTATCTGACAGGGAGAATTATACTGGCGGTCGAAAAGACTGCCCGCTCAGTATAAATGGAACTAATGAGTGTATGTGAAAGAAAGCCGGATGAAAATTAGGAAGGGAAGTGTTTTGCGTATGGCAGAGATTATCAGGATTGATAATTTAACGAAAAAATTTGGTGATGTTACTGCCCTTGAAAATGTTAACCTGAGCATTGAGAGCGGGAAAATATATGGGATTGTCGGGAGAAACGGTTCCGGAAAGACTGTTTTGTTTAAACTCATAATGGGCTATTTAAAACCGACTGCCGGGAGAGTCGTTGTAAGCGGAAAAGAAATCGGAAAGGATGCGGACTTTGCGGAAAATACCGGGATCATCATAGAAAATCCCGGATTCTTAAGGGGGTATACAGGATTTAAGAACCTGGCATATCTGGCAGGCATACGCAATGTGATCGGCAAAGAGGAAATCAGGGAGAGCATGGTGAAAGTAGGGCTTGATCCGGACAGCCGTAAAAAGGTTGGGAAATATTCGCTGGGAATGAAGCAGCGTCTTGGCATAGCGCAGGCCATCATGGAAGATCCGGAGATACTGATTCTGGATGAGCCGATGAACAGTCTGGACAATCAGGGCGTGGATGAGGTACGGGGAATTTTGACAGGACTGCGGGATGTCGGAAAAACAATCATACTGGCAAGCCATAATAAAGAGGATATCGAAATTTTATGCGATGAAGTGTATGAAATGGACCATGGAAGACTAACAAGGCACAATTTATAGTGCGCAAACGATAAAAGGGAATCTGGCAATCCGGAACCCGGATGAAAAGGAGAGCCTGTTCTTTTCCCACTATGATCCGGCTGCCGTGGAGAGGATGGCGGGGTTTAGGCAGTAGCGGGGCGGAGTTCTTCCAAAAGACAGTGTCTCTTAAGAGGATGGCATCGGCAGTCAGCAGTAACAGGGTGTTGACTGCTGTTTTTTTGTGCGATGCCTAACGCTTGAATACTCAAATAATGTTCCTTTATAATAAACAATAGCAGTATTTGGAAATTCATATCACTTGCCTTGGATTTTCAGGTATCAGCAGAGAAAAAAGTCGGGGGACAGCAGATCGGTTCCGGTATATGCCGGTGTCCTGTGTCAGTCCCTCATGCCGAGAAAGGAGTATGGTTTAAGGATGGAACAGCTGAATCTAACATCGACAAAGGATAGTGAGGGCGTTTATAAGATACTGGGCGATCTGATGAGCATGGATAAGGAATTTCAAATCATGATCACGGTTCCCTCCAATCATAAGGAGTCTTCCGTGTCAGGACAGGATACTGCGGCGCAGAATATCTACGGAACGAGGGATCTGGAAAAAGATGTGACGGACATCATCCATGAAATCGGGGTTCCGGCGCATATTAAAGGATATCAGTATCTGAGGGAGGCGATCATGATGTCCGTGGAGGATAATGAAATGCTTAATTCCATTACGAAAGTACTTTACCCGTCCATTGCGAAAAAGTACCAGACTACGCCGAGCAGAGTGGAACGGGCAATCCGTCATGCCATAGAGGTGGCCTGGAGCAGGGGGAAAATGGAGACGCTGGATGCGATGTTCGGATATACGATCAATACGGGAAAAGGGAAACCGACCAATTCGGAGTTCATTGCCCTGATTGCGGATAAAATAAGGCTACAGTATAAAAATTAGAGACAGAAATGAAAATTAAGATGTAAAATTTAACAATTACTTCTTTTAAACCCTGCCAAGTTGATGTATAATAATCATAATTATATCGGTGGTGAAGGCTGAGGAAGGAGCATGTTAATAACTATGAAAAAAATATTGTTTGTTGCATCGGAAGGTGTACCATTTATTAAGACAGGAGGTTTGGCAGATGTGGTGGGGTCTCTGCCGAAATGTATCGATAAGGAATATTTCGATGTAAGGGTTTTGATTCCGAGGTATACTTGTATGACCCAGGAGATGAAGGACAAAATGTCCTATAAGACCCATTTTTACATGGATTTTAACTGGAAAAACGAGTATGTGGGCGTTATGGAAGCACAGCTTGACGGAGTTACCTATTACTTTATTGACAATGAGATGATGTTCTCAGGATTCCGCCCGTACAGCGACAATGTACTGGATGAGATTACGAAATTTGCATTCTTCTCAAAGGCGGCTTTGTCGTCGCTTCCGTTGATTGACTTCCGTCCAGACGTGATTCACTGCCATGACTGGCAGACGGGCCTTGTTCCGGTATATTTGAAAGAGCGTTTCCAGGGCAATGAATTTTTCCGCGGCATTAAGACGGTTATGACGATCCATAACTTAAAGTTTCAGGGAAAATGGGATGTGAAAACGGTGAAATCCATTACCGGGCTTCCAGATTACTTCTTTACGCCGGATAAGCTGGAGGCATATAAAGATGCGAACCTGTTAAAAGGAGGTCTGGTATATGCAGATGCCATTACGACGGTCAGCGATACTTATGCGGAGGAAATCAAGACCGAGTTTTACGGCGAAGGGCTGAACGGGCTGTTACAGGCAAGGAGCGGGGATCTGCGCGGTATTGTGAACGGCATTGACTATGAGGATTTCAATCCTGAGACCGATAAGTATATTGAACACAAGTATAATGCAGTGAATTTCCGTAAAGAGAAGATTAAGAATAAGCGTGCCCTACAGGCGGAACTGGGACTGGAGCAGGATGACAGGAAGATGCTGATCGGTATCGTATCCAGACTGACGGACCAGAAAGGCTTCGACCTTATCGATTATATGATGGATGAGATTTGCCAGGATGCGGTGCAGGTTGTGGTACTTGGTACCGGTGAAGAACGTTATGAGAATATGTTCCGTCATTTTGACTGGAAATACCATGATAAGGTATCCGCCAATATTTTCTATTCGGAGGCTCTTTCCCATAAGATTTATGCAGCCAGCGATGTGTTCCTGATGCCTTCGCTGTTTGAACCCTGCGGACTCAGCCAGCTGATGGCGCTGCGTTACGGCACGGTGCCTATCGTAAGGGAGACCGGAGGATTGAAAGATACGGTACAGCCGTACAATGAGTATGAGAATACAGGAACCGGATTCAGTTTCAAGAATTACAATGCCCATGAGATGCTGGCGTCCATCCGTTATGCGGAACGGATTTATTATGATAAGAAACGGGAATGGAACAAAATCGTTGACAGGGGTATGGCGGCTGATTTTTCATGGCATGTATCCGCGAAGAAGTATCAGGAAATGTATGATTGGCTGATAGGCTAAAAGGACGGAACGGTTTATGTCTGACAAGAGTCATATGTCTCAGAAGAGCGGTAAAAGAGACGGGTTTATTATGCAGGCGGGAATTCTGGCAGCGGCTTCGATCATCTGCAGGATGATCGGGCTGCTGTACAAGAGCCCGCTTACAGGGATTATAGGGGATGAGGGAAACGGCTATTATAATACGGCGTACAACATATACACCATCATCCTCTTAGTATCTTCTTACAGTATACCATCGGCAATTGCAAAGGTGCTTGCCCAAAGACTTGCGCTGAAAGAATACCGTAATGCGCAGCGTATTTTTAAATGTGCGCTGATCTATGTTATGGTAATCGGAGGGGTGGCAAGTCTTATATTATTTATAGGGGCGCCTGTTTTTGTTATGGGAAATTCTGTTCCCGTGCTGCGTTTTTTTGCTCCCACTATTTTCTTTTACGGGCTTTTGGGGGTTCTGCGGGGATATTTTCAGGCGCATAAGACGATGCTTCAGACTTCTTTTTCACAGATTCTGGAACAGATACTGAATGCGGCGGTCAGCATAGGGGCAGCGTATGGCCTGATGAAACTGGCAGCCGTACAGGGCGGGGATGCCAGTGTGCAGGCAATGTACGGAGCAATCGGAAGTGCGCTTGGAACCGGCTCAGGGGTTCTGATCGCATTGCTGTTCATGGCGGCAATATATGTCCTGAACAAAGGAACGATTAAAAAAAGAATTGAAAATGACAGAACGAAAACCGAAGAATCCTACGGGGATATCTTTCGCATGATGATGTCGGTCGTGACACCGTTCATTTTAAGCACCTGCATTTATAATCTGACGACTTCCCTGAATCAGACGGTTTATTCCCGGATGATGGTACATCTAAAAGAAATGGATGAAATAACGGTAACGGTTACTTACGGGATTATGGCAGGGAAAGCGGTAACGATTGCCAATATACCGATTGCACTGGCTTCGGCAATGTCTTCCGCCATTGTGCCGGCGATTGCCTCTTCTTATGCGCAGGGCGCGGTAAAACAGACGAAGAAGAAGGTGGCTTCGGCGATAAAGGTGACGATGCTGATCTCCATTCCGGCAGCGGTCGGGATAGGCGTATTGGCAAGGCCGGTGATGATGGCTCTGTTTCCCCAGCAGAGTTCTTTGGAGCTGGGTTCCAGGCTGCTGATGGTGTTGGCGGCAACGGTTGTTTTTTACGGACTTTCCACCCTGACCAATGCGGTACTGCAGGGCATCGGCAGGGTAAATACTCCGGTGATCAATGCGGTGATCGCACTGGTGGTACAGACGCTGGTATTAGTGCCTTTGCTTTATTATACCGAATTCGGAATTTATGCGGTGGCGTTGGCTACGGTCGTGTATTCGCTGCTGATGTGTATCCTGAATAATATTTTTATGAGAAAATATCTGATATATAAGCAGGAAATCGATAAGACCTTTGTGCGGCCGGCGTTTTCCGCCGTGTTAATGGGAGCATTGGCCTATGGGGTCTATGCGGGCGTATCTTACCTGCTGGGATTGTTTATGGTTTCCGAATATTTCATCAATCTGATTTCTTTGGCGGCAGCCGTGATGGCAGGGGGATGCCTGTATTTTGTACTGGTGATTAAGCTGAGGGCAGTGAAAGAAGAAGATTTGAAGGCAATGCCGAAAGGGCGCGTGTTTGTAAAGGTTGCTAAGAAAATGCGGTTGCTGTAGGAACAGGGTTATTTTAGCCCTTCAGACGGTACGGATGATCATTCCGGCAGAAGGCTTTGCCCTAACAGTTCAAATTCTCCAAGGAAAATGCAGTTTTTTAATGTTCCGTTCCGGATCTGCTCCAGACAGGTATGGTAATCCATCCACAGGACGGATTCGATTTCCGATTCCTGCAGGGTGAGGAAGGAGATATTGACCGGTTTTTCGTAAAGGTAAATAGCGCTGTATTCGTTGTCATGGAACGGCCTGCCCTGAAATTCCATGCGTGCATTGACCTGACGGTATCCGATAAAGCGCAGGTCTTCGGGAGCGGCAGTGATCCCCAGTTCTTCTTCCAGCTCGCGGAGGGCGGATTCTACATAACCGCATCCGGCAGGAATGTGTCCGGCGGAGGAAATGTCATGGCATCCGGGATAGCTTTCTTTGGTTTCAGCGCGTTTCTGGAGAAGAACATCAAAACTTCCGCCGGCATTGGGACGGGTAATCCATACATGGGCGGTGCGGTGCCTGTCCCCGTAGCCGTGTACGAGAGAGCGCTCACGGACTTTCCCGGTCGGGTTTCCCTGTTCGTCCACGATATCGAGAAGTTCCAGGGAGGTGCCGTTCAATACGGCTTCTTTGAGGATGTTATCGATGTATCTTAATTTCAGGCAGAAGAAGGGGGCGTTTTCCTTTAGAAGTTCAAAGAAGATCAAATCTCCTTCCCAAAGTTCCAAATCCGCAATTTTGTCTTTGGACACCCATTCCAGCGTTCCTTCGCTGCATTCCTTTAAAGTTCCGGTGAAGCCGTCTGCCGTATACAGACACATGTGGTAGTCGGTGATGTCATCGCAAAGGAAGGTGACGATGCCGCGGAAGCGGAAAGAGGTGAGCGTCAGGCCGGTTTCTTCATAAGCCTCCCTTAACAGACAGTCATCGGGGCTTTCCCCGCTTTCAAAGTGTCCGCCGATGCCGATCCATTTGTCTTTGTTAATGTCTTTTTCTTTTTTGATCCGGTGGAGCATCAGATAGGAGTCTTCTTTTTCTATGTAGCAAAGGGTTGTTAATGTCATGACGGGGTTCTTCTTTCTGGGTATTTTTTTGTTAATATTGATTATAACACAAATATGTTCATAGTGTTTGAAAAGATAGATTTTGCGTGAAAATCAATTTCCGTGAGATTTAGATGCGGATAACCGTCTGCCGTTTAAAATCAACCATTTATCGAAAAGCTATGGAAACCATTTTTTCCTTTCCATATAATGAGTTCAGAAAGGAGGCGGCGGAATGCAGGTAGAAATCAAAATTGACGGTTCTTATACGGAGCCTCATATTGTGATCATGACTGCTTCGGTGACAGAAGATATCCGTAATCTGTTGGAGAATTTATCCGAGGAAGCATCTCCGGTAATTTCCGGCAGTAAAGACGGGAAAATTGAAGTACTGGAGCAGACGGATCTGATCAGAATTTATGCCAATGCCGGAAAAGTTTTTGCAGTAACGGGTAAAGGAGAATATGTCTTACGCCTTAGACTGTATGAGGCAGAGGAACGGCTGGACGCCCGTCAGTTTGTCCGTATTTCAAATTCAGAGATTATTAATCTGAAGAAAGTGGATCATTTTGATTTGAATTTTGTCGGTACAATTTGTGTGAAACTGTCAAATGGAACTGTGACATATGTTTCCAGGAGGTATGTTTCCAAAATCAAAAAAGTATTGGGAATATAAGAAACGGATTTGGGATTGGGAAAGGAGCAGGTTAGAAATGAAGAAGAAAATTATATGGCGCGGTATATTGGGCTTTCCGCTAGGAATTACAATAGGATATGTTATTACAATCATCATTTCCCTTATTTGGGCAGACGGTTATTATATGTCCTGTCATCCCGAACTGATTTCCGTTATGGGAAATGAAATGAACGCGGTTCTTGTCCAGGCAGTATTCTGCGGACTGCTTGGTACGGGCTTTGCGGCAGCTTCCGCCATATGGGAAGTGGAGCATTGGGGGATTGCCAAACAGACAGGGATTTATTTTTTTGTGGTTTCCGTGCTGATGATGCCGACTGCCTATGTTACGTACTGGATGGAACATAGCTGGATGGGATTCTTCAGCTATTACGGTATTTTTATTTTGATTTTTGTTATGATATGGATGGTGCAGTTTGCAATCGGCAAGCGGAACGTTAAAAAACTGAATGCCGATTTATATAGAAGAAAGAATCAGATTATGAGGTAAAAATTACGAGGTAAAAATTACGAGGTAAAAATTACCTTAATAATAATTTCATCTCCGCTAATACTAACATCAAGATAAGCGATAAAGTTCAAGCTTAATTCAGATGCGGAAACGTGTTTGGGGTAAGCAATAAACGAACGGAAATTGCTTATCTCAAATATAGATAGCGAAAAGCAGGAAATTGTAAATTGGAGGTGAAAGAAGATGGCAAGCAGCAAATCTAATAGAGTAGAGGTTCCTGAAGCTAAGGCAGCTATGGATCGTTTTAAGACTGAGGTCGCTTCTGAATTAGGTGTTAACCTGAAGGAAGGTTACAACGGTGATTTAACATCTAAGGAAGCTGGTTCTATCGGCGGCGAGATGGTTCGTAGAATGATCAAGAAGCAGGAAGAACAGATGAAATAACCGGTAACGGTTAATAAAGGAGGATGTCCGAAAGGGCATCCTTCTTTATGCCTAAAGAACCGGTACCGGCCCGGAAAAGGGCCGGCATTTGGTTCAATCCATATGGAAAAGTTCCGTGACCAGTCTGCGGGCATCATGAAAGCCCTGCCGGTAAGCGGCTGTCCCATATTCGGCCCCGATTGCATTGGCGGCAGAAATTACCTTATTGACGGTATTGAACTGCTCTTTGCTGAGGCCGGACTGTTCCAGTCTGCTGATTTCCTCATTGTATTCCCGGACTTCGGTCTGGTAATCAGCATTTTCATTGAGGGAACTTTCCAAAGCCCCTGCTTTGCGTTCCCTGAAAAAACTTTCCAAAATGCTGCTTTCGGGGCTGCTTTTCCATGATTCCGCAGCGGAAGACGTATAAGTTTTCAGGACGCGGTCAATTCCCTGTGCTTTGGGACTGTGATATCCCTCTTCCAGGACTTTGTAAAGCTGGAAACCGATCAGGACGCCTATCTGCAGATAAACATCGCTGTGCGTCAGGGCAAAATCGGATACGGCATCCTGCAAGGATTCCTCCGTTTTGTCCGCAGTAGGGAATAATGCCGCCAGTTTTGCGTAAACTTCCTGATAGGATGCGCTTATTCTCTTTTCATAGGAATCCGTGATAGCCGATGTCGGCTCTGAACCGTACAGAAAATAGGCTGCTATGCGGCTTATGTCTATACGATCCAAGATCTTAGAAAATTCTGTCAAGTTGTTCACTTCCTTTCTTTTTTATTTTAAAGGATTTATACACATACTTATGATGTATATTAATATTATAACACATTATTACGAGGTTTAACAGGGAATATATGGATTATTTATGAAGTTTTTGTGAAATGATTGCGAACTTTTCCGATTCATGTTAATTTTATTGTATGGAAACAAGTGAAAATCTGTATACAGGCTGGTATCCTGTGTACGGAAAAATCATGGCGGGAGGTATATATGCGGTTACCGGGAGAATATGAATACAGTAATTCTGGGCTGTCAATGAAATATATGATGATAGGTGTCTGTCTTTGTCTGCTGCTGATCTTTGGAGTCGTATTGTGGACAAATAAAGAAAATGACGCAAAGAAACATAAGGAGCAGGAATCGCCGGTGAAGGTGCTGGAGCATGAAGAGAGCGGTACGGATATTGCCGGCGGGCAGGGAGGCGGCCTGGCGGAAAACGGAGAGAACGGAGACGGCAAGACGGAAAATGCTTCCGTGAAGGTTCCGGCATCGAGAGCGGTTATGGGATTTAACGGGGCGAAGACTTTGGAAGAGGTGGAGCGTCTTTATGCCGAGAAAAAGCTGGTCGCATCGGATTTGGATTTCTGGGATATGTATCCGAAAAACACGCCTGCTTATATGAACGGCGCTTCATCACAGGCAGGAGAAGAACGCGGCTTGTCAAGTTCCGGAACAAATACGGAAACAAGCGGGACATCGAAAGCGAGATACGATGAGGAGGCAGAGCGGGAACAGCAGAAAGAGGAAGAGAAAAAAGCCCAGGATCCTTCCACGGACGGCAGGCACACCCTGATTACCCATGCGGACGGCGAGGAAGAGTGGGTGCTGCTCAATCCTAATTTGGAGCGGAATACCTATGATTTCACGAATCTGACGATGCGGCAGGAACAGCTGGCTTATTATGCGGACGGGAAAACCTATTCCTATGTAGGTGCAGATTTGTCGAAATATAACGGAGAAGTGGATTTTGCAGCTCTGAAACAGTCGGGTGTATCCTATGTGATGCTCAGGCTGGGGATGAGGGGATATGGAACCGGACAGATTCAGCTGGACGAGAAGTTCACGGATTATATCACAAAGGCGGAAGAAGCAGGGCTGAATGTGGGTGTATACTTCTATTCGCAGGCAGTCACGGAAGAGGAAGCGGCGGAAGAGGCAAATTTCGTGATACAGAATCTGGCAGGCCGTCAGATAACCTATCCGGTCGCTTTCGACATGGAATATGTCGCCAATGATACGGCTAGGATAGAAGCGCTGAACAGGGAAGAAAAAACGAAAATGGCAAAGGCTTTTTTGGATACCGTGAAAAATGCGGGCTATAAACCGATGGTTTACGGAACCAAGGAATGGCTGATCAAACAGGTGGACCTGACAAAGCTGACGGATTATGATATCTGGCTGTCCCAGCAGGAGGAGGTGCCGGATTATCCCTATCAGTTCCAGATGTGGCAGTATTCACGGGAAGGAAGACTGAATGGAGCAGACGGGGATGTGAATCTGAACATCAGTTTTGTGGATTATTCGGAAAAATAGCATATATCTTGGGAGAAAGTTCAAGATGTGAGTAAATATCGGCATATGCCGCAGGAGAAAGCCCCTCAATATAGTTGAGCGGGAAACTGCGGTTTATGCCGTTTTTTTTCAGCACATCCGCCGCCTTATTGTAAGCGATGGCCGCTTCTTCTTCGGTATCATAAATGCCCACCACATAGCTGCTGCGGATATGGATACGGACTTTATAGCGGAAACGGCCGTCGCCGGCGGGGTGGGGAATCCGGGTGATGCCGTGAAACCGGTTGAGGATTTCAATGTTCTCATAACGGAAGTCTGTGGGATCACCGTTGATAAAGCGGTAATCCCTGCCGGCGACCGCATAATTTTTAATGCCGTACCGGTTCAGGATACCGAACTGCATACCATAGTCGTTTACGAAAAGATGATTGCCGCGGCGCATGATTTTTTTGGTGGAATAATAAAACAGGTCGTCAATGTCAAATTTCAGTATATAGGAAGGCTCCATATAATATAGAAAAAACTTTTTTTTCAGGTAAATCGGAGTAGGGAAATAAATGCCGTTATCCCGGAAATTGACCAGGCTGACCCACTTTTCAAAAGCCAGTGGGGATGAGGCAGGGTAGCGCTCAATGGAAAGGGAATCTTCCTGCGTTACGGAAAGGGCATCAGTATAGGCCTGGTGCGCAGTCCGAGCATCGTCATAGCTTCCAAGGCTGATATGCTTCCCGCGGAATGTCAGGGAGGAGCGGTAGTAAATGGAATTGTCTTTTTTTCTGGCGGTATAAACGCCGGGCAGATGCTGGTCCATGGGGCAGTTCCTTTCTGTCGTTATCATCTATTATTTTATTCCGCAACGCTCAAAATCATCAAAAAAAATCTGAAAAGCCTGACCGTACAGTGTCGGAATTTCCTATAATTCTTCGACTTTCGTCGGAATTTTACCATGATTATACCATTTCAGCAAAAAGAATACAAATTTAGAAATATTTTAGATATAATTTTGGGACTTCCTGTATAAAATATTAAAGAAGTATTACATTTGTGTGACATAAATGTATAAAATTGGTGACCGGACCGTCATTGCCGGTTATCAAAATCGTAAAATTTGAAGAGGATGAAAAAATGTATAGGTATAAGAAAAACATAATGATATTGCTTCTTTGTAATGTGATTTTCATGGTTTCATGGTTTAATCTGAAAGAACTGCGGATGAATCGTGTGGCATCCACGGCGGCATTCAGGATTCAGTACATGGAAGACTGTG
Source organism: uncultured Lachnospiraceae bacterium (assembly GCA_910579935.1). Taxonomy (GTDB): domain Bacteria; phylum Bacillota; class Clostridia; order Lachnospirales; family Lachnospiraceae; genus Kineothrix. Next base: position 99,692 of record CAJTVQ010000008.1, read on the forward strand.
CAAGTTTGGACGAGTCCAGTTTCATAAGGATGCTGGCGGAGGCGTCTTCGGGGCAGCGGGTCGTGGATTATAACGTACTGGAGCGGAAAGCGAAGTATTCCTTATCGGAAGAGGATTATGAGGTGCTGCTGCAGATCGTGGAGGCTGAGGCCGGCTGTGAGGACATGAAAGGAAAGATGCTGGTGGCCGGAGTGGTTATGAACCGGGTGGAGAACAGCCAGTTTCCGGACAGTGTGAAGGAGGTCGTATATCAGAGAGAGCATGGCGTGGCACAGTTTTCGCCGGTTGCCAACGGGCGGCTGGGCCGGACGAAAATAAGCGAGGAGACGCGGGAAGCAGTGGAGCGGGTGCTTTACGGGGAGGATATCACGGAGGGCGCTTTGTATTTTGCATCGCGCAAATATGCGGACCCGGAGCTGATGAAATGGTTTGATAACAGCCTGACTCTTTTGTTTTCTTATGGTGGACATGAATTCTTTTCTTAACTTCGCATTGCGCAGGGGGGAAAACTATGCTATACTTTATGCGGTTGAAACGTTCCCTGTTTACAGGGAAAAATGATGCATGAGTATGAGAGGTAAGGCAATGGAAGTTTTATATAACAGTACGAGGAATAACGGGATTCAGGTAAAGGCTTCGGAGGCGGTCTTAAAAGGGCTTTCCGCGGACGGAGGCCTGTTTGTGCCGGATCATATCCCGGCATTGGATAAGGGACTAAAGGAACTGTCAGGCATGACTTATCAGGAAGTGGCTTATGAGGTAATGAAGCTGTATCTGACAGATTTTACGGAGAAAGAGTTAAAAGACTGTATCGCAAAGGCGTATGACGGCAAATTCGATACGGAGGTCATAGCGCCTTTGGTCAGCGCGGACGGGGCATATTATCTGGAACTGTTCCACGGCGCCACGATAGCGTTTAAGGATATGGCGCTGTCCATTCTGCCCCACCTGATGATCACGTCGGCAAAGAAGAATCAGGTTAAAAATGAGATCGTGATACTGACGGCGACTTCGGGCGATACGGGGAAAGCGGCGCTGGCCGGTTTTGCAGGAGTGGAAGGCACGAAGATCATTGTTTTTTATCCGAAGAACGGTGTCAGCCCCATACAGGAGCGGCAGATGGTAACGCAGAAAGGGGACAATACATATGTGGTCGGTATTCACGGCAACTTTGATGATGCGCAGACCGGCGTAAAGAAACTTTTTGCGGACACGGAATTGGGGGAGCGGATGAACAGGCAGGGGTTCCAGTTCTCGTCGGCCAATTCCATCAATATAGGACGCCTGGTTCCACAGATTGTATATTATGTGTATGCTTATGCAAGGCTTTTGGCAGAAGGGAAAATTGCGGAGGGCGATAAAGTTAACGTAGTGGTGCCTACGGGCAATTTCGGCAATATCCTTGCGGCATTTTATGCGAAAAATATGGGATTGCCCATCGGAAAGCTGATTTGTGCCTCGAATGATAACAAGGTACTTTATGATTTTTTCCGTACGGGCGTATACGACCGGAACAGGGAGTTTGTACTGACCAGCTCTCCTTCCATGGATATTCTCATTTCCAGTAATTTAGAACGTCTGATTTACCGGATCGCAGGGAACGATGCAAAGAAAAATGAGGAATTGATGAAAGCACTGGCAGGGGAAGGAAAATATGAGATCACGGATGAAATGAAATCCCGGCTGGAAGATTTTTACGGTAATTACGCAACGGAAAAAGAAGCGGCAGAGACGATAAAAGAATTATACGAAAAAACAGGTTATGTCATTGATACCCATACGGCAGTGGCAGCCAGCGTATACCGCAAATATGAGGAAGAGACGAAAGACGGGGCGCCTGCGGTCATTGCATCCACGGCCAGTCCCTTTAAGTTCACCCGCAGCGTCATGAACGCCATCGACGGAAAGTATGACAGGATGACGGATTTTGAACTGGTGGATGAATTATCTGCCCTGGCCAATGTACCGGTTCCGGCTGCGATAGAAGAAATCCGCACGGCTCCGGTACTGCATGACCATGTATGCCCAAAAGAGGAAATGAAGAAGACGGTGGAAGCCTTTCTCGGGATCGAATAGGTGGCAGGATGAATAATATAAATATCTTTGACCTGTTGATCACGGGCAGCGGACTGTATCTGATCTATGTGGCGGTCATCATGAAAACAAAAGGCGAGATTGCCAAAGGCGTCATTGTGTCCAGGGATGTGGATATAGAAAGAATGCGGGATAAAGAAGGATTTATCCGCTATATGTATGGAAAATCGCTTTTTATGGGGATACTGACGGCGGCGGTAGGAGCGATCAATATGGCAAATTTTTATGTGCAGGGGCCCGCGTGGGTTTCCATAGCGGCCGTGGCGGGATATATCATGGTGTTGGCGGCATTTGCGGTGTTTACCTTAAAGGCCAGAAAGAAATTTATTGATTGACGGGAAGGAAAGCGGAATGGACGGAGTTATAAAACAAAGACTCGCGGCGCTGCGCCGTGAGATGGAGAAGGTGGGAATCGATTATTATATGATTCCCACTTCGGATTTTCACAATTCGGAGTACGTGGACGATCATTTTAAGGCGAGGGAATATTTTTCCGGGTTTACGGGTTCCAACGGCACCCTGCTGGTGGGAAAGGAATGGGCCGGCCTGTGGACGGACGGAAGATATTTCATACAGGCGGAGAAGGAACTGGAAGGAAGCGGGATCACGCTGTACCGGATGCAGGAAGAGGGGGTGCCGGAAATCCCCGATTTCCTGTGTGAAACGATGAAAGAGGGCCAGACGTTAGGGTTTGACGGAAGAACGCTGAGCTGCACGGAAGGCCGTAAGCTGGAAAAAAAATTGGAAAAGACCCCAAAGGGAGACGGGGATGCGGACCGAAGGATTGTGATGAAATTTGATGCGGACCTGACAGGCCGTGTCTGGGAAGGGCGGCCTGGCCTGCCCGGTCATCCCGTAACTGTGCTGCCGGAAGAGGTAAGCGGCAGGAGTACGGCGGATAAGCTGAAGGAAGTCAGGGAGAAGATTGCAGAGGCGGGAGCGGAATATCTGCTTTTGAGTAAACTGGACGACCTGATGTGGCTGCTGAATATCCGGGGAAATGATGTGGAGTGCAATCCGGTGGCGTTGTCTTACGGCTTTATTACACCGCAGGAAATGTATTTTTTCATACAGCAGTCGGAAGTGACGGCCGGGTTTGAAGCGTATGCCTCCGAAAACCGGATCATTTTAAAACCCTATGAAGAAATCATGGAGTTTCTGGAGCAGTTCGATTATGCTTCCGGTGAGGGGACAGGGAAAGTGCTGGTGGACGAGGGCAGTATCAGTTATGCCCTGTATAAGACACTGACCGGCCGGACGGGGCATGTGGCCGGGGAGAATCCTACGGAGCGGTTAAAGGCGGTAAAAAACGAAACGGAACTGGCACGGATGGAGGAAGTGTACCGGAAGGACAGCGCGGCCCTGATCCGGTTCATCTACTGGCTGAAGCAGAATGTGGGGAAACAGGAGATCACGGAGGTATCCGCAGCGGAATATCTGGACAGTCTGCGCCGTAATATTGACGGTTTTCTGGAACTGTCTTTTCCGACCATCAGCGCCTATAAGGAAAATGCGGCAATGATGCATTATGAAGCGGTGGAAGGCAGCTGTAAGACACTTGCACCTGAGGGACTGTATCTAGTGGATTCCGGCGGCCAGTATATGGGCGGGACAACGGATGTGACGCGGACCGTTGTGCTGGGAGATATCACCGATGAGATGAAGATGCACTTTACGCTGACGGCCGTGGGGATGCTGCAGCTTACGGATGCGAAGTTCCTGCACGGGTGTACCGGAAGGAATCTGGATATCTTGGCAAGACAGCCGTTGTGGAACATCGGGATTGACTATAAGTGCGGTACGGGGCATGGCATCGGCTATATCCTCAATGTGCATGAGGGCCCCCAGAACATCCGGTGGAGATTTTCGGACGGAATGAAGGAAGCGGTTCTGGAAGCCGGGATGGTGATTTCCAACGAACCGGGCGTGTACCGGGAAGGCAGCCACGGAATCCGGACGGAAAATATTCTGGTGGTCCGGAACGGGGAAAAGAACGGCGACGGACAGTTTCTGTATTTCGATACCCTTACTTATGTACCCATCGACAGGGATGCCATCGATTTAAAATATATGCAGCCCGCGGATGTCGGGCGGCTGAACCGTTATCATGCTGCCGTATATGAAAAAACGTCGGAATATCTGAACGAAGAAGAACGGAAATGGCTGGCAGAGGTGACGGCGCCTTTGTAAAACACGGGACAGGGTGGTAATTTTTACTGAATTTATGAAAAAAATTCAAAAAAACAGGGCACAATCTTGACTTTTAAAGGTGGTTCTGACATAATTACATAAGATGCATGATTGAATTGCGTTATGGTAAAAAACCGCTTTTTACATAATTTCACAGATATTACATAAAGTAAAAACGCGGTGAAAAATATATAATTTAAGGAGGACGTTATATGTCAACAAAAGCGTATTATCCGATTAACGAAATCGGGGCCGGAAAAGTTGGTTTTTCCAAGACTAGATCTATCATTGAAGCTGCTTTTTACGGAAATAATGTAGTTAAGGTAAATACCTTGAAAGAAGCTTATGAGCTTGCTAAAAATTCACCCGGTACAGTTGTAACGGATATGAAGATCAAAGATGGCGAGACATTCGGTCTTGAGAAGGATTCCAGGGTTTTGTTATTCAACGACGGTGCGGTAACTGGCCGTTATGCAGCAGCACGCCGCATCAAAGGCGAACCGGGCGTAGACGAGACAAAGCTTGACAAAGTAGTAATGGACGCTATCTATGAGACACGCTGGAAGACCATGTATCATGCAGAGTGCTTCATCGGACTGGATCCGGAATTTATGGCAAAAGCACATCTTCTGATTCCCGAAGGAGAAGAGAACATCCTTTACAACTGGATGCTGAACTTCCAGTATATGTCAGACGAATATGTTAAAATGTACAAGAATTCCAAACCGATCGCGGACGGAAATGAGCCTGATATCTACATCTTCTCCGATCCCCAGTGGGTACCCGGAAACAGACCGGATGTGGATTACAGCTGCTTAAGCGATCCTCTTACACTGTGCTATTTCGATACCAACCAGAACTGTGCGGCAATCCTTGGTATGAGATACTTCGGTGAGCACAAGAAAGGCACCCTGACCATGGCATGGGCACTGGCAAACAGAAACGGCTACGCTTCCTGCCACGGCGGACAGAAAGAATACCTGCTTTCTGACGGAACAAAATATGTTGCTTCCGTATACGGATTGTCAGGTTCCGGTAAATCCACTCTGACACATGCAAAACACGGCGGAAAATACGAGATTAAAGTTCTTCACGATGATGCATTCATTATCAATACGGATACCTGTGCATCCATCGCTTTGGAGCCTACTTATTTTGATAAAACAGCAGATTACCCGACCGGATGCGCAGACAACGAATATCTGTTATCTGCCCAGAACTGCTCCTGTACTTTGGACAGTGAAGGCAAGATCCAGCTGGTAACGGAAGATATCAGAAATGGTAACGGACGTGCGATCAAGTCCAAATTATGGTCTCCGAACCGCGTGGACAAGATTGATGCTCCGGTTAATGCAATCTTCTGGATCATGAAAGACCCTACCATTCCTCCGGTAGTAAAACTGAAGGGTGCAGCCCTGGCTTCCGTTATGGGCGCTACGCTGGCTACGAAGACTTCCACGGCAGAGCGTGTGGCAGCAGGAACCGATATGAATGCACTTCGTATCGTTCCTTATGCAAATCCATTCAGAACCTATCCTCTGGTAAATGACTATGAAAAGTTCAAGAAACTGGTAGAAGAGAAGAACGTAGACTGCTACATCGTAAATACCGGTGATTTCATGGGCACAAAGGTAAAACCTGCCGATACACTCGGCATTCTTGAGACAATCGTAGAAGGAAGGGCTAACTTCGAGAAGTGGGGCAACTTCGATGATATCGAGATTATGTATGACTGGGACGGAAAGACAGCAGATTTCAAACCTGACTTAAACGATGCTTCTTATAAAGAAGCTCTGAAGAGTGCTATGCAGAACCGTGTAGACGCAGTGAAGGGCTTTGCAGAGAAGAAGGAAGGTTATGACAAACTTCCGGATGAAGCGCTTGCAGCAGTTCAGAAGCTGGTAGATGCTCTTAACTAATCAGGGCAGGAATTTGAGAGCAAAGATGAATTGAGAAAGAGTACCATTTGCAGCCGGAAGGGGAACCGGATGGCTGCGGATGGTATTTTTTGCGCAGACCCGCGCAAAAGCAACAGGCTGTGAAAGCGGCGCACGGGGCCGCACGGCGGGTAAGGAAAAATCTTCCCTGCCTGATTTACAGGGGGACGGAAATGGAAAAGAAAACAGAAAAGAATACGGAAAAGAAAGAACGTCTGAATAAATATCTTGCGGCCTGCGGGGTATGTTCCAGGCGGGAGGCGGACAAACTGATAGAAGAAGGAAGGGTAACAATAGACGGGGAGACTGCCGCGACGGGCATGAGGGTGAGCGGCAGGGAGAGGATTGCCGTCAATGGAAAAGTGTTGGCGGGAAAAGAAGAAAAAGCAGTGCTTGCCTATTATAAACCGGCGGGAGTGATCTGTACGGAGCGGGACAGACATGCGGAACGGAAGATCAGCGACGAACTGAAGTATCCGGTCCGGCTGACGTATGCAGGCCGGCTGGATAAGGAGTCGGAAGGGCTTCTGATGATGACCAATGACGGGGAACTGATCGATGCCATGATGCGGGGAGCAAACAGGCATGAGAAAGAATATGTGGTGAAAGTGGATAAGGAAGTAACCGAAGATTTTCTGAAGGGAATGGCAAAAGGGGTCTATCTGGAGGAATTGGGGCTTACCACCAGGGAGTGTGAAGTGAGAAAAAGCGGTAAGTTTACTTTTGTGATCGTACTGACACAGGGTGTTAACCGGCAGATACGCAGGATGGTGGAGCATTTCGGATACCGTGTCAGGGCATTAAAAAGGGTAAGGGTTATGAATGTAAATCTTGCAAATCTGAAGCCGGGGGAGTATCGTGTATTGCAGGGGGAAGAATTAAGACAGTTATATCAGCGTGCGGGACTGCATTGAGGTTTGGCATGGGAACAGGAGAATGGGAAAAGGATATCGGAAATGAATAAGACGGATGGCAGAATCGAACGGATCAAGGAATTAACAGAATTGCTGAACCGGGCTTCCAGGGCATATTATGCACAGGACAGGGAGATCATGAGCAATTTTGAATACGATAGATTATATGACGAACTTGAGAAGCTGGAGCAGGAAACGGGGACGGTATTGTCGGACAGCCCGACGGTAACGGTAGGGTATGAAGCAGTGGAGGAACTGCCGAAGGCACGGCATGAGAGGGCGATGCTGTCTTTGGGAAAAACCAAGAGCAGGGAAGAACTGAGAGAGTGGATGCAGGAGCAGACGGCGCTTTTGAGCTGGAAGCTGGATGGATTGACAATCGTTCTGACCTATTCTGACGGAAAACTTACAAAAGCGGTGACGCGCGGAAACGGAGAGGTTGGGGAAGTGGTGACGAACAATGCCAGGACTTTCCGCAATATACCTTTGTCCGTTCCGTATAAGGGGGAACTGATCCTCCGGGGAGAAGCGGTGATTTCTTATTCGGACTTTGAGGAGATCAATGCCGGTATCAGGGAGGAAGGAGCGCGTTACAAGAACCCGAGGAATCTGTGCAGCGGTTCGGTCAGACAGTTAAATAATGAGGTTACGGCAAAACGGAATGTAAAGTTCTATGCATATTCGCTGGTGAAAGCGGAAGGAGTGGATTTTCGCAATTCGCGGGAGGAACAGTTTCTTTTTATGCAGGAACAGGGGTTTGAGACGGTGGAATACCGGAAAGTGGATTCGGATACGATCATAGAAGCCGTGGATGCGTTTGAGCGTAAGGTGGAAAATTATGATATTCCCTCCGACGGGCTGGTGCTTCTTTTGGATGATATTGCTTACGGGCAGTCACTGGGAACAACGGCGAAGTTTCCGAGGGATTCCATTGCTTTTAAATGGGAGGATGAGGTACAGGAGACGGTTCTGCAGGAAATCGAGTGGAGTCCCAGCCGTACGGGGCTGATCAATCCGGTGGCGGTTTTTGAACCGGTGGAACTGGAAGGGACCACGGTCAGCCGTGCTTCGGTGCACAATATCAGCATCCTGCGGGGACTGAAGCTGGGAATAGGGGACCGCATCACGGTTTATAAGGCAAATATGATCATCCCGCAGATCGCGGAGAACCTGACGGGAAGCGACAGTGTGGAGATACCGGAAAAATGCCCGGTGTGCGGCGGCATGACGGAGGTCCGGCAGGTAAATGAGGTACAGTCGCTGTATTGCACAAATCCTGCCTGCGAAGCGAAGAAGATTAAAGCTTTTACCCTTTTTGTCAGCAGGGATGCCATGAATATGGATGGGCTGTCAGAGGCGACACTGGAAAAGTTCATCGGAAAAGGATATATCCATCAGTATGCGGATATATTCCATCTGGACCGTTTTAAGGATGAAATCGTAGAGATGGAGGGGTTTGGGGAAAAGTCTTACCAGAATCTGATAAGCAGTATCGAAACGGCCCGCAATACCACGCTGTCCCGTCTGATCTACAGTCTTGGAATCGCCAACATCGGCCTTGCCAATGCAAAAATGATCTGCAGGAATTATAAGAATAATCTGCAGACGATGATGGAAGCGGAGGTAGAGGACCTAAGCGCCATAGACGGTGTGGGAGAGGTGATAGCAACCAGTTTCCGTGCATATTTTCAGGATGCGGGGAACAAAGAACGGCTGCAGAACCTGCTGGCAGAGGTCCGGATAGAACAGGAAGAAACAGAAGAGGAAAACGGGGCGCTGGCGGGAATGGCATTTGTGGTGACGGGAAGCCTGAACCATTATGCCAGCAGGAACGAGCTGAAAGAGGTCATAGAGAAAAAGGGCGGAAAGGTGACAGGAAGTGTGACATCCAGGACGGTCTGCCTGATCAACAATGATATTGCCTCGGCATCTTCGAAGAACAAGAAGGCAAAGGATCTTCAGGTTCCGATCCTGACGGAAGAGCAGTTCATGGAACAGTATTTAGGAGGAGAGAGCAATGCCGATTAAAGCACAGAATGATTTACCAGCCAAGAGTATACTGGAAAATGAAAATATATTCGTGATGGATGAGAACAGGGCGGTGCATCAGGATATCCGTGCCCTTCAGATCTGCATCCTGAATCTGATGCCGGTGAAGCAGGACACGGAACTGCAGCTGCTGAGGGCGCTGTCCAATACACCGATTCAGGTGGATGTGACGTTTATGAAGATGAACAGCCACCGTTCCCTGAATACATCCATGAATCATCTGAACAAATTTTATAATACGTTTGACGAGCTGAAAGAGAAGCGGTATGACGGATTCATTATTACGGGAGCGCCGGTTGAGCAGATCGCCTTTGAAGAGGTGGATTACTGGGAGGAATTGTGTGAAATTATGGAGTGGTCGAAACGGAATGTCACGTCAACGCTCCATATCTGCTGGGGCGCGCAGGCCGGACTGTATTATCATTTCGGGCTGGATAAGGTGCTTTTGCCCAAGAAGGTATTCGGTGTGTATGAGCACCGGGTAATGAACCGGAAGATACCGCTGGTAAGAGGGTTCGATGATTATTTTCTGATTCCCCACAGCCGCCATACGGAGGTGCCCGCGGAGGCAATTCACGGATGCAGGGAGCTGACAGTGCTGGCGGAATCCGAAGAAGCGGGTGTGCTTTTGTGTATGACAGGGGAAGGAAGCCGGATTTTTATTATGGGGCATCCCGAATATGACAGGATGACTTTACATAATGAATATATGAGGGATATGGAACGGGGACTGCCCATAGAGGTGCCGAAAAATTATTATCCGGAGGATGATCCGTCCCTGAGACCCAGGCTCCAGTGGCGCTCCCACAGCAATAACCTGTATACGAACTGGCTGAATTATTATGTGTACCAGACGACGGATTATGTGCTTGGGTGAGGAGCATAGATAAAGGTCAATCGTATAAGCAGTTAAATTCCAGCTATGTTAGTTTTATATGTCCTTTTGATATGTTTGAAAAAGGGAGACATATGTATACGTTTGAGAATATTTGTAAGGAGGACAAAGATATTGCTTTAGGTGACGGGGCAGTAAAGATATTCTTAAATTCGGATAGTGAAATGAATGATGTCAGTGGAGAACTAAGGAACTGTTAAGAAATAAATCTTTACATTTGACTTGTCTGAGTCCGCAAATGCCACGTTGTCATCAGTCGTCGATGCCCGCATCGACTCCATCTTCCGCCTTGCCTTTGTGAACTCATCCTGCGTCAAAGTGTAAAGTTATTTCTTAACAGTTCCTAAGGGCATTTTTGGATTATGTGGCAGGAAAGAAAACGGAAGACTCTTTTATTGAGCGGTTAGAGGAAGCGGTAAAAAAGGCAAAAACGAATCGGGAATGGAGGCATGAGTATATGACATTATTAATGCGTGACCAGGAAAATATTGAAAAGGGGATAGAAAAAGGAAAAATTTATGGCGCTATTTCCATGTGTCGGGATTTGGGATTATCGGATGATGAGATTTCGAAGCGATTGCAGGAAAAGTATCATTTATCACAGGAAGAAATAACGGAATATTTACAAGTTGAGATAGTGTAGTTTTGGGTTTATGATGTACTGGTGTTATGTGGTTGTATTTTGAGTATGATAGAATAATTATTAGAGTAGAGAAAGGTGTTCCTGCAAGTGGGCAGGAATGTCTTTTTGTGTATGATAAGGGGAGTGGAGAAACGCTGATGAGAAAAGAAGGATAGATTTGGCGCAGGAAAAAAGTTACTGGAGGTAATACCAAATTATATATACATTGGATAATGGAAAATTGATTTTCCGGTTACGGACAGGGCAAATATTGAAAACTTCCTAAATTATGGTATAATTGGCTTAAGTTTTTTATATGCTAAGTCAGGATAAGGAGGAGTGGGCAAAATGTATCGATTTTTTAAGACCTTAAAAGCCAACTATCTGATTTCGGCTGTGTTATGCGTGCTGTTTGGCATTACGCTCGTGGTCTGGCCGGATATTTCGTCAAAGGTGATATGTATCGGACTGGGGTGCGTACTGGCACTGACGGGTGTGGTGAACCTGATCACTTTTTTTGTCAGGCGGGACGGAACGCTTTTGTCGCAGCTGATTTTACTGGCAGGTATTGTGCTGGCAGTACTGGGCGGGTGGATTATTCTGGACCCCGGTGTGCTGATCAGGATCATTCCTGTTGTGATCGGTGTGATCATCGCGGTGCATGGAGGACATAACCTGCTGCAGGCGGTGGAATTGTGCAGGGAGAAATATGATAAATGGTGGGTGGCTTTGCTGCTCGGCATTGTGACGATTGGGTTCGGAGCGCTTCTGATATGCAATCCTTTCGAAGCGGTAAGTACGATGGTTACACTGATAGGAGTATTGCTGATTTTTGACGGTATTTCCGATATATGGATCATTTCCTGTATTTCAAAGACTGCAAAAGCAGTGGTGGAAACGATGGAAGCGCTGGATGTGGAAGCGGTGGAAATTTTCGACCGGAAGGAATAAATGCGGCAATACAATTTGTGAAACATAGGAAGAAAGAGCGGAAGCATGAAAGAATTTTAAAGCTTTCATGCCCGGGTTTGTGTCTGCGCTGCATCCGCAAACCTGTAAACCATAGATGGTTTTACGCAGCAAAGCAGCGCAGAAATGAGGATACGTATGGCAATTTTTGAAATCAGCAACGGAGTTATTATGGCTTCGGTAGACAGCCGCGGCGCAGAACTGAAGTCCCTGCGCAGCGTGGAGCAGGAAGTGGAATATATGTGGTGTGGAGATCCGGCCTATTGGGGAAAGACATCGCCGGTTCTGTTTCCGTTTATTGGTGTATTAAAGAATGGGGAATATCGTTTTCAGGGTGAAACTTATCAGATGACAAAGCACGGGTTTGCAAGGGATATGGAATTTAAGCTGGTATCCCACGAGGCGGCGGAAGTCTGGTTTTTACTGGATGCGGATGAGGAGACAGAAAAGATTTATCCGTTTGATTTCAGACTGGAAGTGGGATACCGTCTGGACGGAAAGAAACTGAAAGTGCTTTGGAGGGTGGAAAACCTGTCGGAAGAAGTGATCCATTTTTCCATCGGCGGTCATCCGGCGTTTAATTGTCCGCTGAACCCGGAGCACAGGAGGGAAGATTACTATTTGGAATTCGGCAGGAAGGACTGCATACGTTGTACGGTGATCGGAACGGACGGTCTGGTGGACGACCGTCATGTGGTACATGAACTGGAAAACGGGAGGCTTCCGGTAAGGGCGGAATTATTTGAGCAGGATGCAATGGTGATGGAGGACGGACAGCTCCAGGAAATATCTCTGCTGACTCCGGATAAAAAGCCATATATTAAGGTTGCATTCAGCGCCCCGGTGGTTGCGGTATGGACACCGGCGGGGATTGAGGCGCCGTTTGTCTGCATTGAGCCGTGGTACGGACTATGTGACAATGCGGATTTTGAGGGAACTTTGGAAGAAAGAAAGTGGGGGAATGAGGTGCAGCCGGGAAAACGGTTTGCAGCGGAGTATACCATTGAAGTGAAACAGTAAATCCAAAATCCACAGGTTACGGATGCAGGTGGCAGCCTGCCGTCAGCATCCGGTTTAGAGGAGAGAGGATGGAAATGAATAAAAACGAAAAGGCTGGAAAGGATGAGGGTAAGGACATTGGTCAAAACAGAAAAATTGTGATGGCAGTGGTTTTGTTTCTTTTGACCGGTATCATAATTGCGGCAGGGGTAATCAGGTCAGCCGGTCCGGAAGCCGGAGAAAGTCAGGCGGAGCAGAAAGAAGCGGATGCGGGACAGGCACGTGAGACGGAAGGTTCTTTAAACTGTCCGGTCAGGAATTTTACGAATCTGTGCGCATACGGCGGGCAGGTGTACTGCGGGGCGCATGGATTCTTCGGGAAAGAGATTCCGGTGGAAAGCAATGTTTTTACCATTTGGGATGAAAAAATATATTATGTGGAAAAAGTACAGGAGGCATATGACAGTCTGACGGACGAACTGATGGAAATAAAGCGTTCCGATATGGACGGAGGCAGTGTGGAAGTGCTGGCTGACGATGTTTTTCTGGCTGGGGCAGGGTATGAGAAGCTGATCGGAGATAAACTTTTTTACGGTTACGGATATGACGAAAACCACAGTATGCAGTATGCCTGGGTGGATGTCAATACAAAAGAGAAGGGAACGATATCCACAGACCGCATCGAGAGTATACTGGGTTATGACGGGGTGTGGCTGTATTACCGGGGAACGGACAGGGAAAGCGGACAGAATGTGCTGGGACGTGTGAAACCGGGAGCGGATGAGGATGAGATTTTATATGGTTTTGCCGGAATGGATGAAGAGGGATATATAGAAAATGCGTTTTATGAAGACGGCAGACTATATTGTTTTACACTTACGCATAAGCCGGAGGGATATGATTACCGCACTTTTTTATACCGGATGGAAATACGGGACAAAGACACCGGAGAACTGGCAGGTGAGCTTCCGGTGGATTTTACGGGATCCGCAAATTATTCTTTTCTGATTCAGGACGGCGAACTGTATACGGCCATGGCAGGGGAAATTGTGGCGATTACGCTGACCGGAGGGGAAAAGCGGACGGTTGCCCGTATGAAAGAAGGAGAATACTGGGGAATTCTGTATTTTGTTCCGGGAGACGGCTATCTGTACTATGAAGCCATAGCCGAGGTAAATGAGGAAACAGGGAACAATGACTACTTTTACCGTGTGCCGGCAGAAGGAGGGGAAGAAGAACTGTTAAATGAGTGGTATACTGCATAAAAATGTGATACAATGGATTATATATCCAGTAATATTATTTTAAGGAGAGGGAAAATCATGACAAAATGGGTGTACTTATTTGAAGAAGGAAGCGCGGACATGAGAAACCTGTTGGGGGGCAAGGGAGCAAATCTGGCAGAGATGACCAGGCTCGGACTTCCGATACCGCAGGGGTTCACAGTAACAACGGAAGCATGTACGGATTATTACAGTCAGGGAAAATCGATTTCTGGAGAAATCGAAGCACAGATTTTTGACGCTTTGGAAGGTTTGGAGAAAAAACAGGGTAAGAAATTCGGCGATACCGAAAATCCGCTTTTGGTATCGGTGCGTTCCGGAGCGCGGGCATCCATGCCTGGTATGATGGATACGATCTTGAATCTGGGCCTGACCGATGCCGCAGTGGAAGGATTTGCAAAGAAGACGGGAAATCCGCGGTTTGCTTATGATTCATACCGGAGATTCATCCAGATGTTTTCCGATGTGGTAATGGAGATTCCGAAATCTTATTTTGAGCGGATTTTAGATGAGATCAAGGAAGGCAAGGGTGTGAAGTTCGATACGGAACTGACAGCCGAAGACCTGAAAGAGGTGATCGGGAAGTTTAAGCAGGTTTACAAGGACAAGATGGGGACGGAATTTCCGCAGGAGCCGAAGGTGCAGCTGATGGAAGCAGTGAAAGCGGTATTCCGTTCATGGGACAATGACAGGGCAATCGTATACCGCCGGATGAACGATATTCCGGGTGACTGGGGTACGGCAGTGAATGTACAGGCGATGGTGTTTGGTAATATGGGAAATACTTCGGGTACGGGAGTTGCATTTACAAGAAATCCTTCCACCGGTGCAAAGGGTATATACGGAGAATATTTGATCAATGCGCAGGGAGAAGATGTAGTGGCAGGTATCCGTACGCCTCAGCCGATTACCAGGCTGCAGGAAGATTTGCCGGAATGCTATGAAAAATTCATTGAAATTGCAAATAAGCTGGAAGACCATTACCGGGATATGCAGGATATGGAGTTTACGATTGAGGATGGAAAACTGTTCTTCCTGCAGACGAGGAACGGTAAGAGAACCGCACAGGCGGCTTTGCAGATAGCCTGCGATCTGGTAGATGAAGGGAAGATCACACCGGAAGAGGCGGTAACGCGTATTGAAGCGAAATCTCTGGACCAGCTGCTTCATCCTACTTTTGATGCGGATGCCCTGAAGGCCGGAACGGTTATCGGGCAGGCACTCCCTGCATCGCCCGGAGCAGCGGCCGGAAAGGTTTACTTTACGGCGGAAGAGGCGAAAAAGGCTCATGAATCAGGCGAAAGGGTTATACTGGTCCGTCTGGAGACTTCACCGGAGGATATCGAGGGTATGCATGCGGCAGAGGGTATCCTGACCGTAAGGGGCGGTATGACCAGCCATGCAGCGGTCGTGGCGCGCGGTATGGGAACCTGCTGTGTATCAGGCTGCGGGGATATTTCCATTAATGAAGAGGACAAGGTATTCCAGCTGGGCGGACATGTATACCATGAAGGGGATTACATTTCCCTGGACGGTTCCACCGGTAAGATTTATGACGGTGATATCAAGACGATGGAAGCATCCATCAGCGGTAATTTTGAAAGGATCATGGATTGGGCGGATTCGTTCCGCAAGCTTCAGGTACGGACCAATGCGGACACACCTGCAGATGCGGCCAATGCCGTGAAATACGGGGCAGAGGGTATCGGTCTGTGCCGTACGGAGCATATGTTCTTCGAGCCTGACCGGATTCCCAAGATTCGTCAGATGATCCTGGCAAGAACTTTGCAGGAGAGGGAAAAGGCTTTGAATGATCTGATTCCCTATCAGAAGGGGGATTTCAAGGGATTGTATGAGGCGATGGAAGGCAGGCCGGTTACGATTCGTTTCTTAGATCCTCCGCTGCATGAATTCGTGCCCACGGAGAAGGATGATATTGATGATTTGGCAGTGAAGATGATGATGACGGCAGAGGAAGTGCAGGAAATCTGCGATTCCCTCCATGAATTCAATCCTATGATGGGACACCGCGGATGCCGTCTGGCTGTTACTTATCCGGAGATTGCACGGATGCAGACTAGAGCGGTAATGGAAGCGGCGATTGAAGTAAAGCAGGAAAAAGGCTATGATGTGGTTCCGGAAATCATGATTCCGCTGGTAGGTGAAAAGAAGGAACTGAAATTTGTAAAGGATGTCGTAGTGAAAACCGCAGAACAGGTTAAGAAGGAAAAGAATTCGGATATCAGGTATCATGTGGGAACCATGATAGAGATTCCGAGAGCGGCACTCCTTGCGGATGAAATTGCAGAAGAGGCAGAATTTTTCTCTTTCGGTACTAACGATCTGACGCAGATGACGTTCGGTTTTTCGAGGGATGACGCGGGCAAGTTTTTGGATGAGTATTATAAGAATAAGATTTATGAGTCAGATCCGTTCGCAAGGCTGGATCAGAGCGGTGTCGGACAGCTTGTGCAGATGGCAGCAGAAAAGGGCAGGAAGACCAGACCGGACATTAAACTGGGGATCTGCGGAGAGCACGGCGGCGATCCTTCTTCGGTGGAATTCTGCCATAAGGTTGGGTTGACTTATGTGTCCTGTTCGCCTTATCGGGTACCGATTGCGCGGTTGGCGGCGGCGCAGGCGGCTATTAACAACTAGAGGAATTAGACAACCCTATTGTCGTAGGGCATTGAAATTTATTCTATAATAAGGCAAACACA